>NZ_JBHZGO010000085.1:52370-137907 GCF_042747725.1 Coleofasciculus sp. H7-2
GCTAAAGTCGGTTAAAACCGACTAATAATCATTTTCTTGAGTCCGTTTCAACGGACTTGAGTTTAAGCTGTGAGACTTCAGTCTCTGGCGGACAGAAGCGAAGATGCTTTCTCGGTTTGGATACGAGGTGAACGCTTGAAGAATTGGAAATTATAAGCTCCGCGCAAGTCGGGCTTTGCCGTTTCACTTTTTCTGATGCTCTACCACTGAGCTATATCTCCAAATGGAGATAATGGGATTTGAACCCACGACAACCAGAACCCTTATGTGTGTATGCTTCACTCATCCGGGCGCGGAGCGGAAAAATATAAGCGCAGTCTGCTTTTTGATATAAAATCAGGTCGCCTAAAAGCGTAGGTTGCGCTTCCAGAGCTACTAGCAGATGGCTTCAAAATTAGATACTCTTATATACTACAAATATAATACAAAGCCGTCAAGAGACTGGAAAAATTTTTTCGATGAAAGAGACTGACGATAGAATACAAATTCCCTACCAAGTCAGAACACCTGTATGGGGATGGTTCATTTCTATCGCCGTCCGGTTGCGGTCGATTTATTTGCGGGTGCGGGTGGATTTTCTCTGGGGATTGAGCAGGCTGGGTTTGATGTAGCGGTGGCAGTTGAGGTTGACCCCGTTCACGCAGCCGTTCACGCCTTTAACTTTCCCCATACCGAGGTTTTGTGTGCAGATGCGAGGACGCTATCCGGTGAGGCGATTAGAAAGGCGGTACAGAGATGGGCATTGCACAAGGGTTGGGTTGGGGTTTCCCCACCCGCACCTGCCTGGAATGGTGAAATTGATTTAGCAATTGGGGGACCACCTTGTCAAGGGTTCTCTTTAATGGGCAAGCGGCGTCTCGACGATGAGCGCAACGACCTAGTGTTGCATTTTTGCCGCTTAGTCATTGAACTGCAACCCCGTTACTTTCTCATGGAGAACGTACCCGGCATTGCTCAGAAAGAACACGCGATTTATCTGGAGCGACTCAAGAGTGAGTTTAAATCAGTTCAATACCACATCACCGAACCCGTGCAGGTGTTGAACGCGGCAGATTTTGGGGTGCCGCAGAATCGGAAAAGGCTGTTTTTATTGGGAACTCGTGCGGGGGAAGTGCCTTTGTCCTATCCTTTAGTCGCAGGTAAGCACGTTGAGATAACCCCCGATACTTCCTTGCCAAAGAAAAGAGGCAAGAAGAAAAATCCTTTTATCCTGCACGCTTTATCTTTTAGAGTGACAGTGAAGGATGCGATCGCCGATCTCCCCAATCTAGATGATTTTCCCGAACTCCTGACAACCGATGAAGTCCTGCTACAGCCTGCACAACTAGAGCAGATGCAGACATTAGCCAGCATCTATGCACTGCACTTAATCAGTATCGCACCCGAACCGAATAATTTCGCCTATCCCAGGCTTGTCAATCCTCATCTATTAACTAGCTCTCTGCGAACCCAACACACGGCAACTTCGATTGAACGGTTCGATAAAACACTGCCCGGACAACTAGAATCGGTGAGTCGCTTTCGACGGTTGAATTGGGATCATCTGTCCCATACCTTACGAGCCGGTACGGGTTCTGGATGCGGTCGCTACACCTCTCCCCGTCCGATTCATCCAACTTATCCTAGAGTGATTTCGGTACGCGAGGCGGCGCGACTGCACTCTTTTCCTGACTGGTTCCGCTTCCATACAACAAAATGGCACGGGTTTCGACAAATTGGAAACGCCGTGCCGCCAATGCTGGCAAGAGCTGTAGGGTACCAAGTTATTGCCGCGCTAGGGATCAGACCACCCATGCCACAACAGCCGATAAAATTGGGTGACATCGAGGCTTTGAGGTTTAACCCGTGGGAAGCGGCTCACTATTGGACAACACTCAGCCGTCTGACAACTCGCTAAATCTACTTTTGTAGCTGATTTTTTGTTGCGGAGACGGGATTGTATCCCGCTGCTCCTGGGGGATTTTGGGATTCTGAAGCCCCTTCTGTAGGACCGCCGATGGCTTTCCATGCGGGAAGACCGCCTTTGAGTTCAGCCACGGAATGGAACCCAGCCGAGCGGAGTTCGGAAGCCGCGCTAGAGGTTTCGGTGTCACTGTCGCCATAGACGTAGATATCGCGGGCGGGCTGAAGGCTAGCTTTAGCGCGCTCTACTAATTCATCCATCGGCATGGGCATGGCTCCCATGATGTGTCCGTCGTTGAATGCGCCGCGATCGCGCACATCAAGAATTGTTAAAGCTGGTTCGCCCCATTCCAGACGGGATTTGAGGTCATTAACGCTGGACTGCGTTTTCATTTCCGGTGGGGTGGGAGTAATGTCTGGAATGGCTTGTTTTACCTTGGAAACGCTCTCTGAAACCTTATCGATAGCGCCTTCAACGCTGTTTGTCACTTTGTCTTTAGCGCCTTCAATGTTGTTTTGAATGTCACTCATAAAAAAACTCTAATTGATCTGTTCATAGGAAATTTAATCAAAAATTGATATTTAACTTCTCTTTCTCTAGAAAGAACATTTAATTAATCCTTCTTTAGGCAGAGTAAAGTGTTAAAATTCCTATCCCTATCGACAAATATTTCCGGCAAAATTGCTGCAAATAAACAGTGACTCTTGCCTAAACTAAACTGGATCTCATGGTATCTAGTATTCAAACTCTACCGACAGAGGTAGTCAATCTGATCGCCGCTGGAGAGGTCATTGACTCTCTGGTTGCTGTGGTGCGGGAATTAGCGGAAAATGCCCTAGACGCTGGTGCAACGCGCATCAGCGTCTCCCTATCGCCGGAACAGTGGCGGGTGCGAGTAGCAGACAATGGCTGCGGCATGGGTTTGGTAGACCTGAAACAAGCTGCAACTGCCCACAGCACCAGCAAAATTCGCGCCTTGGAAGACTTGTGGAAAATTAGCAGTCTGGGATTTCGGGGAGAGGCGTTGCACAGTTTGGCAGCTTTAGCAGAATTGGAGATTTTTAGCCGTTCTGCTGGAAGTTGTGAGGGTTGGCGAGTGGCTTATAACTCAGTCGGGGAATCCATGCAAGTGGAGACAGTGGCGATCGCTCCCGGCACCGTTGTCACCGTCTCTAATCTGTTTGGCAACTGGTTGGCGCGGCGTCAGGGAATGCCTTCCGTCGCCCAACAACTCAGAGCAGTGCAAGCGACTATTCAGCAAATCGCGCTTTGTCATCCTCATGTCACCTGGCAGGTTCAGCAAAATGACCGCCAATGGTTCACCATTAGTCCTGGGAAGACAGCGCAACAGATTTTGCCTCAAATTCTCCGGGAAATCCGACCGAGTGATTTGCAGCATCTGACGGTGGAAGTGCCAACGCTTCCAGAAAAAACAGGAGCCGACGCGCCGGGAAGTGGGGGAGAATGCAACTCCACTCAAAACTCAACCCTGACGGTGGTACTCGGCTTGCCAGACAGATGCCATCGCCGCCGTCCCGATTGGGTGCGGGTAGCAATGAATGGACGGCACGTAAAGTCGCCGGAACTGGAGCAAACGATCCTGGGCGCTTTAATGCGAACTCTGCCGCGCGATCGCTACCCGATCTGTTTTCTCCATCTTTTCATCTGTGCCAGTCAAATAGACTGGAACCGCCATCCCGCCAAGACAGAAATTTACTTAAACCAGCTCAATTACTGGCAAGAGCAGGTGACATCAGCCATTGAGCAAGCCTTGCGTCTAAATGTGGGGACGATTCTGGAAAAAACCCCAGAGCGAGTCAGCCGCCTCATCAAAGCAGCGGAAGCGAAAAGTGCCTACAGCGTCAATCGTTCCCTTCAATCGCAACCAACGGATACTCAGGCAAAGAAACCGGATGAGATCGGATTGATGGAACTCCGAGCTGTTGCCCAGGTTCACAACACCTACATTGTGGCAGAGCATCCGGCTGGGGTGTGGTTGGTGGAGCAGCACATTGCCCACGAACGGGTTTTGTACGAGCAGTTGTGCCACGCTTGGCAACTCGTCCCCCTAGAACCCCCCGTCATCTTGAATCATCTCTCTGCCGCTCAGATTCAGCAACTCGAACATATCAACTTAGATATTGAACCTTTTGGCGAGCAACTGTGGGCGATTCGCACGGCACCCGCACCCTTGCGAGAGCGAGAAGATTGTGCAGATGCCCTCGTGGAACTCAGCTTGGGTGGAGATTTGCAAGCCGCTCAAGTAGCGATCGCCTGCCGCACCGCCATCCGCAACGGGACTCCTCTCGGCTTGCTCCAGATGCAAACTCTCTTAGAGCAATGGCAGCGAACTCGTCATCCTCGCACCTGTCCCCACGGTCGTCCAATTTATTTGTCCCTAGAAGAATCATCGCTTTCGCGTTTCTTCCGCCGTCATTGGGTAATTGGCAAAAGTCATGGGATTTAGGAATATTTAGTAATTGTGGTTTTACTATTAGCAATTATTTTTCCGATAATTGTAGTTAAGCTAAAGCAAAACCCAACCAATTCTTAAACAACAAGCCGAATTAAATTGTAAACCCTTGGATTTGGTAATCGGTAATAAATTGTTTCCAAAATGATCCGTAAAAGCGAACTCCTAGGGCAACTCTTACGAAGTCGGGTATCTGAAGGGCTGGCATCTCACATCTGAAATAGGATTGCTATATGTTGACCAGTTGTCAAGTATGGTATAAAAAAGTAGAATGCTGGAAATTAAAGCATGATTCTGGAAGTTGCAATTCTCAAGGTTAAACCTGGAATAGCTGCTGAATTTGAAGCAGCCTTCGCGACAGCATCATCAATCATTTCCTCAATGTCTGGCTACATTAGCCATGAGCTACATCGGTGTTTGGAAGTTGAAAACCAATACATTTTGCTAGTGCGTTGGGCGAAACTGGAAGACCACACGCTTGGTTTCCGACAATCACCGGAGTATCAGAAATGGTGTCAGCTATTACACCATTTTTACGAGCCATTTCCGACGGTGGAACATTACAAAAGGATTGTAAGCAACGAGGTCTGATAAGTAATAAGGTGCTGTGGAAAACTTGAATTTGGTTTTGCAGCCGAATGAACTGCACAGGCAGAAATCACTCCATTGTGTCACCTTTCAGCCTCAAGCAACTACTTATGAATACACCCTTTTTAGGTAGTCTATCCAACTGATGCAAGAGGTGAGTCAACCATTCCCTACGCTTACTCAAATACAAACAATTAGCCTGCGTGGGCTAATTGTTTGTATATAGCAATCCTATTTAAGTTGTGCGCGAGTCGCGAGTATTCGCCTTAGTGTAGAGACGCGATTCATCGCGTCTCTACAGGGAGAGTGCAAATCATTTAGGATTGCTATAGCAGCATTCAGTCTGACGGCTTATCAAGAATCAGCAGTAACCTTTTGTTTCTGTTTCCTACCTATTTTCTTGATATTGTGTTCGTACCAATTCATCAAAGGAGTGGCACTAACCCCATGCAAAAATACAGAAATCACGATGACGATGTAAGTAATCCAGGCAATCTGTTCGCCCAAACTATCTTTTAAACCTTCGCCAAAGGCATAGGAAAGATAATATAAAGAACCAACACCACGAATGCCAAACCAGCCAAACAACCAGCGGGTTTCAGGGGGATAGCGACGACCGAGCAGGCTAATCCAAACTCCCAAAGGTCGAATCAAAAAAATCAACAAGACTGCCACCAAGATGCCTTGACCACCAAACTGGCGAATCGGCTCATATCGCAATAGCGTTCCTAAGAGCAAAATTGTCGCGACTTCCAGTAGTTTCTCAAGTTGTTCGGTGAATTCAAATTGAGAAATTTTCTTTTCTGGATCTTGGTAACTCCGCTGAACGAATACTCCAGCCACAAAAACCGCCAAAAAGCCATAGCCGTTGACAATTTCTGTCAAGGAATAGGCGATCAAAATCGTACTCAGAGCAACAAAATCCTCCATCAATTCATCGACAGGTCGGAAACGTTGCAGTTGCTGGTCGATCCAAACAACGATTTTTGCGGCGATAATTCCCATGACGATGCCAGCTGCGATCGCCCAAAGTAAATCAACCGCCACCCATTGTTTAAACCAGTTATCCCAGTTGTTATCTTTTAAGGCGTGAATCCCGAAATAAACAAACGGAAAAGCTAGCGCATCGTTTAAACCGCCTTCCGAAGTCAAACCAAAGCGCAGCTCATCTTTATCTTTTATATCCCCCATCTGAACTTCTGAAGCCAAGACGGGATCGGTTGGCGCGAGAATTGCACCGAGTAAAATAGCTGGCCCCCAATCCATTTTTAAAAACCAATGACCAACAGCAGCGATCGCAAAAATTGAAATCGGCATCAGAAATCCAATCAACCGCACCGTTGTATTCCAAGCCCTTAATCTGAGTGGGCGATTCATCTTCAGACCGCAGCCAAAGACGGAGACAATCACCACAAATTCCGTCAGTCGTTCCAGAAACTCGGCATCAGGTCGTATGTGAATTAACTTAAGCCCGTATTGCCCTAAGAAGATACCCACGAGCAGGTAAATGATGGCATAGGAGAGGGGTAATCGTTTAATCCAGCTCGATCCCAAAGTAACCATCAGCAGGAGTAGACCAATAACCAGCAGGTTAAGAATATAAATAGATACAGGAGGGAATAGGACTTGGAGCATAGACTTAGCGATCGCATATTTGAAAAGAGTACCCTCAGTACTTTACTGACTTGCTGAAAACGCCAAATCATCACCCGGCTAGATTTTAGACAGGATGCGATTTATCTACTTTTACGACTGAAGGCTGAGGATCTCACTCTTTGAAACTGTCCTCTAAACGCTGACGCCAAATTATCTTGTAGTGGAAAGTTTTCGCCTCAGATTGCAGCGATCGCACCCCTGCCTCTGCTAGCTTAGTTTTGCGATCGATAAAAGGAAAAACGCCATGACACTGCCTGATGGGCCGCAGACGCCAAAATTCCTGCAACTACTCCAATGGATTTCCCAGCCTGTGCAGTACCTAGAAACATCTGTTAAAGCTTATGGTGACTGCTTCACAGCCCGCTGGGGTCGCTTTCCCCCGTATGTACTCATAACTCACCCGCAAGGAATTGAGGAGCTGTTAACGGCAGATCCCAGACAGTTTAACAGCGGTAGTGGGAATAAGATTTTACAACCTTTTCTGGGCGACCAATCTCTGGTATTACTGGATGGCGATCGCCACCAGCGCCAGCGACAGCTATTGACACCCCCCTTTCACGGGGAACGAATGCGAGCTTACGGCAAGTTGATTTGTGACATTACCGAGGAAGTCATGAGTCGGCTGACGATTGGCAAACCCTTCCCAATTCGGGCTACCACGCAAGAGATTTCTCTGCAAACCATCTTAGCCGCTGTCTTTGGCATCAATGAGGGTCAGCGTTTCCAGCAACTCAAGGAACTCCTCACTTCGATGCTGGATGCGGTGAGTTCTCCCCTCTCGTCCGCCGTCCTGTTTTTTCCATCACTCCAACGAGATTTGGGTTCTTGGAGTCCTTGGGGAAATTTTCTTCGCCAACGACAGCAAATTGATCAACTCATTTACGCTGAGATTCAGCAACGCCGGGAGCAATTCGAGCCGGATCGGGCAGATATCCTGACGCTGCTGATGTCGGCGCGGGATGCTGACGGGCAACCGATGACCGATGAGGAATTGCGCGATGAGTTAATGACCCTCCTGTTTGCGGGTCACGAAACCACAGCTTCAGCGATCGCTTGGGCGTTGTATTGGATACACCGTCAACCAGAGGTACATGACAAGCTTCTTCAGGAGCTGGATAGTGTTGGGGATGTTTCAGATGTCAGCGCCATTTCTAAACTTCCCTACCTCAACGCTGTTTGCTCGGAAACGTTGCGAATTTACCCAGTGGCGATATTTACTTTCGGTCGAATTGCGCGATCGCCAGTGCAGCTGATGGACTATCAATTTGATGCCGGTACAGTGCTTACTGCCTGTATTTATCTGCTCCATCACCGCGAGGATATCTACCCCCAAGCAAATTGTTTCAAGCCAGAACGCTTTCTGGAACGGCAATTTTCTCCTTATGAATATTTGCCCTTTGGTGGCAGCAACCGTCGCTGTATCGGCATGGCATTTGCCTTGTTTGAAATGAAATTGGTACTGGCTACGATCCTCTCTCGTTATCAACTGGCTCTAACTGATAAACGTCCCGTTAAACCTGTCCGTCGTGGCGTTACCTTAGCACCCCCAGCAACGATGCGGATGGTTGTAACCAGTCAGCGTCCCCAGAATGCTCAAACACATCAGCCCCTTTCTACTTCTGCATAAATGACTGCTAGCTCAGCTGCCAAGGTAGCGATCGCCTCTCGTTTAAAACTGAAAAACCACGACAATTTTATAGATATATAGCAGTCCTAAATGATTCGTGAAGGCGAGATCCCCGACTTCGTAAGAGAAGTCGGGGATCTGAAGGGCTGGCATCTCACAACTAAAATAGGATTGCTATAGTGAGGTAAATCCTCAGTTTCTATGTGTTTTTAGCTAAATGCTAGTCGAAGTTCGGAATTTTTAGGTATTTTCTTCATTCTCAGCCTTAGTCAAGCATAGTATGTTTAGTTAAGAAGTAATCATGGCAAGGTAATGGTGATACTTAATGTTATTCTAATTTGTGCAGCTTTAGGTATTAGTAGTTGGTTACTTTTAAATTATGGAAAAGAGTTAGTTAGAGCAATGAGTGTCTTGATTTCAGGATTAGAATCTATATTAATGGTGATTCTAGCCATTCTTTTGAAAACGGCAAAGTCACTAATAATTGGAGTAATAATTGCTCTAGTCTGTGCGGGAATATTTAAAGTAGCGGGTGCCCAGATAAGCATTTTGAAAACAGCTGCTATTACAGTAGGAATTATAGCCTTCGCCTTTCTAATGCTTAAAACTTTCGTAGAAGAGTGGAGTAACTTGTACTGGAGTATCCGCAATGCGATTCGCAACAAATATCGCTAACGGGAGAAGCATCTAGTTTCTAAACGGAGCAAACTAAGCTAAAATTTTTAAGATTGTCATCTTCCAGTTTATCCTATGAGAATTGCCCAAATTGCGCCACTGTGGGAACAAGTGCCACCTTTGCGCTACGGCGGAATTGAACTAATTGTCAGTTTATTAACTGATGAATTAGTTCGGCGCGGTCATCAGGTAACATTATTCGCCTCTGGCGACTCGATTACAAAAGCTCAGCTCAAGTCAGTGCATAACCAAGCGCTGCGCCTAGATCCAAAGATTAAAGAGCATGGACTTTATGAGTTAATGATGCTCTCTCAGGTCTATCAACAGGCGCATCACTTTGATATTATTCACTCCCACATCGGCTGTGCAGCTCTGCCCTATACTACTTTTGTGAAGACGCCAACCGTACACACTACACACGGCATTTTTACACCGGATAATGAGAAACTATTCCGGCAATTTGCATGGGAGCCTTATATCAGTATCAGTGAAGCTCAGAGGGAACCCCGACTCGGTTTAAATTACATCCATACGGTCTACAACGGCATTGACCCAGTGGTATATTCCTTCCAGGAAAAAGCAGTTGAACCGCCATATCTAGCCTTTGTGGGGCGCATCTCCCCAGAAAAAGGTCCGGAAGGAGCGATAAAAATTGCTCGTGCCAGCGGCTATCCTTTGAAAATGGCTGGTAAGGTTGACTCAGTGGACAAGGTTTATTTCCAGGAACAGATAAAACCATTGATTGATGGCGAACAAATCCAGTATCTGGGTGAAGTTTCTCACGAAGAAAAGGTGCAGTTACTAGGAGGTGCCACAGTGACGCTGTTCCCGATTACCTGGCGCGAACCATTTGGCTTGGTAATGATTGAATCGATGGCAACGGGGACGCCGGTGGTTGGAATGGCGATGGGTTCGGTGCCAGAAGTCATCGCGCATGGCAAGAGTGGATTTGTTTGCCACTCTCTGCAAGAAATGATTGACGCAGTTCCAGAGGCAATGACCTTAAACCGCCAGACGTGCCGAGACTACGTTTTGAGTCGCTTTAGCGTCAAGACGATGGTGGATGAGTATGAACGAGCTTACCAAATGGCACTGCTGGGGAATCCGGAATGAGGAAAAAACTAGGAAATTGCTAATTTTTGGGATAAGTTTTTTCCTTAAATTTGATTAATTCTAGGGGATCTAAACCAGAGGGCGTCATCAATTCTTTTGCTAATAAATACCCGGCACAAGTCCAGGTTTGATGCCTTCTCGCTTCCCTGCCAATCAAGTGACCGCTTTTCCCATCATAATATTCAGGCCACTCTTCTTTTTGCAAACGTTTTCCAGCTTTTTCAATTGCTGCTTTGGCGAACTGTATATATTCCTCTTCTTTTGCTTCTTGACCCACTTTTCGAGCAGCGGCTGCCCACATCCACATCAAAACGGGCCAACTGCCCCCATTGTGATATGACCAAGGACTATTTTTAGGATCGCAACCTGTCAAAATTCTCCAGTCTTCGTCTTCTATGGCTGCGTAAGAGATTTTAAAAGGCATTTGTCCAATTAGCTCTTTATCTCGTTTTTCGATAAGATTCATAATTTTTTCGGACTGAGGCTTGGTAACTAAGGAACAAACAATTGCCATCAAGTTACCCACCGAAAAGAATCGGAAATCCATCTGCGATGGGCCAATATTCCCGACTAAATAACCCCCGTCTTCTGGCAGCCAATCGTCTAAATTAGCATAAGGAATGGATGCGGCATAGATATTGTATTTGTTGATAGCAGTTGCCCCATATTCTTCAACATTGTACTGATAGGTTTGATTTAAACGATCCATATCCATCCAATACTCAGTCCGAATATGGTTAGCCAGAGAACCCAATCGTTTCTGTACCGCTGAGAGAATATCTTTATTGTTGTGATTTTTGCGATCGAGTAGCTCATCAGCAGCACGCAAGGCAGCGTAGAATAGAACTTGGATTTCTAGAGGGTATCCATAGATGCCCATCCGACGGTCAATCATACAAGCTCCATCGGGAACTAAGAGAGTGGGTTCTCGATCGAAGCGATCGCTAAAGCAGAGTTCCAGAATTAACCGGATTGCTTCTTGGAAGTCGACTTGATGGACTAAAGAGGTGTTTCCCGTTGCTTTCCAATAAGCCCGCAACAGGATAATCCACCAGAGACTGGAATCAACTGGCGTGACTCTAGCGATCGCGTGCTGACCAAAATCGGGTTCTAGGTGTTCTTTTCCCTTCTTATTCTTAAGAATTTTGAAGCTGGCTGGCATTAAAACTCGACCCGTATTCAAAAAAGTTTCAGTTCTTTCTTGCTGGTGTAGTTCTAAGGTTACTTCTAGAAAGTTTTTGACTATTTCCTTGCCGTTGATTGTTACTTCTTTTTTGTCATCAAGTTGAATAGAAAATTCACCTTTAACCAAAAATAAAAGTGCTACAGGAACAAAATCTCGGATAAAAACTTGGTCATAATTAAGCGTATCTTTACTAACTTTTTTCTGGATATTAATTTCATTTTTATCTCTTTTGTAAGTATGAGCTGCTGGAGTTCCAACCAGCCGTCCTTTATAGGAGATCAGCGACTCTACCAGTATTTGTAATGCTTCTATTTCCAGCGCCTCTACTCCCATCAGATGCGAACCTCCTTAATTTTTAGAGCAACCTATTATACGAGATGCTGCTCGATCGCAGAAACTTTTAAGCCAGGAAATTGTGCAACATAATCCTTTAAATAGAGCGTACTATATAATGCAGGGTGTATTGTTGAATTTCCTTTTAACGCCGTCATCCCGGCAAAGGGCACGATTGACCAGGTTGAGCGAAGGAAAAATCCGTCCGCAGCCGGAGAGCTGGAAAAAAATCGGAAATTTTGTTCTCTCCGAACAATAGAGCGGATCGGTGATTAGATTTGTAGAAGTATAAATAAGGTCACATTTGTCGGAACCTCGATCCCCTACTGAATATCAGTAGCGATAGGTAAGGTTTTAAATTAGATTGTGTGACCCCCATCAAAGCCTCACAAAGACCCTGTATTCTTGAGCAGAAACCTGATTCATGGCACCGGATATTCTTGAACTGGACGGAAAAACCTTTGTTCCCGCACAAGAGCTGCCCATTCCTGAGTGGGCTTGCGTTCTTGGCGATCGCCCCCAACCGACTCTCACGATTAAAGATAATGACCTGTTTTTAGTCACCGACACCCTAGGCAACATTGCTGGGTGTTTAGGCGATGACATGAATGCCAGCATGGGGCTGTTCTGTGCCGATACGCGGTTCCTCAGTCGCCTGGAACTGCAAATTAACGGACGCCCCCCCGTCTTGCTCAGTAGCACAGCTGACAAAGGATTTGCCCTTTCCGTTCTGTGTACCAATCCCAGCATGGATGGAGGAGAGCGATTAGAGGGAGGCGATAAATTAGAGCCAGAGGCGCAAATAGACGGCGGGGCAATTTTTGACTTTGCGCCCCTGAGAGCCGACACCATCGGAATTAACCGGGAAATTGTCCTAAATGGAGCGCTGTTTGAAGAATTAACAGTTTCCAACTACAGCACCAGTTCCATTCGCTTTCAACTTAGTCTCAGCTTTGATGCGGATTTTGTGGACTTATTTGTAGTCCGGGGATATGGTCGAAAAAACAAGGGACAGCTTTTACGAGCCGTGCCTAAATGTCAAGCCGCAGAACCAGAAAAGCAAGAAATGACGCTCGCTTATCAAGGGCTGGATGGCTCTGTAATGGAATCTCACATTGAGTTTGTTCATCGCCAGCCAGACACTCTCAGCGGTTATACGGCGGTTTGGCAGCTAGAGATGGATTCCCACGAAACCCAAAAACTGGGCTATCGGCTGCAAATGCGTACCAATAACCGTCCCACTTCTAGGGTATCTGTCCCAGTAACGTTGGTACAGGCTAGAGCCGCAGAGTTATCGGAGCAGCAAGAGTGGCGTCAACACGTAACCGGAATTCGCTCAGACAAAAACACGTTTAATCGAGCGATCGAGCGAGCCGAGCAGGATACTTATTTACTGCGCCAGTCTTTTGGCAAAGGCAAGGTACTCTCCGCTGGGGTGCCTTGGTTTTCGACGCTGTTTGGGCGCGACTCGATTATTGCGGCGTCGCAAACGCTGATGCTCGACCCGACAATTGCCCGCGAAACCCTAACTGTCTTGGCTGAATACCAAGGGAAGACAGAGAATGAGTGGCGCGATGAGCAGCCTGGGAAGATTTTGCACGAGCTGCGTTTGGGTGAAATGGCTCGTTGTGAAGAAATTCCCCATACGCCTTATTACGGCACCGTAGATGCGACACCGCTGTGGTTAATGCTGTATGCGGAACACTTTGCCTGGACAGCGGATCGGGAAACCCTGGAGCTACTGTGGCCTAATGCTTTGGGGGCTATGGATTGGATTGACCGCAACAGCAAGGAAACTGGCTACCTCAGCTACCAACGCCAATCTAAGCGGGGTCTGGCGAATCAGGGGTGGAAAGACTCTGGCGACTGTATTGTGAATCGCAAAGGGCAGATGGCGATGGGCGCGATCGCTCTTTGTGAAGTGCAAGCTTATGTCTATGCTGCCAAAATCCGTCTGGCAGAAATTGCCCGAATGAAGAAGCGCCTTGATTTAGCGGACAGGTGGCAAGATGAGGCGAGAGATTTGAAGAATCGCTTCAATCGGGATTTTTGGATGGCAGAGGAAGACTTCTGTGCCTTGGCTTTGGATGGCGACGGCAAGCAGGTTGACAGTATTACTTCTAACCCCGGTCACTGTCTGTATTTGGGCATCCTGACACCGGAAAAAGCTTATAGCGTGGCAGAACGGCTACGGGCACCGGATATGTTCAACGGCTGGGGGATTCGCACGCTCAGTAGTTTGTCACCGGCTTATAATCCGATGGGCTATCACGTCGGTTCTGTTTGGCCTCACGACAATGCAATGGTGGCGATGGGGGTGCGATCGCTCGGTCTAATCGATCAAGCGCTGGAACTTGCCAAAGCCTTAATTGATATGACTTTACAGCAACCCTATCAACGACCGCCAGAACTCTTCTGCGGCTACGAACGCACAGAAGATAACACTACGGTCAAATATCCCGTCGCTTGTTCTCCTCAAGCTTGGGCAACTGGCAGTATCTTCCAGTTGCTGCAAATGATGGTGAATCTGGTGCCTGATGCTCCCAATAACTGCTTGCGGATAATTGACCCCGCTTTGCCTGAGTCGATTAATCGTCTAGCGCTGCAAAACTTGAGAGTCGGGCCAACCCTGCTGGATTTGGAATTTGAGCGTTCCGGCAATACCACTGCCTGTCGCGTTGCCAAAAAACGCGGCAATTTGCGGGTTGTAATTGAAGCTTGATTTAGAAGTTGGGTGGGCACTGCCCACCTAGCTCTGTCAAGATAATTGCCAGTGAACTACCACACACCGACCGCTCTAGCGGTACGTTGTGGGCTTCCCAATTCATCGGGAACCGCCTCTAGAATTCCGCAATTCCGTTGGTCTTAGATTCCCTCCAAGGGCAGGAGTCCTGGTTCCCAAGACCCAAATTCTTTAAACATCCATGACTAGCCACTTTGACCGCTTGGTTTTCACGATCCTGATTGCTTGGTTTTTGCAATCATTGCGACATTTATGTTGCTTTGCAAACCAGTATATCAGAACTGTCCCTTCGTTTCTAAGAGTGTGTTTGTTTCGTCGGTATCCCCTTCCTCCGCTTTCAGCATTGGTCAGGGGATTCTCCTCAACAAACCTGGCTTTCATCCCACACCAACCAAGCGTATGGTGTGGGGATTCCCGCCGAACAAGCTAAAAAGCCTTGCCAATTTTACGGGTAAATTATCCGATTTCACTTTTGAAATACCTCTGATTCATGCTTCCTCAGAGGTTTCCCCATTGTTGCCGGGAGAAGATTTGTAGAGGGCATCCAATTGTTCGCGGGCGTCTTCTACGGTCATGGAACGCATCACCAGAAGCGGTTCATTAATGGGGTTCCCGGCATCATCTAATAGTTCCGGGTGCGGTACCGACCCATAGGGATAGCGGGAAGCTCTAAATTGGGACTGCATCCCTGGTGGGTAGCGCCGTTGAGCATCCATACTACTGATGGTTAACAAGTTGCGGAGCATATTCCCAATGGCAAGAAACGCCAGGATGGTAAAGGCAATTAGATAAAGCAGGTGTAACATACGATTTTCCTCCAAGCCGCACAGTCTAATGGGTTGTTCGTGAATAGGGGCTTTCGCATTCGTGGCGAAACTGTAATGCTTGCCCCCAGATTTTCCGTAAAAATGTTTCGCCCTTAGATTTACTTGTTAGTGGAAGTGGATTGCTCAGAGTGGAAGCGCATTGCCACCTGCCAACCTTCAGTGACCAACTGGTGCCACGGCATCAAAACCGACGTTTCAATGCCAACTTGAGCATCAGTGGCTTGGAAGAGCATCTGAGCGGTGCTGACTTCAGATTGAGCAAGCTTAACTCGATCCAGCAAGTCGGATTGCTGTTGGACACTTAAAAAAGTAATTTCTTCAGTTTCTAATAGAGAGCGCGATCGCGCAAACCAATACTGAAAATCTTCTAACAGCGGTTGTAATACCGTTTTCAGCAATTCATTCTCAGGCAAGTTGGAAGGAGCCATGAATCAAAAACCGAATACTATCTAGTTTAATCTTAACGTAGTTTACAATTCGTAATAATGTTTTAGATTCTCTTAAGCAGCGCCAGCATCGCCAGGAAAAAACAACCTCGGTATGATAGAGGCAGTAACACCCAATTAATTGCCCGTTTCTTCGTCCTTATGGAACCGCCGATGAGCGTCTCAGAATCTCCAGCGTCTCAGGAACAGCCAGAAAAAATGTATTTGCCTCGTACCAGCGAATCTGAATCGTTGAAGAAAATCCGTCACACCGCTTCCCACGTTATGGCAATGGCGGTGCAAAAACTGTTTCCTAAAGCGCAGGTGACTATCGGCCCTTGGATAGAAAACGGCTTTTACTATGACTTTGATAATCCAGAGCCATTTACCGAAAAAGATTTGAAGGCTATCCAGAAAGAGATGGTCAAAATCATCAATCGGAAATTGCCGGTGATTCGGGAAGAAGTCAGCCGCGAGGAAGCTGAAGGTCGGATCAAGGCAATTAATGAGCCTTACAAGCTAGAAATATTAGAAGACATTGAGGAACCAATTACCATCTACCACTTGGGGGATCAATGGTGGGATTTGTGTGCAGGTCCTCATGTAGAAAATACCAGTGAGTTGAACCCGAAGGCAATCGAACTAGAAAGCGTTGCTGGTGCTTATTGGCGCGGGGATGAAACGAAAGCTCAACTCCAGCGCATTTATGCCACGGCTTGGGAGACGCCAGAACAGCTGGCTGAATATAAGCGCCGCAAGCAAGAAGCGCTGCGCCGAGATCACCGCAAGCTTGGCAAAGAACTGGGATTATTTATTTTCTCAGATCCGGTGGGACCGGGATTACCTCTGTGGACGCCGAAGGGAACGGTGTTGCGGAGTGTTCTGGAAGACTTCTTGAAGCAGGAACAGCTTAAACGTGGATACCAGCAGGTGGTGACGCCTCACATTGCCAGAGTCGATTTATTCAAAACTTCCGGACACTGGCAGAAATACAAAGAGGATATGTTCCCGCTGATGGCGGAAGATGAGCAGGCGGCGGCGATAGAACAGGGATTCGTCCTGAAGCCGATGAATTGCCCCTTCCACATCCAAATCTATAAGAGCGAGTTGCGTTCCTATCGGGAACTACCGATGCGTCTGGCGGAATTTGGCACCGTCTACCGTTACGAGCAATCTGGGGAACTGGGAGGCTTAACGCGGGTGCGCGGTTTCACGGTGGATGATTCCCATTTATTCGTGACGCCAGAACAGCTGGATGGCGAATTCCTTAAAGTTGTGGATTTGATTCTATCGGTGTTCAAGAGTCTGCAACTGAAAAACTTCAAGGCGCGACTCAGTTTCCGCGATCCGGATTCTGATAAGTATATTGGCTCTGATGAAGCTTGGGAGAAGTCTCAAGGTGCGATTCGCCGCGCCGTGGAAACCTTGGGCATGAACTACTTTGAAGGCATTGGCGAAGCCGCATTTTATGGTCCCAAACTGGATTTTATCTTCAGCGATGCCCTAGACCGCGAGTGGCAGTTGGGGACTGTGCAAGTGGATTACAACCTGCCAGAACGGTTTGATTTGGAGTATGTGGCGGAGGATGGTTCCCGGAAGCGTCCGGTGATGATTCACCGCGCTCCTTTTGGCTCTTTGGAACGGCTGATCGGGATCTTGATTGAAGAGTATGCGGGAGATTTCCCGCTGTGGTTAGCGCCAGTACAAGCGCGATTGCTGACGGTGAGCGATGCCCAGTTGCCTTTTGCTCAGGAAGTGGCACAGAAGATGCGATCGCTCTGTATTCGCGTTGAAGTCGATACCAGTGGTGATCGCATGGGCAAAATGATTCGCAATGCCGAAAAGGACAAAATCCCCGTCATGGCGGTGGTAGGGGCGAAAGAGCTGGAATCAAATAGCCTGAGTATTCGCACCCGCGCTGCTGGCGATGTGGGCGTAATTCCTGTAGAAGAAGTGTTGGAGAAGATGAAAAACGCGATCGCTAACTTTGACAATTTCTAAGACGTTGCCTGTTCCTGTAGGGGCACCTCTTGTGGGTGCCCTTTTGCATAAATTACGCCTTTTCCTATGGCAATCAAGGGGTAAGTTTAACTAGGTTATACATTTCAGATTTTGGATGACACCAGTCTTGTCAGTATGAAAAAAAACCTAATCTAAATAGGTTTAATATTTATTTTTTTCAGCTTGCCAATGCTGTCATTGTGCCTATTCCCACAATTTTTAAAGCGCCTTGGGAAAGATCACAAATAGATTACTAATCGCTATAACAAGTACATATAGTACAACCGCACCCGCCAGAGTTACCGCAGTGTAGGCGGTTGCTTTTGTTTTCGGACATTTCATTACAATCGGCAATCCCAAATATAGCAGATATACGCTATACAACCCAGCGAGAAACGCGAAAATCGTGAAACTTGGCATGACTCGGAGGATACCTGCTAACCAGGCAGGTGTGTTGGCATAGGCAGCCACTTTAAGAGCTTGTAGCCGATCTTTCTTGGCTGAAAATTGAGGGGCGAAGGCATTAATAATTAGCGATAATAAAAATACGCTTAATAGCGTTAGTAAAAAGCTAACACCTGCATATAAAATAGCTGGCACTAATGGCAACCGAGACGTGGCAAGGCTGGAGGTATTGATGCCGATAACTGCCCAACCAACAGCAGCAGCGATGGGAGCGATCGCTGCCAGAGGAGCAATATAAGTATTATACAATCTAGCGCTAGAGGTCGTTTCTGTGGCGATCGCTCGCCACTCACTTTTGGGGTGCAACAGGATGTTGGGAATGCGCTTAATTAAGTTCATTTTTTGGCTCTGTTTTATCGATTTAATGTAGCAGGACTGATTTTAAGCCCCAACCCAGCTAAACACTATATATCTTCCCAATTATTAGGAGTTCAGCCTTTTGTCAGATGCTGTCAGTGCAGATATTGGGTCAGATGAATATTCCTTTGGCAAAAGGACTAGAAAGATTAGCAAAAGGTATCGTAAAAAGGGTTTTCTCTTAACTATCTGGCTGGGTAGCTTCTAGCTAAGGTGGAGATGATAAAAATAGCGATCGCCCTGGAAAAACATCCTAATCATGTAGGATGTCACTGTGGCGGGGATGTTTTCTTGCTGCCACAAATTTGCTCAATGAAGGCAAAAGCACGCGAAACCTAGAGACGAATCGAAGATTTACCAGGTTCCCTGCACGCTAATATTGTGCTGGTGGCGGCGAGTGGTGAATTTTGAACTTCGTACCGAAAATGGCGCGGCAATTTGTGTCAAATAAATACCGTTGCGAGGCGGCAATGCGATACTTAATGCAGCCTTGGCGGGAATCCTAAGTGAGGGAGTAACTGCTTTTGGCAAAATCTATTCGGCAATAGAGGAATTACAAATGCAAGTATGCGATCGCCCACCGCAATAATATACAGGTTAACCCATGCCAACAAAGGGATTGCTTAGCTTAGAGTCTGCCATCGATCGTCGTCCTTTGACTGTATCGCCTGACACACCACTGATGGATGCGATCGCCATGATGGGCAAAGCGAAAAGCAGCTGCGTACTTCCTAGTATGAAGATACCCCCAGAAGCAGTGCTAATGAGCGAGGCACGAGCTAGCAGTGTCCTCGTGGTAGAAGGGTTGCAGTTAATCGGAGTGTTTACTCACACAGATGCTATCCGGGTAATCGCCTCAGGAATAAATTTAGCAGAAGTCAATATTGCCTCGGTGATGACGCAGCCGAGCATCGCTTTGACTGAATCTGACACAAACAATATTTTCACAGCATTGTCAATCCTGCGCCAGCACCAAATTCGCCACCTACCTGTTATAGACGCTCAAAGTGAACTCGTGGGCATTGTCACCCTCGAAAGTATTCGTCAAGCACTGCCACTCGACGAGCTAATCAAATTGCAGCCTTTGACAGAGGCGATGACTGCCCCGGTTATTCAAGCACCAGCGACGGCTTCGGCGCTAAGTTTAGCTCAGCTAATGGCAGAACACCAGGTTAATTGTGTTGTGCTTACACAAGCAAGTCCAGAGTCGAGTTCTATTCAAAACGTGCTACGCACCGCTACGCTAACAAAACTCAAAACCATGCCCTTGAGCGAAGCGAAGGGTCAAAACTTAAAACGTGCTACGCACCGCTACGCTAACAAAACTCAAAACCTGCTACGCACCGCTACGCTAACAAAACTCCTGAAGCCAGTGGGGATTGTCACCGAACGGGACATCATCGAGCTTCAGGCTCTCAGGCTGGATTTATCGCAGATACAGGCGTTTAGGGTAATGAGCGCACCCGTGTTGTCTTTAAGTCCCTCAGATTCAGTGCTAGTTGCCCTTTGGGAAATGCAGCAGCAGCAGGTGCAGCGAGTCGTGGTGTCGGAGAATCGCAGGGAATTGTTGGGTATTGTTACCCAAACCAGCTTTCTGCAAACCCTCGATCTCACACAAATATCTACAGCAGTAGAGCGATTGCAGCAATCGATCAAGCAGTTTGAAGCCGAAGTTGCCTCCCTCCCCCCGCACAATGACACCCTGGAACCTCAAGGACAGGAAAGCCCAGCGGAACTGTTGGAACAGCTTGAGCGCAATCGCCTGTTAACCACAATTGCCCTCCGCATTCATCAATCACTCGATTTGGATGAAATTTTGAACACGGCAGTAGCCGAAGTGCGACAATTTCTCCAAACTGACCGCGTGATTATCTACCGTTTCAATCCAGATTTGAGTGGCACTGTCGTTGTCGAATCTGTCGCTGACGGCTGGCAACCTGCTCTAAACAGCACAATTCAAGACAATTGCTTTGGGAAAAATTATGCCCAATCATATCAACAAGGGCGCATTCAAGTCACGGAAGATATTTATACCGCCGGTTTAACCCAGTGTCACATCGATATCCTGGCTTTGTATGATATCCGAGGTAGCCTGGTGGTGCCGATTCTGCAAGGAGAACATTTGTGGGGACTGCTGTGCGCCTATCACTGTTCGGGACCCAGGCGTTGGCGGGAGTTTGAGATTGATTTGCTCAAACAATTGTCAACGCAGATAGCGATCGCCATCCAGCAATCTGAACTTTATCAGCAAGTACAAGCCGAACTCGCCGAGCGCAAACGAGCAGAGGAGCAACTCAAAGCATCGCTCAAAGAAAAAGAGGTGCTACTTAAGGAAATTCACCACCGCGTCAAAAACAATTTACAGATTATTTCTAGTCTGCTAAAGCTGCAATCTGCCTATACCAAAGATGACCAGGTTCTGGGAATGTTCAAGGACAGTCAGAATCGCATCCGATCGATGGCTCTCATTCACGAAAAATTGTATCAGTCCAAAGACCTATCTAGGATAGACTTTGCTGAGTATATCCGCGACCTGACAGGCAATTTGCTTCGTTCCTACAAAGCAAGCTCCCAGGCAATTACGCTGAAAACAACCGTTAATGACATTACCCTAAACATTGATACAGCGATTCCTTGTGGTCTAATTATCAATGAATTAATGTCCAATTCTCTAAAACACGCTTTTCCAACTCCCAGTAAAGATAATAAAATTTGTATTAATATTTACTCAAGCAGCAATAATCAATTTATTTTGAGCGTCAGTGACAACGGGATCGGCTTTCCGAAAGACTTGGACTTCCGGAATACTGAATCTTTGGGTTTGGAGTTAGTATGCACCCTTACAGAACAATTAGACGGGACTATCGAACTTGATAGCAGTAAGGGGACAAGCTTTAATATCACCTTTTCAGAAATCGGCAACATAGGAAGGCATAAATAAAAAAAAATGGCAAATGAAAAAATCTTAGTCGTTGAAGATGAAAGAATTGTTGCCAAGGATATCGTAAAAAGCTTGCAACGTTTAGGATATAAGGTTGTCGCTTCTGTTGCTTCGGGAGAGGAAGCTCTTCAAAAAGTAGCAGAAACGCAGCCCGATTTAGTGTTAATGGATATTATGTTAAAAGGAAAAATGGATGGAATAGAAACCACTGAAGAAATTCATAAAATTTTTGATATTCCGGTAATTTATTTAACTGCTTATGCTGATGAAAAGACACTGGAAAGAGCCAAGATTACAGAGCCTTTCGGGTATATAGTTAAACCCTTTGATGAAAGAGATTTACATACTACGATTGAAATCGCAATTCGCAGACATTTAGCCGAAGCAGCAACTCGCGTGGCTCTGGAAAAAGAAAAACAACTCAGCGAACTCAAATCTCGCTTTTGGTTCATGGTTGCCCACGAATTCCGTAACCCGCTGACCGCAATTTTATCTTCTGCTGAATTACTAGAATCTTATAGCCACGAATTAACAGAACTTAAAAGACGCGAATATTTCTATCTTATTCAAACCTCGGTTCATTCGCTGAACAATTTGTTAAATGAAGTTTTAGAGTTTGGAAAAGCAGAAGAAGGAAAACTAGAATGCAACCCAGAACCGCTGGATTTAGTGGATTTTTGCAGGGATTTGGTAGAACATATGCAATTCAGCTCTGGTTCAAAACATAGAATTAATTTCACAAATCTAGGTGACTGTACTGATGCTTGTTTGGATGAAAAACTGCTACGGCATATCTTTAGCAATTTATTGGGAAATGCTATCAAGTATTCACCCCAAGGCAGCAATATCTACTTGGAACTTTTGTGTGAGAATGGAGAGGCAATTTTTCAGGTAAAAGACAACGGAATTGGCATTCCTCCAGCCGATCGAGAACTTTTGTTTCAATCATTTCAGCGAGCTACAAATGTGGGTAGTATTCCCGGTCATGGGCTAGGGCTAACGATTGTCAAAAAATGTTTAGAATTACAGGGTGGAGAGATTGCCTTGAACAGTGAAGTTGGAGTGGGGACTACCTTTACAGTCACGCTACCATTGAACATCTGCGTACAAATGTAGGGAAAAAACGTTCCTTCAAAGACAGCAGACTGTTAAAAATGACCATTTTGACGCGGTAGAGTCTACAATAGTCTATTTCGCCAAGTTGAGATGCATCCTGTTTCTACCGTTACCGTTACCGTTCCAGCCACAACTGCTAACTTGGGGCCGGGTTTTGATTGCATAGGCGCAGCTTTAAGGCTGTACAACCAGTTCAAGTTCACTCGCCTGGAAGCGGATGCTGCAACACTACTCAGCATTACGATTCAGGGTACAGAAGCCGCACGAGTCAACACGGGTGCTGATAATCTGGTTTACCAGTCATTTGTGAAATTGTACGAACATATCGGGAAGACGCCACCGCCGGTGCAGATTGAGATCGAGCTGGGTGTGCCGCTGGCAAGAGGATTGGGGAGTTCGGCGACGGCAATTGTGGGAGGTTTGGTGGGTGCGAACTGTCTGGCTGGGGCACCTCTAGATGAAAATGAGGTGAGAAGAATTGCGATCGCTCTGGAAGGACATCCTGATAATGTGGTTCCAGCACTGTTGGGGGGTTGTCGTCTGGCAGCGACAGGTTTGATTGACGAACCGCACAGACACGGAGAACGCAAAGAAGAATGGGAAATCTGTGAGATTCCCTGGCATTCTGAGATTCTTCCCGTGGTGGCGATTCCGGATTTTGAACTTTCGACTGAACAAGCGCGGCGGGTTTTACCAACTCAGTACAGTCGTGCGGATGCAATTTTTAATACGGCTCATCTGGGTTTATTGTTGCGAGGGTTGGAAACCGGCAGGGGTGACTGGTTGCGAGTTGCCATGCAAGACCGAATCCATCAGCCTTATCGGACAGCATTGATTCGAGGATATGACGCTGTACGCTCGGCGGCAATGGCTTCTGGTGCTTTCGGGATGGTGATTAGTGGTGCGGGACCAACTTTATTAGCTTTAGCAGAGGCGGCGTCGGCACCGACAGTTGTGGAGGCAATGGCGGCGGCTTGGAAGGATGAGGGAATTATGGCACAAGTGCGATCGCTCTCGATTGACACCCACGGGGCGAAAACCTTTAATATCTCCTAAATTCGTAACTCAGACTTTTGCGTAACTGCTGAATTTGTCGATATTGATTTGTAGGTCCTGAAACAAAAACAAGAACTCTATCACCAGAAGGCGCACAAATCAAATAAGCTGACAGATTCCCAAATCGTCCGTAAGCCGCTTCTGCGATAACTCCTGTCTCTTTGGCGTTACTGCTTTTCAGGAATTCCAGCGCATTATCCAGACAGTTGTTCTGGCTGGTATCATCTCTCCTGTTAGTCACTCGGCTGACACTGCTGGTTTCATTTATTTCAATCCATTCGCTCCAATCACTCGTCGTTGTATCGGCTAAAGCAGGCATTGACAAAGTAAGCAATCCGGTTTTCATACTTAAAATTGTGGCAATGGCTAAAAACGAATTTGCTTTCTGTTTAGGACTAATTCGGTTCAACATAAGTTAGGTCGAGAAATGTAGGAATTAATGTTGAGCGATCGCAACCCTGGAAATTGATTCACAAAATGCCAGAAGTTTTACGGAACTATTCGCCTAAGTTAGGAAAGTAATTATGGAGCCAATTCAAGTAGAAATTGAAGCGATTCGCACTCAGATTGAGGCGCTCAAGGAAGAACGCGCCATACTGAAAGTCGATCCAGTATTGCCAAGCTACAACACGCCAGAAGCGATCGTTGAGGCTTATCGTCGTCATGCCAGAGAAACATCACAAATCTCTGCTGAAGTCAAGGGAATCGATGATGCGATCGCTGCCTTGGAAGCTAAATTGAGGGAGATCGGGCGATCGCAAGGATTGCAACAGTTATTGCAGGGGGGGACACCAGATCCTCTCGCCGCGCAGGTAGAGGAAGGTAAACAACGCGCTCAGGATCGCGCCGAACGAATTAACGAACTGGCGGAAGAACTGGAGCAGGAAGTGCAAGCGCTCAAGGCGATCGCTGATGAAATTAGTCCCAGTTATTGGCAGTTGTACAACAGACCTTTTATTACTGGATTCAGCAAAATTTCGGTTCCCTTCGTCCGCTCGGATGGCGCTGTGTGGATGATTACGAATCAAGTCGTGTAGAACGTGAGAAAACGCGACTATACCCCCCGCCCAATTGGCTACCGTGTACACCACAGGCAGACTCCCCAAACCCCTCTCCGATGCCCAGAGGGGCTTTGAAGATGGCTGGCTCCCCTTAGAAAGGTAGGGAAGGGGCTGGGGGTTAGCACCCGCTATTTTTCCAGGTTCGCCAGCGTTTCCGGTAAAGGCGATCGCTCTTGTACAGGATAATTCCGCTGCTCAATTAACCGCTGCAATTCTTTAACGCGCCTACCAGGGGCAGGATGGGAGGTCAAGAAATCAAAATCTGCACCACTTTTGCGACTCATTCGGGCAAAAAAGTCGGTTGCACCCGCGACATGACCGTAAGTTTGTTGCAACAATCTTATGCCAAACTCATCCGCCTCAGATTCCTGAGACTGAGAGAATCGGGAACTGCTGACAGCTTGAACACCCCCCGCCGCTGCCGATGATAACCCACCGGCATCCCCAAAGACAGTAGCGATCGCAATGGGTAACAGCAGCTGTCGCACCAATGCCCGTAAATGATCGCGGTGGGCAAAATGCCCCAACTCATGCCCCAACACCATCATCAGCTCATTTTCTGATTCCGTCTGTTTCAGCAAACCGGCGTAGATGATAATGCGATCGCCTGGTAGCGCTAGCGCATTCACCGTATTATCGGGAACATATAGCACCCGATAATCTCGCTCTTGGCGCTGCTCGGAAGGCAACTTTGTCTCCAGCCTATCTAGCAGCTGATTTAGCGTATCTTGAGCCGGTGAAGGCTTAGCCAAGCGCTCATAAGTCGGGACAATGAGGGCACCCAACTGTTGCTCCACCTTGGGAGGAATTACCCAAACCAAGCTATTAATTAGCAACCCCAGCAGCCAAATAACGCCGACGATAAATCCAATAAATAGCCCTAAGAGAATCAGTAACTGACGGTTATTGGGAGGTGGGTTGCGATCGCTCGATGTTGCAGTTCCAGACACTTCAGGCTTGCTCCAAAAACGCTATTGTTAAATCTGCATTGCCCCATCCGGTATGCAGGCAACTCTTGACGACCCGACCAAACAATGCTTCGACCTTCATATGTAAACTTGCATCGTGAGTTACCTGCACGCGATCGCTCGTCATTTCAGCGATATAATGCGGCTACCTAAAAGTTCTATTGGGTGCGGTTACAGCAAGATTCAGCTTAGTTGCTACTCTTAACTGGACGGAACGGATTCAAGAAATTTATCAGTGCATAAAGCTCACGCGACTGAATCCATAAACGTCCTTGACCCCGGAAGCGACAAACCAATCCTTCCCCGCCCAAAATTCCAGTTCTCAGCCCTTTAAATGACAAGCCCCCTAACATTTCGACATTGTATTGTAACGAGTCTTCAAACGCCACAATATAGCCAGTATCTACTACATAATCCCCTGCAACTGGAATTTCTACAATTGCCCCATAAGAACTAAACCAGATATCTCCTTGACCAGTTGCTCTCAGCAAAAACAACGACTCCCCACTAAAGAAGCCTTTAAAACCTTGAAACTTAGTATCAATTTCGACGCTGGGATTAGCTGCAACAAAACCCGAAGATTGCACCATCAATCCATTGCCACTTAGGTAGTAATGTTGAATGTCTCCAGGTACTCCAGGCGAAACATAGAGTTGTCCTGCCCTTCCTTCAGCGGTAAATTCACTCAAAAATAAAGATTCACCGCCCAGCATCCGACCGATACCTTGCATTAAGCCACCTTTGACTTTAGACTTCATTTTAATGCAAGTATCCATTGCTGCCATTGCGCCCGATTCTACTAAGACAGTTTGATTTGCTTGTAAGTCGAGGCGCAGGGAAGCATAGGCTGGGGAATGCTCGATTTCGTAGGCAATCTCATTCATAATTATCCTTTGCTAATTACTATCTTGTTGGATTGAAGGATTGTTCAAAAGCCATTTGTCAATGAGCAATGACTAATCACTAATTACCACTCTTTATCGCGGCGGCAACTGAGAACCAACTAGCACACCGAAGGCACCCGGATTGTGAGTTTGGCAAAACACTCGACCTTGTCCTTGAAACCGACAAACGAATCCTTCTCCGCCCAAAAAGGAACCAATTAAACTGGAAGTTGCTTTTCTAATTTCAAACTTCAGGCTTTTCTCAAATGCCACAATATGTCCGGTGTCAACGATATATTCACCATTCACAGGAATTTCATAAATAGCCCCAAAGGAAGAAAGCAGAACGGAACCATGACCGCTGACATTTAACCAAAAAATTGATTCGCCAGAAAACAAAGATTTTAAGCCTTGAAATCCTAACTCAATATCAACATCTGACTCGCTAGCGAGGTAAGAAGCAGATTGCACGACCAATCCAGATCCAGTCATTTGATAAAGCAAAATATCGCCCATCAATTTGGGAGCTAAAAATACTTCACCTCCAGCAGTGGGAGAGCGAAAAACGCTCAAAAACAGCGACTCACCGGCAACCATGCGTTTCAGTCCGCCCAAAATTCCGCCGCCTTTTCCTTGCCGTAAAGTCGTACTGGCATTGATATAACCGCTCATGGCAATCATCCTGCCAGCTTCTGCGATTAATTCTTCACCGGCTCTGAGAGTAACGCGAGCGATCGCGCTGTCCGGTTGATGTAAAATTTGCACATCCATCGCTTCAAATCCTCTTGATTTATGCACTTAGCAATTAGGCGAAAAAACTATTATTAATTAGCTTTTTCTTAACGAAATTTAGGACGTAAATATCCGACCAAACCACCAACACTGCGAGATTGTAAATAAATTTCTCCTTGCCCTGTCAGTCGGTTCACTAATCCTTCCCCCGACGTGACAGAACCAAGCAATCCACCAGCTAGTCCCACACTCATTTTGATGCCAGGTTCATAGGCAACTAAGTGCCCGCTATCAACCACAAATTCTCCGGTTATCCGTTTTTGAATGATGCCGCCATAAGCACCAAAAAACACCTGACCTTGACCGCTTAACTTTAGCTTAAACAGTCCTTCTCCTGATATCCAGCTCTTAAAACCTGCCCACTGAACTCCCATATTCACACCTGGACTATGGGCAATATAAGCACCCGGTTGAAAGCAAATTTCTCGTCCACCCCGCAAGTCAATACAAGCAATATCGCCAATGGTAGATTGAGTCAATACTAAATTCAGAGGTTGCTGTGTATTGTTGGTAAAGACATTCACAAATAGGGATTCCCCACCAAAGAATTTCTTTAGCAATCCAGAGATTAAACCCCCTGAAAATTCCGTCTTTATAGACAATTGGGCATCCATACTGGTCATAGCTCCCGCCTCAGCAGTGAGGCTATCACCCGGATTCAGGATGACAAAAATAGAGGCAAAGGCTGGTTTATAGCGAATTTCGTACTTCACCGACAAATCTCCTGCTTGTGGAGGATGCAAACCTATACAAGTCTGGCAGAAGTTTTTCCGGTATCCAAATTTATTTAAGAAAAAGCAATAAGTCGATCTGGGGCGACTGGGATGGCTTGACTCTGGATTTAGGGGATTATTTAGTTTTGGGGAAGCAGCAACTTGACCGCGTGGTAGGTTGGAAGGAAGACTGTAAAAGCATCCTTTCCTCCATGCGATCGCCTCAACCTCGAAAACAATTTGCTCAACACTGGCTGCGGAGTGACAAGGCGCTCAATCAAATTGTCGCCGCAGCTGAGTTATCCACCCGCGATTCGCCTGGGGGCGAAGCTGAAGCTTCACGGGTCTTAGAAATTGGCCCCGGCACCGGCATCCTCACTCGCCGCTTATTACCTTTAGCTCAATCTATTGTTGCGGTTGAAATTGACCGCGATTTATGTCAACTGCTGGCTAAACAATTAGGTAAAGTCGATCATTTTTTACTTTTGCAAGGCGATTTCCTTTCATTCGACTTAGACGCTCAACTCGCTTCTTTTCCAGCCTTCCAAAATCCCAATAAAGTTGTTGCCAATATTCCTTACAACATCACCGGCCCGATTCTGGAAAAGTTGTTAGGTACAATTGCCCAGCCAGCCGCCAAACCGTTTGATTCCATCGTGCTGCTGGTGCAAAAAGAAGTCGCACAAAGGCTTTACGCCAAACCAGGCACGAAACATTTTGGGGCATTAACCGTGCGGGTGCAGTATTTGGCAGAGTGCGAGTTAATCTGTATTGTGCCAGCGGGAGCATTTTATCCGCCGCCCAAAGTAGATTCAGCGGTGGTGCGGCTGCGTCCCCGATTGATAGAACCGCCCGCCCATAACCCCAAGCACCTAGAGAATTTGGTCAAGATCGGCTTTGCCGAGAAGCGCAAAATGTTGCGAAATAATCTGAAAAGTGTCGTTGAGCGCGATCGCCTCACCCAATTACTGGAACAATTAGAAGTAAACCCTCAAGTCCGCGCCGAAGACCTGAGTCTTACCCAGTGGGTTGCCCTGAGTAATTTGCTCAAGCCTGACGACTGAAGTTGTGGCTACACAAACTCTCGTCCGGATGGTGCTTGGATAGTGAAAATATCACTTGTTTGACTAATGTTTGACTAAGCCTGCTCTCGTCAGACTTGGTTTGTGTAGCCCCAGTATGAGAGCCTGTGGGCATCTATCTGCAAAACCCCAATGCGTTCCTATACCCTGATTTCCCCAGCCAAAATTAATCTGTATCTAGAAATTATCAGCGATCGCCCGGATGGTTATCACGAACTGGCGATGGTGCTGCAAAGCGTTGGTCTTACCGACCAAATTGATTTGCGTTCGATTAGCACTGAATCAGTCCACGTTCACTGCGATCATCCCCTAGTGCCGTCAGACAAAACCAACCTTGCCTACCGGGCGGCAGAATTGATGGCGGTAGAATTTCCCCAAGCTTTTGCCCGGTACGGCGGTGTCGAGATTACCATCAACAAACGAATCCCTGTAGGGGCAGGGTTAGCAGGGGGATCTAGCAATGCTGCTGCTGTTTTAGTGGGAATCGATTTGCTGTGGCATCTAGGACTCACTCAGTCGGAATTGCAAGAAATGGCAGCAAAAATTGGCTCAGATGTCCCGTTTTGCGTCGCGGGAGGGACAGCGCTGGCAACTGGGCGAGGCGAACAACTCTCTCCCCTCCCTAATTTGGAGCATCCCTGGGTGGTGTTGGGCAAATACCGCAACCTTGCAGTATCCACACCCTGGGCTTATCAAACTTACCGGCAGAAGTATATTAGTACCTACGTTTCTGACGCTGATAGTTTGGAGGCCCGCAGACAACGGGTGCATTCTGGCTCGATGGTTAACGCCATCTTCAAGAAAAATGAGGTGAGAATCGGTCAATTACTGCACAATGACTTAGAAAAAGTCGTATTGCCGGAGTATCCCCAAGTGTTGCGACTGCGGGAAGCGTTCTATGAAGCGGGTGTACTGGGGGCAATGATGTCGGGATCGGGGCCAACCGTGTTTGCTCTCTCGGAATCGGAAGCCAAGGCACAACAAGTACAGCAGTACGTGAGAAAGTCAATCCCCGACCCCAATTTAGATTTGTGGGTAGCACCGTTTACCACCACTGGGATTCGGGTTATTGCCCATTGATCGAGCTAAATATTCATCACCGATCCCTAATCGCTCAATTGACCTATGAATAATCCGAACACCACCCAAAACCCACCAGCCCCAGTCAAAACGCCCACGAGTCCTCTGCGCTGTTTGAGTGGTGCGTTGATCGCAGGAACAATGGCAACGGGTTGTTATTTCCTCACCACTTCAATTGCTCAAAGCTTTGCCGCCAAGCCTATCCACTCGGATAATGTAACGACCATCAATATTGCGATCGCTGTTCGCACCCTCGTTGTAGGCGTCAGCACGCTGGCAACCTCCATCTTTGCCTTAGTGGCTGTTGGTCTAGTCGCCTTAGCGATCCAAATCGCCTTTCAACGCTTAACCAATCGGACGCCTCCACCTACCCAAAATTAGAACTCTTTCAATCTACTTTCATGGCGGGGCAAGATACCCGTCGAGAGCTTTAACATACCAAGAGTCGGGTGGGCATTTTTCCATTAAGACAAATGGAATGAATAGGGGGCAGCTTGCCGATGGTGGGTGCTAGCTTCCCAATTTTCCGCGCCGTCAGCTAACTACCTAATCAGAGGAGCAACTACTAGGGAAATTGTAACGCTCGTTACAGCGATCGCACTGTCGAAAAGACTTGTCCTGGGAATTTTTTCTACTGGGGCTTTCTCGCCCATCACCGCCACAAACTCCTATTTCAAGGCAGGATGAGCTTGATTCTGGCTAACTTAGCTCGCATTCCCCCAAAGTCATTTAAAAAAATCCGTAAAAATGCCGATGACTGGTACGCCAAATTGGCTGGGAATTAGCATTTAGGATTCAGCAAAAAGTGTAAATTTTAAAAAAGGAATTATGAAGAATAGATGAAGTATGCAGGAAAGTAGACACCCTAAAAAGACGGTGTTTAGCCTTTTCAACAGCCTTAGCAGTAACTTTCAATACATACTATCCTTCAGATTTCGTCGTCAATCTTGCTTACTTTATCTTTTCTTTAAAATTTAGATTTTTAGCTGAGTGGAAATAGCAGATGATAGTAATAGAGAGGTTCGCTCCGAAAACTAGCGTTGAAATCCTCCTGGTTGAGCGAACGCAATTACAGGCTGCAAAGATAAACCCGGTATTCATGCTCTCTGGTGCATGAGTTACTTTTTTAGGAACCTATATTAAAGCAGCCACAATCAAGCTTAAGTGTAATAAAACGGTGCATACTTATGACTGTCTCCCCTTGCCAGATAATCACAGCTAAGAGCCAGGTATGGTTTCCGGAAATCAAAGAGCCAGCAGAACTAATCGAGCAACTTTTGGCAATCGGGACAGCGCTTTCGAGCAGTCATAATTTAAAAGAATTACTGAATCTGATTTTATCGAAGAGTCGGGAAATTACTTGTAGCGATGCGGGCAGTGTTTATTTAATAGAGCGAAGTAGTGAGACTCCCAAGTTACTGTTTAAGGTAGCGCAAAATGATTCTCAATGCAGCGCTTCCTTTCAAGAGTTTTCTATGCCGTTGACTCCGAAAAGTCTGGCAGGGTATGTGGCGCTGACAGGTGAAAGCTTAAATTTGCCGGATGCTTATAATTTACCGCCGGATGTTCCTTACCAGTTGGATCGCAGTTTTGACAGCTCGATTCCTTACCATACTCGCTCCGTCTTAGTGCTACCAATGCAAGACGGTGAAGGGGAAATTATCGGGGTGCTTCAGCTAATTAATCGTAAGGTGAATCGTGATGCGATTGTCACGCCTGAGAATGTGCTAGATGTTACCCAGCCTTATTCTGCTTGGGAAGAGCGAGTTGTGCGATCGCTTGCTTCTCAAGCGGCGATCTCGATCGAACGCAATCAGCTGCAAGAAAGTATTGAAAATCTATTTGAAGGCTTTGTTAGAGCTTCTGTCCAGATTATTGAAACGCGAGATCCCACAACATCCGGGCATTCCGAACGAGTTGCCGACTTAGTGGTGCGTCTGTCGCAGGAAGCCAGTACAATTACCACGGGATCGCTGCGGTCGATTTATTTTAACGAGCGCCAAATCCAAGAAATTCGCTATGCTGCACTGTTACATGACTTTGGCAAAGTCAGTACACCCGAAGCCATTCTGGGGAAGCAGAAAAAACTCTACCCATCCCAGATGGAGGTGATTCGTAACCGCTTTGCGGTGGCGCAACGAACTCTGGAAATGGAATGCGCCCAGACTAAATTTAAGTATTTACTGGAGCATCCCAGCCACCAACATAAAGATTCCCAAATCGTCTGTTCTCACTGCCAACAGCTACAACAATTAGATTGTCAGTTAGAAGATGCGATCGCTCAACTCAATGAATATTGGCATCTCCTACTAGAGGCGAACGAACCCCAGATTCTCGCCAAAGAGCTTCCAGAACGGCTCCAAGAGCTGTCTGGTTACACTTATCAAGATGTGGATGGACAGATCAAGCCTCTCCTCTCACCGACAGAGATCGCTCAGCTGATGGTGCCAAAAGGCAACCTGACAACCGAAGAGCGTTTAATCATCCAAGCGCACGTCACGCACACCTTTGAATTTCTCAACCGGATTCCGTGGACGAAACATCTCAAAGATGTTCCGGCGATCGCCGCAGGGCATCACGAAAAACTCGATGGTAGTGGCTACCCTCAAGGCTTGAAACAGGAAGCGATTCCAATTCAGTCTCAGATATTGACAATTGCGGATATTTATGATGCTCTGACGGCAAGCGATCGCCCCTATAAGCGCCGCTTGTCCGTAGAAACCGCCCTGAAAATCCTCAAAGCAGAAGCCGCCCAAAACAAAATCAACAGCGACCTCGTCACCCTGTTTGAGCAACGCCAAGTTTTCGCTGCTTTGGGTCATTCCCTCTCGGTTCCAGCTCATTCAGCCGCCTGAGTCAGTAGGATAGGCAGTTGAAAGGTTGGATCGGGTTGAAACGTTAAACCTTAACCTACCAACGTTTTAACGTGTCAACATTTAAACCCTCGACTGACCATTAGCCGTTAGCGATTAGCACTTTGCAATTCTTATCTTTCACCCAACTTTTCCCCACCCATTCCCCAGCCTTTCCACAAAGACGTTCAACTTTTTCCACAGGTTCTCTGACCTTTTCCACAGGGTTGAACACTCTGATCGGGTTTTGCTGTTCTATTGGGGATTTTTCTAAAAGACAGTGGCTCAGCCGGGAGCAACCGAGTTTTTATAAAGATAAGTAACAAAAATTTATCTACAAGGCTGATTAAGTCGTGAATATTTTTTAGAGATACCCCCGCTTGTAATATTTCGCAGCATTGACAACCCCACCCCCTCTCAGCAGACAATGATGCGACGGTCAGTGTGATTGGCAACTGCAAGACTGACCCTTGTAAGGGCATGGGGCTGTTGCGCCCCTACCCATAGACAACGCAAAGGAATTCTATGAACGCAAATATCAGTATCTTGGCAGAAATTCCCGAAGACCTACACGAATCTCTCAAAAACTACCTGGAAACTCATCCCGATTGGGATCAAGACCGGGTGTTTGCCGCAGCGCTGTCGCTGTTCTTGCTGCAAAATGGTAATGGCAACACCCCAGAAGCTTCGCGGAGTTATCGCAAAGCAGCACGGGTCTATCTGGAAACTCTCTTCCAGCACTCAGTTTGAGAAATAGCTCTGCTACTCTTACAAAAACTTGTTGATCTTACAGAGTTTGACTGTAGAGGACACGATTGATGGCTTATTCCTGGTTTAAGGCTTTTCACATTGTCGGCTTTGTGGTTTGGTTTGCAGGCTTGTTCTACCTGGTACGTTTATTTATCTATCACGTAGAGGCTTCGGAGCAGCCAGAACCTGCCCAAACGATTCTGAAGAATCAGTATCAGATTATGGAAAAACGCCTTTACAACATCATCACAACACCGGGCATGATTGTGACGGTAGCGATGGCAATTGGTCTGGTAAGTACTGAGACTGAAGTGCTGCGAGAGAGTTGGTTGCATATCAAACTCGGTCTGGTGACTGTTTTGATTGGCTACCATCATTACTGTGGTCGTCTCATCAAACAGTTAGCCGAAGACCGATGCACCTGGAATAGTCAGCAGTTACGCGCTTTGAATGAAGCGCCGACGTTACTTTTAGTGGTGATTGTTTTGCTGGCTGTGTTTAAGAATAGCCTGCCTACAGACATTACCACTTGGCTCGTTGTGGGGCTGATTGTGACGATGGCAGCCACCATTCAGCTTTATGCGAAAAAACGTAAGCGAGACCAAGAAAAACTCATGGCTTCTGTTACTCAAGAAGAGGCTCAACAAGTAATCTGACGAAGTTAGCAGACGCTTCTTAATTCGCTTGACCCAGGTTAGTGGTTACTAATAACAGACAATTGATAATGGACAATCAACAAATGACCACTAACAACGAAAAGGCAACATCTACTTTAATGATTCCCCAGCTAATCGTTGGTCTGGGGAATCCAGAACCTAAGTACGAGAAGACGCGACACAACATCGGGTTTGAAGCGATTGATGCCCTAGCGCGTTCCTGGCAAATTTCCCAGAGTGAAAATCGCAAGTTTCAGGGGGAGTTTGGGGAGGGACGTGGATTACACGGAGACAAGGTGGGGTTGCTCAAACCCCTTACTTATATGAATCTCTCCGGACAGGCAATTCGCGCGGTGACGGATTGGTATAAACTGCCGCCAGAGTCTGTCCTAGTAATTTATGACGATATGGATTTGCCGCTGGGAAAGATTCGCTTGCGTCTTTCTGGTTCGGCTGGGGGACATAATGGGATGAAGTCTGCGATCGCTCATCTCGGTACTCAAAATTTCCCTCGTTTGCGGATTGGCATCGGCAAATCCAAAGCAGAACAGGACGCGGTTTCCCACGTCTTGGGTCGGTTTTCACCTGATGAAAGTCAAACTTTGTCTGATGTACTGCAACTCGTGGTTGAGGCGGTGGAGTTGAGCCTCAAACAAGGGTTTGAGAAATCTATGAGTCTTTACAATAGCCGTAGTGTTATTGAAAATAAAGAATCGCCCTAGCTGATGTTGTAGTGGTAGCACGCCAGGGCAACTCACTTTTGTTACCGAAAACTCCTTTTCTTGCGGCGAGCAGCAGTTGCCTTGCGCTTGCGCTTCTCTTGGGGAGTTTCAAAGTGCCGCCGATATCTGACATCTGCTAAGATGCCAGCCTTGGAAACTTGCCGTTTGAAGCGGCGCAAAGCTGATTCTATTCCCTCATTTTCGCCTAAAACCACTTGGGTCATTCTTGATGATTCCTCCGTATAGGTGATTAAGTTGCTAGATGGTGTGAACTTAATCCACGATCGATGGCTTCGCTTGAGCGATCGCAGCTTTTCGTTCATTCCTCCTGCGATTGGAGTAGGGGCAAGGGTTATGCCCATGCCCCTACTGCCGTTCTCGGTGTAATTTCGGGTAAAGACTCGGCTGCCAAGTCTCTAGTGCCCTACCTCCAGACCATTTGCGTACTGGAGTTGTACAGACCCAATATCGCTTCTGTACAAAGCTTTTTGCTGATTTTTTTCCCGACGAGTGCGATTAGCCTACCAACTTACTCAGTCTCGGACTTCCAGGAGCAGCCCTACCTTATTCAGTCGCTCTGAGTACCTGGATTGACTCCAGCCAAACGACGGGTGAGCAGCACACTTGAGCCACCCTAAGCATTGATTGTACCATGCGCCACCCAGCATCCTACGACTAACCTGGTCTGGTGTAGTCGTAGGATGCTGGGCGCATTTTTACTAAATTTTGACCAACTAACACTGCTAGTTCCTAACCGAAATTAAGCGGAGAATTACAAGCAATCGATATATGCCTTTGTTAAAGGCACAGCATCTGACTAATTGACCCGTCTATGGCGTTGCAGCAGCCTAAAGAGTGGAAACAATCCAGTAAAAACGGAAAAACTAGAAAATTAAAAAATCATGCCTCTTGCCTTCCTTAGGGCAATCAGGAGGCAATTCCTTATAAGATTTGGCTCAAGCAGGAAACATCAGCATCCCCAAAGTGAAGGCTTAAAGCTATATTCAGATTTTCCAGAGATTTGATTAACCACGGCACACCATCTCTGGCATAAGACTCGTAGTGGTTAAAAAGAATTGAAAATCGCTTTTCTAAGTAGGGCTTGACCTTGCGGCACAGCAGGACTATTTTCAAAAGCAACCCGGTTGTGAACGTCGCCCCCAGGTTCGTAATTAGGTCAACGAAGACATAGTGATTCGGTCGCTGCGGACTTTCTACCACTAAGAAGTTCAACAATTGACTACAAGTTCGTACAATCAGGAATTCGCTGGGTCTTTGGGAATCGCTATTCGGGAGAGTGTTTTTTAGCTGGGAATACAAGCGCTCGTTAAACTGACGTTTACCAAATTCTGGGTCAATGGAAGAGGTCAGATATTCATATAAATCCCATTTAAAAGCTCTGTAGGACGGCGTTTGGCTGGTGTGGGTGAGGAAGCGCTGGGATAAATCCCGGTAGGTGTGGGAGCCTTCTACTTTGCCGTAAAATTGTTTGAGAGCAACACCCAGTTCGCGATCGCTCAATAACGTTGGATTTGTCACCGGCTGGATAATTCTTTCGGGTTTATCTGGGCAAGTCTGACGCGACACCTGGGCACGCCGTACTTGGTAAGTCACGTACTGAGACAAATCGACTTCAAATCCCCGCTGAATTCGGGATTGAATTTGCCGAACCGTTTGCTGATGCTCGTAAGAGCTGTCTTCGCTCAGCAGGCAATGTTCATATAGGTAGGGATACCGACGAATTAAGCTTCCCAAAGGCTTAGAGCCATTGCCAGTTGCCTCTGCGGCTTGACTCATCACCTGCGCTAGCCGTCGCAGCGTCAGATATTGCTCCGTTTGGTTGAAAAGCCTCACCAGTTCTCGCAAGCGTCTGGCTCCGCGAGAGCGAACCGTTCCCATGACTGGAGGTGTCAGGAATATGTCTACCAAATCCGGGATAGACGCTTGGAGATTGGGGTGCATCTGCCAGCGATTGATCAGAATGTGGCAGCACCGATTAAGAATAAACCGAAATTCCTGCTCAGCCTGCTTGGAAGTCGTAATTCTCTCCAGCACCATCCAGATTTTTGGCTCCGAGTATCCCACGCCATCCATGAATAGCTGACGAAATCGCTCAATCATCCGACTGGGTGATTCATGTTGAACCCAGTAAAGCAGATGATCGTAAAGCTGCTGCTCTTCAGTGCTAGTGTGTCGGTGATAACAGTCTGTCCAGGTTGTCACGTCAATGCCCCCCTACGTATGCACGCTAGGGCTGAGTTTATATCAGTTCGGTGGATTCGGTTTATTTCGATTGCAACTGTCGTGTAGTAGACGCTTGAACTTTCGATGCACCCTAGATATCACCCTGATAACGGGGGCCATATTCTATACTCCTATAACCGGAGAAATATTACCCCAAATAGAGCATATCTTGGTTTATTCTTCAAATGGTTCCGCATATTTACGGCAAAATTGTGAAGTTTCAATGAAGTAGAGATACGGACTCCGCAAAGCATCAATTCTTTACTTGGCCCATCTACCTCTAAAGTAGTGGGACAAGATAGCGGATTATGTGATTGAAATCACTGCTCAAAATGCATCTTTTGTTCTGATGCGTTGCGTGGTGCATGATAAGGATGAATCTTCTTGAAGTTTGAACATAAGCCTCATGCCTTGTCACGTCCTCCTCTCTCAAATAGTCCAAATCATAGCAGCGACACCAATAAATCTATCTGACGCCGAATTGGCGAGAGATGTTGCAGGAATTACAACCGACACCCGTAGCCTGAAGCCGGGGGAAATTTTTGTGGCACTGCGCGGAGACAAGTTTGACGGGCATGAGTTTGTGGAAACTGCTCTAGAAAAAGGAGCTAGGGCAGTCATTACTGACCATCCATTGTCGGTGTCTATTCCGCATTTGTACTTAGAAGACACCTTGAAAGCATATCAGATGCTCGCCCATTGGTGGCGCTTGCAGTTCGACATCCCTGTAATCGCTGTAACCGGCTCCGTAGGTAAAACCACTACCAAGGAGTTAATTGCAGCTGTTTTGTCAACAAAGGGAGACATTCTTAAAACTCAGGCTAATTACAACAACGAAATCGGTGTTCCCAAAACACTATTAGAACTTTCACCAATGCATAACTATGCCGTGATTGAAATGGCAATGCGTGCTAGGGGTGAAATTGCGCTATTAACACAAATTGCACATCCTTCTGTAGCGGTAATTACGAATGTGGGAACGGCGCATATTGGGCGGCTGGGTTCTGAGGAAGCGATCGCGCAAGCGAAATGCGAATTACTTGCCGAAATGCCTTCCACTAGCATCGCTGTTCTGAATCACGACAACCGCTTGTTAATGGAAACTGCGGCAACAGTTTGGCAAGGGCAAACCATTACCTACGGCTTGGAAGGGGGAGACTTGCGCGGGGAATTGATTGATAACGAGACATTGTGCGTCGAAGGTGTGCATCTGCCGTTACCGCTACCGGGGCGTCACAATGCATCTAACTTCCTGGCAGCCTTGGCGGTGGCTAAAGTTCTCCAGGTTGACTGGAAATCGTTAACCGCCGGTTTGTCGGTGCATCTCCCATCTGGGAGGGCGCAGCGCTACGATTTGCCCAACGATGTTGCCATTTTGGATGAGACTTACAATGCTGGGCTAGAGTCGATGCTGGCGGCGCTGCAATTGTTGGCACAAACGCCAGGAAAAAGGCATATTGCGGTTCTGGGGACGATGAAGGAATTGGGAGAGCGATCGCGCGAATTCCACTTTGCAGTTGGAGAAGCGGCGCGGCAGTTGAATCTCGACGCTTTGCTGGTGCTGGTAGATGACAAAGAAGCCGAAGCGATCGCGCTGGGTGCTGCCCCTTTACCCGCTGAGTGCTTTTCGACGCATCAGGCTATGGTAGAGCGTTTGAAAGAAATGGTGCAAGAAGGCGATCGCATCCTCTTCAAAGCCTCCCATTCAGTAGCACTAGATCGAGTTGTGAATCAACTTCGCGCCGAATTGACTGACTAATTATTTAAAATTCCCAACACCCCGTAGAGGCACCTCTTATGGGTGCCCACATCAAACAAGAAGTCACCCCAAAATGGCTAAGAAATTAGACCAAATCCTTGTGGTTGATATTGAATCAACTTGCTGGGAAGGAAACCCACCCGCTGGACAAGAAAACGAAATTATCGAAATTGGGATTTGTCCAATTGATATCGCTACGGGAGATCGCTTGGAAAAAGAAAGTATCCTCGTGAAACCCGAACGTTCCCAAGTTAGTGAATTTTGCACCAATCTAACCACACTAACTCAAGCACAAGTTAATCTAGGGATTTCTTTTGAATCTGCCTGTTCAATTTTAAAGAAAAAATATTTATCTAAAGATAGAGTTTGGGCAAGCTACGGCGACTACGACCGACGACAATTTGAAAAACAGTGCCAATCTCGCCAGATCAGCTATCCTTTCGGAACCCGACATATCAATGTCAAAACTCTTTTTGGCATTATTCATGCCTTGCCTAATGAAATTGGCATGGATATGGCATTAGAATTACTGAATCTTCCCCTTGAAGGAACTCACCATAGAGGAGGAGATGATGCTTGGAATATAGCCAGTATTTTATCGAAATTAATATTACAAAAAAGAATCAATGTAACTGCGGTGGCAGATGTGGTGATGTTGCGTAAGCCCTGATTGTTATTATTATAAGTTAGCTAAGAAGAAAATCGGAGCGATCGCCCTTACGGAAATAGCATCAATAGCCGCAATGAAATTTACCCTATATTTCATAAAATACTTCATTTAATGTTTATCAATTAAGAAATTGCTCCTGAACCTGAGAAACGCTTTCTGGAGAGGATAATTTCCTCCTGCACTCAGCTAGCCCAATTGGGTGAAAGTAGATAGAATCTAGAAGCAAAATCCTTTTGGTGTCTTAGTAGTCCTGAGTCCTTAGTCAAGAGGTAGTCGGTAATAGGCGGTCACTCTTACCAACTACCTACCACCCATGACCCACTACCCACTATCCATGACCCAGAAAATTATTTGCCTGGTCTTAACTTTGTTTCTGGTGGCCTGCGGTGCAACCGGAAGCAAGATTACACCTACACCTGAGACTGGAAAAGCCGGGACTTTTAAAGTAGCGATGCTTTTTCCTGGCCCTGTAGATGACAAAGGTTGGAATCAATCAGGTTACGAAGGGCTGAAATTAATTGAAAAAGAACTTGGGGCTGAGGTGGCTTATAGTGCTAGCGTTCCTGAAGCCGATGGTGAGAAACTTTTTCGTCAATATGCCAAAAAAAGTTTTGATTTTCTGATCAGTCATGGTGATGAATACCGCGACGCCGCCGAAACGGTCGCCAAAGATTTTCCCCGCGCTAAATTTGCAGTAATGAGCAGTTATGCCGGTAACAATAAAAACGTGGGTGCTTTGGCGTTTCGGAGTGGGGAAGTGGGTTATCTAACTGGGGTCGTTGCCGGACTCAAAACCAAAACCAAAAAAGTTGCCTTTATTGGCGGTCAAGCATACCCAGTGATGGAAGAAGAGGCTATCTTATTTAAACGGGGTGTCCTGGAAACGAAACTGGACAGTACAGTTTCTATCAAGTGGGTTAACAGTTGGTCAGATGCAGATAAAGCTAGAAAAATTGCCCAAGAGCAAGTTGCGGCGGGAACTGATGTTTTAGTTGTTGATGCCGATAGAGCCAATATAGGTGTTATTATAGCTGCCCAAAGTAAGGGTGTTTATGTTATTGGCTGGACGCATGCCATTAATGGGATGGAAAATCGGCACAAACTGGCTCCAAAGACAATTGTTACCAGCGTTGTCCAGCAGGTGCCAATGTTAATGCTAGAGGGAGCAACCTTGGTACAACAGGGGCGATGGGAAGGCAAGCAATACAAGTTTGGACTGCTAGAGGAAGTCCAAGATTTAGCTCCTTTTTATGGAGCGTTAACTCCAGAGCAAGAAGCTTTCGTCGATTCTGTCAAGCAAGATATCATCACTGGCAAAATAAATGTTTCGCCCTAGAGGCAATTTACATCGCTTTTCTAAGGGTTTAAAACAATAGCGAATCAGTGGGTGCAACTTTCTGCGCTAGGAGGCACGATGAACAAAAGAAATCGCAACAGTGCTTCGCATCAAGCTAATACAGGTATAAATTTACCCCTATCTTGGCTTTTTTCAATTGCAAATCAGCTGAGATACGGTCTGGTCTTGCTAGTCGTTTTAACGCTATTGCTCACTTCGGGAATTTTAATTTATCTAAGCTTTCAAGCTCAATTGCAACAAGTAGAAATTGCCCAACAAGAGCGTAGTCATGCGGTTGCTGGGGAAATCAATGCTTACCTGGATGACTTGCAGCGTAAACTAAGCTATTTAGCTAGAGTGCAAGGATTGACCGACCTTTCGCCTGAGATTCAAGATAGATTTCTGGAAGCCTTAACCCGCCACAATAGCGCTTATGAAACAGTGGCAATTTTTAATAATAAGGATAAAATCGTTTCTTCCTCTTCGCCTTATGGTCAGGCAACTTTCTATCGAGAAGAAGCTTCTACATCATTTTTACGAGCTTTTAGACAACAGGAAGATTTTGTCAGTTCCGTTAGAATTGACCCTAAAACTCGCTTGCAGACGGTCATCTTAGCCGTGCCCATTCGCAACCAACAGGATGAAATTAATGGCGTTTTAATGGCTTGGATCAATTTAAAGTTTCTCTGGAATGTTCTCTCCCAAACCAAGGTAGGTAAGACGGGTTATGCTTATGCGATCGATAACCGCAATTATTTAATTGCTGAGAAAGGAAAATCTCCTGAAAATTTTAATCTGAAAGACCTCTCGGACTATCCATTCATCCAAAAATTAACTAAATTAAATGGTGCAAAACGGCTTACTACTTATCAAGGTTTGCGAGGTGTTGAGGTAGTGGGAGCCATTTCTACCATCCGTACTGGGCGCTGGAAGGTGGTGGTAGAACTACCCACGGTTGAAGCCTACGCTCCGGTGCGAAAAATGCTTTTGGTAATGGGTATAGCATTGAGCGTGGCGATGCTAGTGGCGACTGAGTTGGGTTGGTTTTTCTCCCGGCAAATTGTATTACCTTTGCAGCGTTTAACAAAAGCAGCAGCCCAAATTAGTGGGGGAAATTTGGATACGCAAGTGACAGTTAGACAAGGCAATGAATTGGGGGTATTGGCGACCACTTTTAATGAAATGACGGCTCAATTGCGGGGGCTAATTAAGGATTTGAGGAAGGAGCGAAATTTTGTTTCTGCCATCCTTGATACGGCTGGGGCTTTAGTGGTAGTTCTCGATTGCCAAGGGCGAATCATACGTTTTAATCGAGCTTGCGAGAAAACAACTCAATACTCATTTGAAGAAGTCAAGGACAAATATTTCTGGGATTTATTTTTAATTCCGGAAGAAGTGGAACCCGTCAAAACCGTCTTTAAAGCTCTTCAAGCAGGTGAGTTTCCTAGCACGTATGAAAACTACTGGGTAACGAAAAATGGAAGCCGACGACCGATTGCTTGGTCGAATACGGTTCTCGTTGATGCTGATAGCTCAGTTAATTACATCATCAGTATTGGGATAGATATCACCGAACGAAAGCGAGTGGAAGAGGCACTCACGCGAAGTGAGGAATTATACCGCACGCTTGCAAGGAACTTTCCGAACGGCGCTGTTTTCTTGTTCGATCAAGACCTCCGTTACACTATCGCTGAAGGTGCAGGATTAGCTGCTATCGGTCTTTCTAAAGAGTTGTTAGAAGGAAAGACTATTTGGCAGGCATTACCTTCTGAAACTTGTGAATTGTTAGAGCCGACTTATCGTGCGGCGCTGGCAGGAAAAGCCACTGTTATTGAAGTGCCCTACAACAATTCGCCTGATAGCGATCGCTCCGCTTCCCGGATCTATCTTTTGCACGCACTTCCTGTCAAAAATGAAGGCGGAGAAATTTTTGCGGCGATGGTAATGACGCAAGACATTACCGATTGGAAGCAGGCAGAGGAGAAACTACGCCAAGAAAGAGACTTTAACACCACCATTGTCCAAACTTCTCCAGCTTTTTTTGTGGCTATCAATCCGGATGGCACAGTCAGGATGATGAATGACGCAATGCTTCACGCTCTTGGTTATACCCTGGAGGAGGTTTTAGGAACTGATTATCTTTCGACTTTTATTCCCCAAAGCGATCGCGCAATCGTTTCTGAAGTCTTTGAGGGTGTCATCAAACTACAGCAACTGCCTCAAAGAAACAACTACGTTCTTACCAAACAAGGCGAAAAACTGCTAGTAGAATGGCACGGTAGGTCAGTTGCGAAAGAAAATGGGGAACTTGACTTCTTCTTTGGGTTAGGAATTGATATTACCGAGGGCAAGCGTGCGGAAGAAGCGCTGTTACTCTCGGCGGAGCGCGATCGCTTGTCGGGCGCGATGGCGCTCCGAATTCGACAATCACTCGATCTTCAGCAAATCCTAGATACTACCGTGATAGAAGTCCGGAATTTTTTGTTAGCAGATCGGGTTTTTATCAGTCGTATTTATAGCAATTTTGAGATAGTTGCAGAATCGGTCGCTCCCCCTTGGCGACCTGTTTTGGGATGGAGTCCAACAGATGAAGAACATTTGCAACAAATCAGAGCGATGTTTGAGAATAAAAGTATCCACGTTGTCAAAGATACTTCTCAAATAGAGCTTTCTTCACTCATTTATGAAGATTTTTCCAATTATCATATCAAAGCTTATCTGGCTGTACCGATTCTGCTCAATGACGAGCCGTGGGGACTCTTGATGGTCGATCAATGTACGGCACCGCGTGACTGGAAGCAATTGGAAATTGATTTGCTTTCATCACTGTCAACTCAAGTTACGATCGCCATTCAGCAAGCAAAACTCTATCAACAAGTACAGGAGCTAAATGCTAGTTTGGAACGTCAAGTTGAGACGCGCACTGCCCAACTCATTCAAAAAATGGAGGAACTTAAAGAGCTGAATGAACTCAAAGATGAGTTTCTTCATGCAGTTTCTCACGATCTTCGCACGCCAATTATGGGAATGTCTTTGGTAGTGAATAACTTGTTGAATAAGCCAGGAGACACGATTCCCATTCCTCGCTCAATTTTAGAGCGGATGATTCAGAGTAGCGATCGCCAACTCAGCTTAATCAATTCCCTCCTGGAAGCGCATTCCAGCGAAGTTCGCGGCGTTGTCCTCCAATATGAGTTTGTAGAATTGAGTACGTTGATTCAAGCGATCGCAGAAGACTTAGAACCGCTGCTAACAAAACATCAAGCGTCGCTGACAAATCTAGTTCCCTACGATTTACCGGGCGTGACAGCCGATCCATTGCAGCTGAGGCGAGTTTTTGAAAATTTGCTCACCAATGCCCTGAACCATAATCCACCCGGACTTCGCCTCACCTTGGAAGCCACTGTGGAAGAAGAGATGATTCATTGCACCGTTGCTGATAACGGCATCGGGATGAATCCAGAAGCGTGCGATCGCCTTTTCGATCGTTATGTGCGCGGCTCTCGCGCCCGTTCAACTGGCATCGGTCTAGGGTTATATCTTTGTCGGCAAATCATAACTGCTCATGGGGGACAAATTGGTGCCATTAGCGCCCCCGGAACTGGAGCAACTTTCTGGTTCACATTACCTCTGTTTATGTCTCCTACTGTAGAAATAAGTCATTAGTAGGGGCGAAGTATTCGCGCAGATAAATTATCGGTAAGTCGTAAATTGTTATAGGTGAATGCTTCGCCCTTACAGGTTATTAATGACTAAAAATCACCCAATCGGGTGAGTCACCTGCACGAAGGCGATCGCCAGTGCTTATTGTAACTTGGAATAAGACTGAATAATACTGAAAATGAAGGATGAGTGCAATGCTGAAAAAGAAATTCTTAACTCAGGGAACTCAGTCACTTGCTGCTCATCAATCAGTTTTTCAGCATAATCCCATATCTAGGAGGGACATGGTTTCTGATTTAAATTATTTACAAGCTTTACGGGCTTGCTGTCGAGATGAAGCAGCTTTTGAACAGTTAAAGCAGCTCCTGAATTTGGAGGAACAAAGTATTGAAGAAATAGTCAGCCAGCCGGTAACACAAGTTGATTCAGATTTTCAGTTACCAACTGTCACCCATTCTTGGGAAAATCTTTTACCCGCAGATATTCCACTGCCACAAAGCGATCCAAAACTTGAAAAAGTGGCAGCCAACAAGCTAGGAATTATTTTTCAGCTCCTCAATCGCGATGATGATTCCCGCTGGTTACTATTTGCCCATTCCGACTGTCAAGAATTCTTAGAATTAGCGCCTTATTCAGCTTATACTGACCTGACTCTATTATGGAACCCGATCCATCCAGACGATCGGGAAGCTTATGAACAGTCATTAGCTATTTCGGCAGCTAATCTCCAACCTTGGATATGGGAAGGTCGTGTGATTACCAAATCGGGAAAACTAAAGTGGATGCAAACTGCGGCTCGACCTATTTTGCAAGGAAATGACGACATTTATTGGAATGGCTTGCTGATAGATATTACCGAGCGCAAGACTCACGATGAGGCACTCTTGCTTTCGGAACAAAAATTTTCTATAGCGTTTCGTTATAGCCCTGATGCCATGAGTATCACAACACTCAATGAAGGGCGTTATATTGATGTCAATGATAGCTTTCTCCGCCTTAGCGATTATCAACGAGAAGAAATTATTGGTCGTAACTCAATTGAAATCAATGCTTGGGTGAATCCAGAAGAACGCATTAGGATGCAACAGATTTTGCTGGAACAGGGAGCGATTCGCAACCAGGAATTTGAGTTTCGCAAGAAGTCTGGCGAAGTGGGAATATATTTGTTTTCAGCAGAAATTGTCAACATTAGTGGCGAATCATGCCTACTTTCTGTAAGTAGCGATATTACTGAGCGCAAAGCTGCTGAAGCTTTGGTTAGCGCCGCCGCAGAACGAGAGCGTTTGCTCTACGAGATTGCCTTGAAAATTAGGCGATCGCTCGATCTGAATGAAATTCTTAACACCACCGTTGAAGAAGTTAGGCGGTTTTTGCACGCAGATCGCGTCTTTATTAGTTACTTTGATGAAAAAGGGCAAGGCACAGCCGTAGCAGAGTCGGTAGATCCTAATTTTTCGTCAATTTTGGGTTGGGTTACAGAGAATATTGCTTACCAGGAAATTCAACAGATATTTGAACTCGATCGCATCCGAGTTGTCAATGATACAACGAAAGTAGAGAAATCTGCATTTATCGCTGAGTACCACAATCGATATCAAGTCAAAGCTGGCATTGGTGTCCCGATTATGCTGGGAGACAAACTTTATGGCATCTTAATTGCCAATCAATGCTCTGCACCAAGGGAGTGGCAGCAGTGTGAAATTGACTTGCTCGATCAACTGGGAGTACAGGTAGCGATCGCAATTCAGCAATCTTCTCTCTTCCAACAAGTACAAACGCTGAATGCCAATCTGGAACGCCAAGTAGAAGAACGTACCGCTCAGCTACAGCAGAAAATGCAGGAACTGCAAGAGCTGAATCGGATTAAAGACGTTGTTTTACATACAGTTTCTCACGATCTCCGCACCTCGGTTCTGGGCACTATCATGGTGTTAAATAATCTGCTCGGTTCGCCAGAAGAAAAAGTGACAATTTCTCGTTCTCTTGTAGAGCGAATGATTCAAGGCAACGAACGCCAACTAAGCATGATTAAGTCATTAATCGAAACAAATACCACCGAAAATAGAGGAATTGTCCTTCAGCGGGAGTTGGTTCAATTAAATACACTGGTTCCGGCGATTCTCCGAGACTTGCAACCTATGTTAATGGAAAATCAAGCAACTATCAAAAATATGATAACGGCAAATTTACCGTTAGTTATGGTCGATCCGTATCAGAGTCAGCGGGTTTTTGAAAATCTATTTACCTATGCCTTGAAACAAAATCCGCCTGGATTGAAGTTGACCCTAAAAGCTAAAATTGAACGGCAGATGATTCGCTTTACTATCGAGGATAATGGTATAGGAATGAGTCAGCTTGAGTGCGATCGCTTATTCAATCTCTTCGTCCGCGCTCCTCAAGCTCGCTGCTCGACCAACATCGGCTTAAAGTTGTATCTCTGTCGGCAAATTATTACCGCTCACGGTGGAGAAATTGGAGTGACAAGTCGCCCGAATCGCGGCTCTACTTTCTGGTTTACATTCCCTTTGGCGACAGCGGAGAATTAAAAATGCCAAATTAAAAAGTTTAAAGTCTATTTTTATTTTTAAATTTTTAATTGAGTTACTTGCGATCGCTTCTTCACCTGTGCCTTACTGGATCTATAGGCAGTAACGAGAGCGCGAACATCATGGCGATGCAAGAACTGGCTTCTCGGATTGACACAGTTAAAGTTTACGCTGCCGGTGCCACTGTGACTCGGATTGCTGAGTTACCGCTGAACGCTGGGGAAATGCCAGAATACGTTGAGATAGCCGGACTGCCTCTAGCGCTAGACGATAGTAGCGTCCGGGTGAGGGTTGAATCTCTACAGACGCAAATCCCGTCCCCCATTGCCTCAGATGTTCGCATTGGTTTAGCCGTTCCCCCGCCGCAAGAGACACAGAACCCACCACCTGATGAGGAATTGCGTGCAGCGACGGCTGAGGTACAACGCATTGAGGACGCGATCGCCCTCATCGAAAATGAGATCGTCGTCCTCAATAATCTAAAAGTACCCGATCGCCCCGAAACTAAACCAGGGACAGCACCGCCGCCTTCGCCAATGAACGCTAGGCTTGCTTTGGCAAACTTCAGCGACGAACAAATCCGCGCCCGAATGCAGGAAAAGCGGGAAAACTTGGAAAAATTGCGTCTAGCTCAAGAATATCTTGCCGATTTGCAACAAAAGCAGGCTATTGCTTCCACCGCCAGAAATGCTAGACCAAATGAGCTTCGCAAGACGGTAATTGTCCGTTTGAGTTACGAAGAGTTAACTCCCCCTACCCCTCTCCTTGTAGGAGAGTCGAGTCAAAATTCCCCTCCTTCCCTTGTAGGAAAGGGGGAAGGGAGGTTAGGTTTTTCACGCTTAGTTATCGAGTATTTCGTCCCTGGTGCGCGTTGGACACCCACCTATGTTTGCCGCCTAAATAGTGCGGAATCTAGTGCCAGTATTGCCGTCAGAGCCTTAATTTGTCAGCGTACAGGTGAAGATTGGTCAGGGGTAAGATTGGAACTTTCTACAGCTGAACCGATAAGTTGGTGTGAGTTGCCAGAATTGCCCTCATTGCGGCTAGGACGAGTGCAACCAACGATCGGAAAATCAGGCTGGCGCAAACCGCCAATTGGTGCAGAGATACTATTTGAGGACTACGATAGCCAGAAACAGACCGCTTTAGCTGCTGTGTCGCCACAAAGGGCGTCGCCACAAAGGGCGGCGAATTTCTTATACAACTCTCCTCCAGTCCCACCCTTACCCGATCTGATGGTGTATCACTCCGAAATGCACGTTAGTTATGGTATGGCAATGGCTATGCCAGCAGCAGCGCCTTGTGCAGAATATGAGGATGTGGAGCAATCACTGGCACCGGAAGTGGAATCCCTTTCCCTAGGAGACCGACTAGCGACCCACAAAGCACTGAAAAGGTCGGCATCTGCCCCACCAGAAGCACCGGAATTTCTCCAGCGTCGAAGGAGGCAGAAACTGGAGGATACTACAGATGAGAATGCTGTAACTGATTTACTTGCATACGGTCTTATGCGAATGGGAACAGCAGATGACCGAGCAAAGCGCGGTAAATTGTCGATAGAACAACAGCAGGAAATATATTTAGAAATCCTTCAACGTCAGAAAGTTACGGTTACGTTTAATGTCATGCAGGTAGTGAAACAGGCTGTATCTAACGCCCAAAACTGTCTCTCAGTTGCACTTCCTCCCGGTGGTATTAACGTGCGAAGCGTTGCGGGTTCCTTCGACTATGCCTACAGCGCCGATGGACGAATTGATGTCCCCTCAGACGCTCAATTTCACTCCGTCGCCCTAACTAGCAACAGTACAGATGTAGATTTGCGCTACATTGTCGTTCCCCGCGAAGATACCAACGTCTTCAGAATTGCCCAACTCCGCAACCCCCTACAAGCACCGCTACTAGCTGGTCCTGCGGATATCTACGTCGATGGCGAGTACATCTTATCTACAAATATTGCCACAGTTCCACCAAAAGCACAGATGGAATTAGGGCTAGGAGTAGAACAAGCCATCAAAGTTGCTCGAAACACAGTTTATGAAGAAGTTCGTTCCGGCGAAACCATCGTCTCCTTCAACGAACTGCGCCACAAAATTAAAATCGATATTAACAACTATCTACCAAGAGTTGCCAAGATTGAAGTACGGGAAAGACTCCCCATTGCCCAAGAAGGAGCCAAAGTAGATATCCAGTGCGATCGCGTCTCGCCACCTTGGGAAAAATACGAACAACAAGAACGCAACTTACCCATCAAAGGCGGTTATTTCTGGCAAGTCGAAGTACCCGCCAAGGAGGAAACTACCCTATCAGTTGATTACACCATTAAAACTTTTGTCGATAGCCAACTAATCGGCGGAAATCGACGCGAAGAGTAATAAATTGCTAATTGAGAAATTCTCCTCTTTCCCTCTCTTCCTCTGTGTTCTCTCTTGCCTCTGTGGTTCAAACCCTCATCACTTTCATCTCATGCAAGCAAATCAGGTCATCAATGAACTAACCCTAGATGCACCCGTTTCAATTGTCACACTCTTAGAAGACCGCGCCCAGGTGCGACGAATTGGCAAAATTAATTTAACCCAAGGACTGTGGAGAATCCAAGTCCAGAAAGTTGCCCCAGTCCTCTCCGATAAATCTCTCCGGGCAGAGTTTTGTGAAGAATATCCAGAGGCAAGAATTGACGATGTTCGCGTTCGCCGCCAGATGTTGGTTAAGGAAACAGATCGACTAGCCAATGTAGAGACGGGAAATTTCGCATCTCTACAAGCAGAACTGCGATCGCTACTCAACTCCTTCAACAATATCAGCGAAGACCGCCAGCACCTCGAATCGTGCTTCGAGCGAGTAAACACCATACTTGCTAAAGGTTTGCAGGAACTCCCCGTGGATGCAATTTGGGGACAAATCGACCCCAAATCCTGGCGAGAGCAAATTTCCAGTTTATTTAAACAATTGCGAGATTTCCGATCGGAAATCTTCAGCAGCTATCACACTCAAGAACAACTGCACCAACAAATTAACGACTTAATTACCCAAGCAGAAGCCTTATCCCGCCCGGATAGGGTCTACACTGCCAACATCGAAGCCGACTTAATGATTCCCCAAGCAGGAGAGTATGCGATCGCTTTCGACTACGTGGTTCCCGGTGCTATATGGCGACCCTGGCACCAAGCACGCCTTCTCCTCGCCGAAAAACCGAGTCTCTCTTTCCGCTTCGATGGCTGCGTCTGGCAACGCACTGGAGAAGATTGGAAAGACGTAGATTTAGTCTTTTCCACCGCCCGCGCCTCCTTGGGAACTGAACCACCACTATTGACAGATGACCCTTTAAATGTTCAAGAAAAATCTCAGCAGATCATCATTCAAGCTAGAGATCAACAAGTTCAGACAACAGGTTTGGGAACCGACACCGCCCCCGCTACCGTCGATTTACCCGGCGTTGATGACGGCGGCGAAGTCCGCAACCTACGCAGCCAGACCAAAGCAACCATTCCCTCAGATGGTCGCCCTTACCGCGTTTCCATCTTCTCCTTCGACTCTCCCGCCTCTGTAGAGTATGTCTTGATGCCAGAGTTGTCTTATCAAGTCATCCTCAAGAGCGAACAGACAAACACTTCTAAATTCCCGATTCTAGCCGGACCAGTGGATTTAGTGCGGACTTCTGGCTTTGTCGGTCGCACCGCAGTTCTATTTATCGCGCCTGGAGAGAAATTTGCTTTGGGATGGGGATCGGATAATGCAATGCGCGTGCAGCGCACCCAAACCCAAAAAAGAAAACAGGATCATCTTACTAAATGGAACATTATCACAACTACAACAACATTGTTCCTTTCCAATATTGGCGCAGAACCGAGAGCAATTAAAACTACCGAGCGGGTGCCAATTTCTGAGCTAGAGCAAGTGAAAGTTGAGGTAATCTCCGATAAAACTACAAATCGCCTGCAACCCGATGAAAACGGCTTTTGCACCTGGAATTTTACCCTAGAACCTTATTCTCAACTCCAGGCATCCCTCGTCTACCAAGTTTCAGCCGCACCGGAAGTACAAGGCATCTAGCGCCTTGCTCATATTGATTTGGGCGACATGAGCGGGGAACTTTTGGGTAAAGCATAATATCACATAACTAAAGAAAAGAAATCTACCCAGCTCCATAACCTCCTCACCATGTCTTTGCCTTCAAGCTCCTCCAAGCGTCTATTTGGACGGTCGATTGCCGCCCTAGCCACCGTCGTCCTCTCCACCCTCAATGCCGTCAACCCCAGCCCCGCAGCTATTTTTACTCAAAAAGAAGTTGAACAAGGTAAATTTATCGCCGTAGCTGCCCCTTACGGCACGAATAGTCATCAACTGCTAATTCTGGAACAGATATCAGATAAACGGGCGTGTTGGAGTGAAAGTGGCGATCGCCCGGTGGCAGTCGATCCGCTGCTACTCAACTTTGACTTCAGCGGCATTTGCGGACGCAGTACCGACAGCAACGGCTATTCTATCCGTATGGCGGGGACGGATTTGGGACTGAAGTACAGCTTCAACCTGGTTCAGCGCAACGGCGAACTCGTCCTCGTCGGCACCAACTTTAGCGATCGCACTGTCCCAACCATTGAAATTGGCAGAACCAACGGCATCAGCGATGGCTTTATAAAAATCAATCTCGATCCGGCATGGCGGTTCGCCAAAAGAACCTACAACGGTAAAACCCTCGGTCACGTCTATCTTGCCAGCGACCAAGCCGCGCCGGGAATCGACCCTGGCGATATCGCAACGACTCCCGGAAGCTCCGCCTTCGGAGATATCGCCTCAGATGTCTACGCTAAAGAAATTGAACAAGCTGTGGCGCTGGGGTTCGTCGCTGGCTTCAAAGAAGACAACACCTTCCGCCCTCAAGTTGCCTTAACCAGAGAGCAACTGGTGTCTATGGTGTTGGAATCTTTAACGAAGCTACCAGGAGCTAATGTCACAATCCCTACTCAAGCTGCATCTCGACCCTATCCCGATGTCGATGCTTCGCGCTGGAGTGCCGCTAAAATTCAATGGGCGCGGGATAACAAAATTGTCAGTGGCTACCAAGACGGCACCTTTAAACCCACTCAACCCGTCACCAGAGCTGAATTGATGGCAGTGCTGCGACGTGCTGCTGAATTTGGTAAAACGATGCGTGGACTTGCCCCAGAATTAGCGATCAAAAACTCAGCAAAAACCTTCTCAGACACCGAAAAACACTGGGCTGCCTCGCTGATTAGCCAAATGTCTTCTTATTGCAACGTTGCCTCCCCAGTCAATGAAGTCGGTAGCAAGTTTGAGCCAAATTCTCCGACTCGCCGCAACTATGCTGCCGCCGCCACTTTGCGGATGCTCAACTGCGTCAAAACTGAGTAATCCCGATTATTTTCTCGCCCCTAAGTAGGCGGGATTAATTATTTGTAAGATGGGTTAGCGATCGCGTAACCCATGCACGTGTTGGGTTTCCTCCGTCAACCCAACCTACGAAAATCTGCTAGCTTCTCTAACAACAGATCCAGTTTTTGCTCAATTTCTCCAGCACACTGTCGATATGTTGTCAAGTCTCCACCATAGGGATCGGCGATTTCAGCTCGCTCGTGATAGCCAACGTATTTTTTTAAGGTATATACTTTGTCGGCAGCAGCAGAGAATGCATCAGCGATCGCTTTCTTTTGCCCGCCCGTCATGGTCAGCACCAAATCCGCCCAATCGATCAGCTGGCGATCCAGTCGCTTCGCTTCATGGTAGTGATGGATACCATACTCCTTCAGGACGCGCTGGGTCTGTGGGGATGCAGAATCTCCCGCAAACGCCACGACGCCTGCCGACCGCACCTCGACTTCCATTCCTTTGGCTTTTTGTCGGAATAGCGCTTCTGCTATTGGGCTACGGCAGGTATTGCCAGTACACACAAATAAAATCCGCATTTGTAACCCTCCCTTTTCTATCTCGCTGTTGCTCAGCCGATCAAACTGCTGTAGTTAATTCTACGGAAGATCGGGTCTGTTTATTGCATAAACGCGAACAGTCTTTTCCTGAATAATTGTGTCTTTTTCGTAAGTCAAGCCGACTTTCATTGCGACCTTCACAGACGCGATGTTTCCCGGAGCAATTAAGGAAATGAGGCGGTTACAACCAATCTTAAAACCATAATCCCGAATTGCACTAGCAGCTTCGGTTGCCAAACCCTTTCCCCAGTATTCCTTAGCAAGCATATAACCAATCTCGACTTCTTTTTGCCCATCCACTAGCTGCGGTATTAATCCACACCGACCAATAAACTTGTTGTCAGCTTTGTGAATTGTCGCCCACAAACCGAAGCCGTGTTTCTCGTAGCAGCTGAATATCCACTCGATGTGGCGCTTGGTTTCTTCGGATGTCCGCGTGTTGGGGAAGAACTTCATCACGACTGGATCTGCAAAAATGGGTGCCAAGTCGTCTACATCATCCCAGGTGAGATGTCGGAGAATTAAGCGAGGTGTTTCAGCTACAATCATCTGATTTTTGGGTGGCTGTTCTACAAAGCCGGGTGTAACTGATATCTTGCACCATTCTTAACAAGCCGCCAATCCCGCCCGGAACTCAAGTTCCGGGCTAATAGCTCAAGTCCACTAAAGTGGACTGAAGTTCTTCCCCAGTCCACTTTAGTGGACTTGAGCTATTAGCCAGGGGTTTGAACCCCTGGCGGGCTGGCGGGTTATTGCAACAAGCCCAATCCAGATTCCTACCGGAACTTTGTTGGGTTTGAACCCCGGGCTGGCGGGCTGGTTATTGCAACAAGCCCAATCCAGATTCCTACCGGAGCTTTGTTGGGTTTGAACCCCTGGCTAATATCTTGCACCAAACCGATAACCCGCTCGGAATTTGAATTCCACAGCTTATAGTTTGCATTCCATTGAAATGGACTAAAAGCCTTGATATTTCTGAATTTTAGTCCGTTTTAACGGAATGCAAGCTATCAGCAAAGAAATTGATTTCCTGGCGGGTGATGACTTTGGTGCAAGATATGAGGTGCAATACGTTATTGGCGACGGTGAGGAATTTTAGATCTAGCTGAATTCTCAATAAACTCCGTTTTCATGCCAAGTATTGTAAAACGCACTATCTTTATTATTAGACCAATTTTGACGGTGCAAAAATGAAGCTGAGGATAACACGGCGACGGTTCGGTCAGCTAACGATCGCAAGTACCTTAGTCGTTGCCAAGGACGCGATCGCATCTCGCTTCGCAAATGCAAACCTTACAAAAAATATTTTTATGCAAACAAGCCCTAAGACTTCCACCGCAGTAGCGAAAACGCTGGAGCCTGGTAGTATTGACGTGACGCTGCGGATCAATGGTAAAGCGCACACTTTGCAAATAGAACCGCGCGTGACGCTACTGGACGCACTGCGCGAACGCATCGGTCTGACAGGCACCAAGAAAGGTTGCGATCGCGGACAATGCGGTGCGTGTACTGTGTTGGTGGATGGACGGCGCATCAACTCGTGCCTGACGTTGGCGGTGATGCAGGAAGGCGCAGAAATTACAACGATTGAAGGTTTAGCTCGCGGCGATGAACTTCATCCCATGCAGGCGGCTTTCATTAAGCATGACGGCTTTCAGTGTGGATATTGTACACCCGGTCAGATCGTGTCTGCGGTGGGTCTATTGGCAGAAGGGTGCCCGACATCCGATGAGGGAGTTCGGGAGTGCATGAGCGGTAATCTCTGTCGCTGCGGTGCTTATCCTGGTATTGTTGCCGCCGTGCGCGAAGTTCATCAGATGCAGAGTAGCAATGGGTAGTCGGTAATGGGGAAGAAATACCAATCATCCATTACCCGTGAGAGGAGAAAACTGCACAGGAGTTTTAATGAAACCTTTTAGTTATGTGCGTGCTACTGAAAAAGGCACAGCCATCCAGACAGTTGCCGGGGATCGGGCAGCGAAATTCATCGCCGGTGGCACTAATTTAATTGACTTGATGAAAGGAGGGGTGGCGCAGCCTGACCAACTTGTAGATATTACCAGGCTACCATTGGCAGATGTTACGGCAATACCGAATGGCTTACGCATCGGGGCGATGGCACGTAACAGCGACGTAGCAAATAATCGGCTGGTGCGCGATCGCTATCCGTTACTTTCTCAAGCATTACTCGCTGGCGCGTCGCCGCAACTGCGGAATATGGCAACCGTCGGCGGAAACTTGATGCAAAGAACGCGCTGCTACTACTTCAACGATCCGGCGATGCCGTGCAACAAGCGCGAACCCGGTTCCGGTTGTTCGGCGATTGAAGGGTATAACCGCATTCACGCGATTTTCGGTGCCAGCGAACAGTGCATTGCAACGCATCCTTCGGATATGTGCGTGGCGCTGGCAGCGCTGGATGCCGTGGTGCGCGTTGAGGGATCGAACGGAGAGCGACAAATTCCGATAAGTGACTTTCACCGCTTACCGGAAGATACGCCCCAAATCGATACGGTGCTTCAACATGACGAGTTAATTGTGGCGGTTGACTTGCCCAATTCACCCTTTGCCGAGCGATCGCATTATTTAAAAGTACGCGATCGCGCGAGTTATGCATTTGCCCTGGTTTCTGTTGCCGCCGCCCTCGATATTGATAATGGCATCATTAAAGCGGCGCGAGTGGCGATGGGGGGCGTGGCACATAAGCCGTGGCGGGCGGTAGAGGCCCAGAAAATTCTAGTTGGTGCCAAAGCAAACGAGCAAACCTTTGCAGCAGCGGCAGAGGCAACGATACGCGAAGCCAAACCCCAAAAATACAACCGATTCAAAGTTGAAATGGCGAAACGAGCGATCGCGCGGGCACTCACAAAGGCAGCAGGAGGCACGGTATGAGTCAATCTGATAATGCAACAAACCAAGCTGTGGGCAAGCCGATGGATCGGGTGGATGGACGCCTGAAGGTGACGGGCGGTGCCCGCTACTCGGCAGAAATCCCCCTAGAAAATCTCGCCTATGCCGTCACTATCGGCAGCGCGATCGCCTGTGGACGCATTAAAAGCATCGACACCAGTGCGGCGGAAAAGTGCGGGGGTGTACTGGGCATCTTGACGCACCTCAACGCGCCTAAACTCCGCCCAGTTGCCACCTTGTTAGGGGGTGGCGCTGCCGCTGAAAACCGCCTGGTGCTGCAAGAAGCGGTTGTACATCACATCGGTCAGCACATCGGCGTTGTCATTGCCGACACCCTAGAAAACGCCACCTACGCGGCATCCCTCGTCCGCGTCGATTACGAAGCAGAAACGCCGGTGGTGGAGATGGAAAAGGCGCAGGCATACGCACCGAAGTCAGTGTTTGGCAGACCGCCAGAGACGATACGCGGCAATCCGATGCAAGCCTTAGCCGCTGCGGAGGTGCGGATTGAAGAAACTTACCGGACTCCCACCGAACACCACAACCCGATGGAAACGCACGCGACAACTGCCGTGTGGGAGGGAGATCGGCTCACCGTTTACGACGCGACGCAGTACAACTTCGGGGTGCGTCAGGCGATGGCGACGACGCTGGGTATCCCCGAAGAAAACGTGCGCGTCGTGTGTCAATTCATCGGTGGTGCGTTTGGCTGCAAAGGTTCGGTTTGGCCCCACGTAACCCTAGCTGCGATCGCTGCCCGTCAGGTTCGTCGTCCTGTGAAATTAGTTTTAACCCGCGAACAGATGTTTACCACCGTCGGGCACCGGGCGGAAACTGAGCAACAAGTAGCACTCGGTGCAACGCGCGACGGTCGATTGACCGCGATCGCTCATCGGGGCATTTCCCATACTTCAACCTTCGAGGAATTCGTCGAACCGTACACCGTGGGGACACACATGATGTACGCCACTCCGAACTTGCAAGCCAAGCAAAGTCTCGTCCGTCTCAACAAAGGGACGCCGACATTTATGCGTGCCCCTGGCGAAACTCCGGGGATGTTTGCCCTGGAATCGGCGATGGACGAACTCGCTTATGCCTTGAAACTCGACCCGATTGAGTTGCGCCTCCGCAATCACGCAGACACAGACCCCAGCAATAACCTACCTTGGTCGAGCAAGTCGCTCAAAGAATGTTACCAACTCGGCGCAGAAAAATTTGGCTGGTCGCGGCGCACTCCCGAACCGCGTTCGATGCGGGATGGTCGTTACTTGATTGGGATGGGCATGGCAAGCGCCACGTATCCCGTGAACCATTTTCCCGCTAGCGCTAGAGTCCGCATTTTGCAAGACGGCACCGCCTTGGCGCAGAGTGGTTCCCAAGAGATGGGCACGGGTACAGCGACAGTGATGGCGCAAGTCGCCGCCGACGCCCTTGGGTTGCCGGTTGAGCGAGTACGATTTGAACTGGGGGACACCGAGTTGCCCCGTGCGCCGGTATCGGGCGGTTCGGCAACGATGGGAAGCGTGGGGACTGCCGTGCATGAAGCGGCACAAGCAGCCCGTAGGAAGGTGCTGGAGTTGGCACGCACAGACGCTGGTTCCCCCCTGTACAACGTCCCGGAAACGGACATGGCGACTGAGGGCGGACGCCTGTTTCTCAAGAGCGATCGCCACCAGGGCGAAACCTACCAAGAGGTGCTGATGCGCCAAAATTTGCAGCAAGTTGAAGAAAGCTTCGATGCCAAGTTTGCCCAAGCCGAGAAGAAGTTTTCCATGCACTCTTTCGGCGCTCAATTTGCCCAAGTGCGCGTCGATCCGGACTTGGGCGAAGTGCGCGTGACCCGCTTTGTGGGAGCCTTTGGAGTGGGACGGGCAATCAACCTCAAAACAGCGCGATCGCAAATGATTGGCGGTATCGTCATGGGGCTAGGCATGGCACTTTTAGAAGAAACGGTGACAGACTCCCGTACCGGGCGCATCGTCAACGCCAACCTGGGCGAGTACCACGTACCTGTCAACGCCGACATCCCCGCAATTGAATCGTACTTCGTCGAAGAAATAGACCCGCACGTTAACCCGATTGGAGCCAAAGGCGCTGGCGAAATCGGCATCACTGGCGTCGCGGCGGCAGTGGCAAACGCTGTCTACCACGCCACCGGAAAGCGCATCCGCGACCTTCCGATTACGCCGGACAAATTGCTGTAAGTTCACATCTTGCACCAGCCTCCACACCCGCCAGCCAGGGATTCAAATCCCTGGCTCATAGCTCAAGTCCACTTAAGTGGACTAAATGCTCAGGACTTACGCAAAGCTTATACATATAGCGTTCTTGTCGGTTCAATCCCCCTGTGGTTGCCCTTACTATGTGGTGATGTGCGGCGAGTCCTGTGCTGCTTCCCAGCCCACCAGGACTTACGCAAAGCTTATACATATAGTGTTCTTGTCGGTTCAATCCCCCTGTGGTTGCGGTGGCAGATGTAGTGATGTTGCGTAAGTCCTGCCCACTTTACGCGATGTGCGACTTTTTTTAGCCCCCCTTTTTAAGGCAGGGCTATTTCTCCTGAAACCTGCCAGCTACTTAAGTCCACGAGCTTTTAGCCCAAGTCATCTACAGACGACTCAAATACTAATGTACAGTCGTCTAAAGACGACTTTAGCTATGAGACAGGGGTTTCAACCCCTGGCTAATGTACAGTCGTCTAAAGACGACTTTAGCTATGAGACAGGGTTTCAACCCCTGGCAGATTATAGCGATGGAAATTAATTTCCAAGCGGGGTGACAAGGCGAACTTGAGAATGCTCTCAGAGATTAGCCGCATAAAGGCGAAAACAATGAAGGAATTACAGGAGATTGTTGCCGCATTTGCCAAAGCCAAAAATTGCGGCAAGACAGTAGCGATCGCCACCATTGTCAAAGTCAGTGGATCTACCTACCGGCGACCGGGCGCTCGAATGCTGATGACTCTAGAAGGTGAGAGAATCGGTTCGATTAGCGGTGGTTGTCTGGAGAATGACGTTTTTGAACGCGCTCAACAGGTCATCGTGTCGGGTGAACCCATGTTGGTGAACTACGATACGACCTCCGACAATGACATCGTCTGGGGACTGGGACTCGGTTGTAAAGGAATGGTACAGGTTCTGATTGAGCGCCTAACTCCAGAGAACTTAAGTCCCTTGACTTTTCTGGCAGAATGTCTGCATCGTCGGCAAGTGGGAGTTCTGGCAACTATATTTCACATTGAAGGTCAAATAAAGGCACCAGTCGGAACCCATTTAATGTTGCATCAAGATGGCACTATTTTCAGTAACCTCGAAGATGCGGATTTGAGTGCAGACATCCTCGAAGATGCCCGTGAAGTGCTTGATAAAAATTGTTCGCAGGTAAAACTGTATCCCTTATTGGGAGGGAAAGCCGAAGTTTTTCTCGAAGCGATTCAGCCACCTGTCTCGCTGGTCATTTTCGGAGCGGGTGACGATGCCATCCCAGTGGTACGCTTGGCGAAGGAATTGGGATGGTACGTGACACTAATTGATAGCCGACCTGCCAATGCAACATCAGCTCGATTTCCCAGCGCCGATGAAGTTATTTTGTCCCGTCCAGAGGCAATTCATGAAACCGTAGAAATCAATAACCGCACGGTAGCTGTGGTGATGACCCATAACTATCTGCACGACCTAGAAATCCTGAAAACTCTTTTGCCTTCTCCCGTGCAATACTTAGGCATTCTTGGTCCCAAGAGAAGAACCGAACAGTTACTTCTTGAGCTAAAAGAATGGGGAATTCAGCTGACAGAAGCCCAACTTCACCGCTTGCATGGTCCCGTGGGGCTGGATATTGGCGCTGATACACCGGAAGCGATCGCACTCTCAATTGTGGCGGAAATTCAAGCGGTTCTCGCCGATCGTTCGGGTGGTTTATTAAGAAACCGCCAGGAACCGATTCACAACCGGAGTACCAGATGAATGCGCCTGTCGTCGGTTTGATCGTTCTCGCCGCCGGAGCATCCACTCGCATGGGGACTCCAAAACAACTGCTGTTGTATCAAGGACGCAGCTTCCTCCGCCACACCGCAGAAATTGCGATCGCTTCCATCTGTCAACCCATCGTTGTCGTTCTGGGAGCTAATGCAGAACGAATGAAGCCAGAAGTCAACTTATTACCCGTACAAATCGTAGAAAACCCACAGTGGGCGGAGGGGATGAGTTCTTCGATTCGGGTGGGTATTGAAGCACTGGCTAATTTAAATCAGAACTTAGAAGCCGTTGCGATCGCCCTTTGCGATCAGCCTTTCATCTCTTCCCAACTACTCAATCAAATCGTGGAAGCCTATCATCTCACGCGCCAACCGATTATTGCTTCAGAGTATGCAGGAAGCTTGGGCGTACCCGCTTTGTTCAGCCGTACCTTGTTCCCAGAACTGATGAGCCTGAAAACTACCGTAGGCGCAAAACAAATCATTAAAAAATACTCCTCAGAAGTCTTTCGCCTCCCCTTTCCGGAGGGTGTTATCGACATTGACACCCCAAAAGATTACCAAAAATTTCAAGCGATCGCTGGCGAACATCTACAAAACCGAGAAAGCCTTACTAAGTGTAAAGGTGGAAACCCGCGCGAAAGTTAGGGAAACATGGCTACTTTTGGGTTAGCTAATCGTTAACGTTATTTTCTTGTTAGACATCTCCAGAAATTAAAGGTGCGTTGCCTGAAACCCTTGTAGAGACGCAAAATTTCGCGTCTCTACATTATTTTTTGGAGATGTCTGTTCAAAATCACACCTATGGCAAGCGACAAAACATCGTTCCCTGCGTAGACTGAGCGCAGGCAAACTTCCACAAAGAAATTAGCGATGAAGACACGACAGTTAGGACGAAGCGATCTCACCGTCTCGGCAATTGGTTTGGGTTGCATGGGAATGTCAGATTTTTACAGCAACCGCGATGATACTGAATCGATTGCCACCATTCATCGGGCGCTGGAATTGGGGCTAAATTTTCTCGACACGGCTGATATGTATGGGCCATTCAAGAACGAAGAACTGGTCGGACGAGCAATTAGCGATCGCCGCGACCAAATTGTTCTCGCGACTAAATTCGGCATCGTTCGCAGCGAAGACCCGACCGTTCGCAGTATCAATGGCAAACCAGAGTATGTTCGCTCAGCCTGCGAGGCTAGTTTGCGTCGTCTGGGTGTAGAGACGATTGACCTGTACTACCAGCATCGAGTTGACCCAAATACTCCCATTGAGGAAACCGTCGGTGCGATGGCGCAACTGGTTCAAGAAGGCAAGGTGAGATATTTAGGACTCTCGGAAGCTGGCTCGGAAACCTTGCGTCGCGCTGGCTCCGTACATCAAATTACCGCGTTGCAGAGCGAGTATTCCCTGTGGAGCCGCGATCCTGAAGACGAAATTCTTGCCACCTGCCGAGAGCTTGGCATTGGCTTTGTTGCCTATAGCCCGCTCGGACGGGGGTTTTTGACGGGTCAGATCAAAAGCTTTGATGACTTGGCTGCTGATGATTACCGCCGCAACTCACCGCGTTTTCAGGGCGAGAACTTTCAGAAAAACCTGGAACTGGTGCAACGGATTGACGAAATTGCCCAAGAAAAAGGCTGCCAATCGGCGCAGCTGGCTCTTGCTTGGGTGCTGGCGCAGGGTGAAGACATTGTTCCCATTCCCGGAACTAAGCGGCGGCAATATTTGGAAGAAAATATCGCCGCGCTGGAAGTGAATCTGACACCAGAAGATTTGCAGCGCATCGACGAAGTGGCACCTAAGGGCGTCGCTAGTGGGGGACGTTATCCGGAATCGATGATGAGCATGGTAAACCGCTGACATTTTTGATCGACGGTGTCTGCTACAAAGATGCTTGTGACAGGTCAAAGTTACTGCGTGCAATCCTGAAAGAGGTTAATTCCTAGCAATCAGATTTTTGGCTGGCGCTAAAACTACCTTCGTTATACAAGGAAAACCATGAGATACAAGCTATTAGGAAAGAGTGGATTAAGAGTTTCGGAACTCTGCCTTGGCACAATGACTTTTGGTGAAGATTGGGGCTGGGGCGCATCCAAAGATGAAAGCCGCCAAATATTTGATGCCTTTGTGGAAGCAGGAGGTAACTTTATTGACACTGCCAACGGCTACACAGAGGGCACCAGCGAGAAAATAGTTGGTGAGTTCATTGCCTCAGAACGGGAACGCTTTGTCGTTGCCACCAAATACTCGTTTCCCTTGCATATGAGCGAACTGACAAGTCAGCGCTTCGCTATCGCTCAGGCAACCCCAATGGCAGTGGCAACCATCGCAAGAACATGATGCAGTCGCTAGAAGGCAGCCTGAAACGGCTTAAAACTGACTACATTGACGTATACTGGCTGCAAGCTTGGGATTTCATGACGCCCGTGGAGGAGGTGATGCGTGCCTTCGATGACATGGTACGCTCTGGCAAGGTACTCTACATTGGCATTTCTGACGCACCCGCTTGGATTATTTCACAAGCAAACACCCTGGCGCAGTGTTACGGTTGGACGCCGTTTGTAGCGCTGCAAGTCGAGTACAGTTTGATTCAGCGGACGCCAGAACGCGACTTGTTACCGATGGCAAAGGCATTCGACTTGGCAATTACACCGTGGTCGCCATTGGGTGGCGGTGTGCTAACGGGCAAGTACAATCAGCCCAATAGCAGCAGCCAACAAGGGCGAATCGGAACTATAGGAGGGAATATTTCCGAAAGCCAGTTAGCGAACTGACAAGTCAGCGCTTCGCTATCGCTGACGTTGTTTGTCAAGTTGCCAAAGAAAGTGGACACACGCCTTCACAAGTGGCGCTGGCTTGGCTTAGCGCTCAAAGCAGCGTCATCATCCCGATTATCGGTTCTCGGAAGGTAAGCCAGATCGAAGATAATCTGGCTTGTCTGGATGTCAAGCTGATGCCAGAACATTTGCAACGCCTCAATGAGGTAAGTCAGATCGATCTGGGCTTCCCCCATGACTTCCTGAGTAATGACACGATCCGCGATCGCCTTTATGGTGGCACATTCAACTTAATCGACAATCATCGCAGCTGAAATCAGGGTAAGGAAGAAATTAATAAACCTATGCTTTTTTCCCGATCGAGGATAGGGTCATCAAACAGGCTTCACGATTGCTTACCAACACATTCAGGAGTTACGTAAAGCTTATATATATAGCGTTCTTGTCGGTTCAATCCCCCTGTGGTTGCCCTTACTATGTGGTGATGTTGCGTAAGTCCTGACATTACGAGGTAGTGCGATCTTCCCACGATTGCTAAAAACGTTGTGATGAGATGCCAGTGGTTCAGATCCCGACTTCTCTCTCGAATTCGGGGATCTCGCCTTCACGAATCATTTAGGATTGCTATATTCCGAAGGAATTGCTGAAAACGAGTTTCATCTCTACAAAGCATTGCGAACGCTAGAGCCTGTAGAGTAATTGGGCAAATTCCCGGCGTGCCACCGATTTGAGAAGAGGACTTTCCGACGGATAATGTAGCTGACCCTGAAGGTCGCAACTTTAAGACAGCGATCGCGCTAATTGTCCCAGCGCTAATTATCGGTCGCCACACTACCATTGCTCCCCTAAATCTAAATCTAAAATCACAGTTTTCCGTGTTCCGAAATCTCTAAATTGTTCCACAATTAAGGGAACCTCTATTAAGGAATCGTTATGGGCAAGGAAAAGGAAAAGGGTGGTAGAGAATCCAAAAAGCCTAAAAAGGAATCTGATGGCGCTAAGAAGGAGAAGAAAGATCCGAATAGACACGACGGGCCAGGAGGGAAGTAAACCTAACTAGACGAGTTCCGTCTTCATATGACCCGCTCCTCTTGTAGGATAGTCTTGGCATCCCGATCTGACCTCTTCTCAACCCCTTCCTTACTAAGGGAAGGGGCAACTGAATTCCCCCTTCCCTGCTAAGGGGGCTGGGAGATTAGGTTTGCCAAGCGTGGTGCTTTAAGTGGATAGCCATCACCCTTCATCTGCTTAAAGCAGAATCAAACCCAACCTCGCACCCAGAGTAACCGCCTCAGTCCGACTAGAAGCATTGAGCTTTTGAAAGATCGATGATACGTGGAACTTGACGGTATGCTCGGAGATGGTCAAGTGCTTGGCAATATTCTTGTTACCCATTCCCAGCGCCAGCATCCCTAAGACCTCGATCTCCCGTGGTGTCAGCGCCTGAATCGGGGAAGCAGGCAGTCGGCGTGCGGAGGACTCTTTGAGAGGTAGCAAATCCATAAAGTCTGGATGCAGCACCACCAGCCCAAGCGCTGCTGCCACGACAGTTGCGACAATTTCCTCAGCCGTTGCCGTTCGCGGTAAGATCGCTTGCACGCCGACTTGCAAAACCGACTCTAGCCAAGTGCTGTGGGGGTTGTTCGCTAAAATGACAAATGCCGGAGATTCTGCACCAAGCGCGAGTAATTTCTCTTCAGCAGGATCGTCATCTGAGAAGGAATAATCCAGCAACACCACATCGGGTTGTAGTTCCTCCGGCACCAAAGTGTCTGTGCTAGACGAACTACCGACGATTTCCAGCAACTCAGAGGTGCGGATGATGCTCTCCAACCCCGCACGCACGATGGGATTTTCGGCTGTCACCATGACCGAAATCACGCTGACTTAACCTCTGGAAAGGTTGGTTCGGCAATGTTTTGATTACCAGATGCGATCGCGTAGCACCGTCTGCCAGAACGCAGAAATTCCCACACCAGCTGCTTTCCCGGTTCGGCATACTTGAGAATGCTTTTGAGATCGTCAGGGGTATTAAAATATTCACCGCCTACTCCCATTAGCACGTCGCCAATTTGAAGACCCACCGAGGCAGCCAAACTCCCCGGAGCAACTTCCAACACCAATAAGCCCAAAATGCGCTGATTTTCTAAACCAAGCAGCACCGGACGTAGGGTGACACCCAGAGAGGGAGGGCGATCGCTTTTGAGAAAACATTCTACTCTCTTGCTGGGGATTGCCAACGCTAAACCACCTGCAATCATCGTGTTAATCCCAATCACTCGCCCCCGTGCATCGGCAAGCAAACCACCAGAATTTCCGGGTGCTAGCCGAATATCAGCCTTAACCCATCTTTGAGTGCTGAAGTCATCAATGGAGTCAGTCGCGTGGATAATTCCCTTGGTGAGTGCGCCAACTAGACCCAGAGGATTTCCCACTGCCAGCACCAGTTCGCCGACTCGGAGATTGGAGTCGCCAACCGTGACGGCTGGAAGGTCAGTTGTCTCAACCTGGAGTGCCGCTAAATCCTGTCTGGAGTCGATGTCTGTGCGGATAGCCTCAATGACTCGTCCATCCCAAAGTTCGACAATCGCCCTGTCGAAAGGGGCGACATGAGCGTTGGTGATAATCAAACCTTGAGAATTCCAGATTACACCTGAGCCGCCACTCCCGCGACTGCTGCGGACTTGTACGGTACAACGGCGTAGTTGTTCGGCGATTTGCGACAACTCAAGGGCAATCTCTGCACTTGCACCTGTATTCTCTAATGTTGCGGTTGCGATCGCCATCTTAATCCTCCCTCGCCGGTCGTTCGCCAACGGTGAGTGCGACTTCCAGGGGCGCACCCCCCCGAATCAGCTGCACTTTCAGGGTTTTTCCGACGCTTTGTGTCCCCAACATCGCCTGCACGTTCCCCGTGTCGCTGACCGGGTTGCCATCAATTGCGACTAACACATCGCCAATCAGCACCCCAGCTTTATCCGCAGGGCCATCCGGCTCAACGTTGACAACAATCACCCCACCATTAGAAGCCAGAGAAAGCGCACTCTTAAGCGTATCGGGCAAGCGAACCGGCTGCATTCCCAAACCCAGGTAGCCTCGTGCAATCCGTCCTTTTGAGAGCAACTGATCTACCACCCGGTTCACCGTAGACGCGGGAATCGTTAAAGCCATATTGCGCGGCCCGGAGGTGTTCATACCTGCAACTTTACCGGCTGCATCGACCAGCGGCCCGCCTGAGAAGCCGGGATAGAGGGTTAAATCGAGACGCACAAATCGATCGATCGAGCCACCGCTCATACTACGCCAAGCATCCCCTATCGCGCTCACCACACCCATAGAGGCACTCACACCCTTCTCAGTCCCTCGTCCGAGTGCAAGTACCAGATGACCGACCTTTAGCGTTGCCGCATCGCCAATTTCCGCAACCGGGAATTCTATGTTTTCTAGCTTCAGAACAGCTACATCGGTGCTAGCGTCACGACCCAGGACGGTAACGGGTACTGTCCGACCATCTGGTAAGGTGACGGTGATTTCCTCTTCGCGCTTGATGGTCTCGTCAGAGGTGACGATGATACCTGGTCGCCAGTGGATACCGCTTGAGGAGGAATTCCGCATTAGCCATCCTCTTCTCCCGTAGGAGGTTCGCCCATTGACTGCCACAACTGACCAACCCACTCGCTCAACAGTATCGGCTAAATTGTTGGAGAGAGCCAGCAAGGTGCTGGACATCTCCGATGAAGATAAAGACATTCCATTTCTCCACAAATGCGAGAGCTTTTACGGGACAACTGCCAATACGGTTCGGTAAACTTCTCCCTCCACCCCTCTCCACCTCTTCCTAACCCTCCTCTACTCTTGGCAGGGAAAAGGAATAAATTTTTTTTGACTGGAGAGGGGCGTTTAGTTCCCCCCGTTCCCTGGTAGGGAACGGGGTTGGGGGGTTAGGTCTACCCGATCTAAACCGGATTGCCACTTCCTTGTGCTGATATCATGCCGTTTTGAAGAGACGGGCGGCATCGGAGAAATGGGGAGAACTCACCCTAGAAAAATGGCTAGGGTTCCGTGTATTCCTAATTACAAGCCAACTTTATGAGGGCTAACTCCTCTGGCAGAACTACACCCCGCACGAAGGTAGTTCTTAAGAACGAGGTAAGCTGAGAACGGTTTCTCCAACATAGACAGCAGGCAAGTCATGCAAAACGCAAAAAACGGTCTATGGAACTAAAAGAAACCAATCCATCCCAAAAACCGGAAGACAAGAACTCCGAGCTAATTACTCAGGTACAACGGGATAGTGTAATTACCTCTGAAGACTTGCCTTTGAAGCCATTTCGCATCAGCCTGACCGTAGCGATGGTAATTCTATTGCTGTTTTTTGCCTTTTAGTTCGGCATCATTAATGTTTAGAGTATTGCTAGCAAGATGAGCTACTTCGCGTTTCACCTTGTCTTTATCCTGCCACCACTCTTCTTTTTAGCATGGCTTGGGCGGCAACCTCTGGCTGGTATCGGAGGACTCAGAGCGTGGTTAGGGCTGCCCCTGATAGCGCTGATTGCACTGATTTATACTACACCGTGGGACAATTACCTGGTTTGGCGCGATGTGTGGCACTACGGCACGGATCGTGTGGTGGGTACGATTGGCTACGTGCCCGTTGAAGAATATTTATTCTTCATCCTTCAGCCACTGCTAACGGGTTTTTGGCTGTACTGGCTGTTTCCTCGCACAAGTGAGCCAGCACAGCAGGAGGATTCTCCTGGGGTGCGAGTATCTGGCATCGTTTTATGGAGCGTTCTGAGCATTGCTGGAGCTTTCATGTTGCAGTCGGATCGGACTGTGTACATGGGGCTAATTTTAGCTTGGGCAGGTCCCGTACTGGCGCTACAGTGGGCAGTTGGAGCAAAGCAACTCTGGGCTAGAAAAGACGCTTGGCTGATTGGCACTCTGATCCCCACAGTTTACCTGTGGATAGCCGACCGCATCGCCATCGGACAGGGCATTTGGAGCATTTCTGAGACCTATAGCACTGGATTTAAGCTGTTTGGGTTGCCGATTGAGGAAGCGACGTTCTTTTTAGTCACGAACCTGCTAGTGGTGCAAGGACTTTTATTGTTTCTATTGGTGGGGAAGATGCGATCGCTCCTACCACCGATCTCTTTACCCATTCTCAATCATCGGCAGGTAGAACTTCCAAAACGTCTTTCCCAAGTAAAGTCTGGAAACGATACGGTTTAAGACGGTTGCCTCTATTTGCCACATCACTTTTTGGGAGTAAAACCGAGATGCCTATTAAGGAATTTTTAAAACAAATTTCTGACACGGTATGGGAAATTCCGGTTTCCTACAAGGAAGGGATGCGCGTTCCCGCCCGGATTTATGGAACCGAGAAGATAATTTCCGAATTAGATGAAGCGGTTTACGACCAAGTTACTAATGTAGCGACGCTTCCAGGCATAACCAAATATGCTTTGTGTATGCCCGACGGACACTGTGGCTATGGTTTTCCGATTGGTGGCGTGGCGGCGATGGATGTGGAAAATGGGGGCGTGATTTCTCCTGGCGGTATCGGTTTTGATATCAATTGTGGAATGCGCTTGATGGTTACAAACCTCACCTACCATGAAGTCAAACCTTATATCAAAAAGCTGGTAGATAGGCTCTACGAAAGGGTTCCTGCCGGAGTGGGAAGCAGTGGCTTTGTGAAATTGTCGCGGAATGACTTTCGCAAAGTGGTCGAACAAGGCGCTCAGTGGTGCGTTAATAATGGCTATGGTTGGGAAGAAGATTTAGAACTAATTGAAGAAAACGGCTGCATTAAGGGTGCTGATTCTGCAAAGATTAGTGACAAGGCAATTGACCGGGGTTTCAATCAAATTGGAACTTTAGGATCTGGCAATCATTATTTAGAAATTCAAGTTGCTCGAAAGCAAAATATTTTCGATCCAGAGTTAGCCGAGACAATGGGAATTACCATGCCGGATCAGGTGGTGGTAATGTTCCACTGTGGTAGTCGCGGATTTGGTCATCAAGTGGCAACTGACTATCTGCAAAAATTTTTAAAGGTAATGGATAGCAAGTATGGAATTAAAATACTGGATCGAGAATTAGCTTGTGCGCCCTTTGATTCTCCGGAAGGACAAGCCTATTTCTCCGCCATGAAATGCGGCATCAATATGTCTTATGCCAATCGTCAAGTGATTCTGCATCGTATCCGCGAAGTGTTTTCGGACATCTTCGGACGTTCTGCGGAAGACTTAGGGATGCACATGGTTTATGATGTTGCCCATAATACCGCCAAGCTAGAGAGTCATGTTGTAGATGGGAAAGCGCGATCGCTCCTCGTCCATCGTAAAGGTGCAACTCGCGCTTTCGCACCGGGAATGCCAGATGTTCCGGAACGGTACAAAAAAATTGGTCAGCCAGTTATTATTGGCGGCAGTATGGAAACTGGTTCTTATTTATTAGTTGGCGTACCCACTGGCGACCAAACTTTCTTCAGCACTGCACACGGAAGCGGACGCACAATGAGTCGTACCAAGGCAAGAAAAACTTGGCGCGGAGAAACACTCCTAAAGGAGATGCAAAATAAGGGCATATATGTCCGCAGTACCTCAATGTCCGGACTGGCGGAAGAAGCGGGTGCAGCTTACAAAGACATCGATGATGTGATTGAAGCGGCTGAATTAGCAGGGATTAGCAAAAAGGTGGTGCGGCTGACACCGATTGGAAATATTAAAGGATGAAGAAAATTTAACATTTGAGCGATCGCCTGATGCACCGAAACACAACAGCACTCTTGTATTCCGGCTAGTCTAATGCACCCTACCATAAAGCATCAGTGTTGGTAGGTAGCAATTTAGATAAGATTCGCGTTAAACCGCCATCTTACTTGCATCTTTGGTGTTGCACCTTAGCAGTATGAATCGTGCAAAGCCCACACGGATGAATCCTTTTAACGTGCTTGATAAATTGCATCCTAAGTTGCAGTAATCTTAGCTAGTTGCAGTAATCTTAGGTTTTAGCTAAGGATTTAGATAACTATGGATATGAAAATACATCATCAATTAGAAGGCATACTGGAAGACCAGGCTATAACAGAGGAAGAGTTGGAAATCAGCCACCAAATCTATCACAGTGGCATTAGTATGAGGGATGCGGCTAAGGTCAAACCTCCTACTATCAAAACGATAACAGAAGCAATTCGGGCGCTAAAGATTGGCAATGCTCTCTTTTTCAGCGGACGCAGACTTCCTATTGATTTTTCCGCCGTTGAACGTCGCGCACAAATCCTCATGCAGACTCCTTTTGCTGTTGTTCTTGGCTGTTCTGATAGTCGAGTGCCGACCGAAATAATTTACGATCAACAAGCAGGCGATTTATTTGTTATTCGTATTGCCGGGAATGTTGTTGAGGCAGGCACTTTAGGAAGTATAGAGTATGCTATTAAGCACTTAAAAACCCTAGTAGTCGTGGTGATGGGTCATGAAGGCTGTGGTGCAGTGCAAGCAGCAATGCTAGATGAGGCACAACGGAGTTTGGAACCTTACTATGTTAAGTCTTTACTCGATTATATTGTGCCAGCCGTAAACAAATTGCCAGCGATTCGTGACCCAAAGGCACGGATGCGAGAAGCAGTGATTGCTAATATTCGTCGGCAAATATACAAACTTAAGCAAAATCAAGTGATTTTAGAAGCAATTCAAAGTCAGCAGATTGCAGTGATTGGTGCCTACTACGAAATTAGTAGCGGCGCAGTTGATTTTCTAGAGACAGAAGCGGAGTTGCATCTTGATGATGAAGAATTAGCTCAGTAGTTCTAAGTTGCATTAATCAGCTTGTGGATATCTTGCGCCGCCCAATTTTTTAGAAACATTGAAAACTTAAAAAGCAGTGAGGTTAACTTAAATATTGCCTAAGTACATTTCTGTTTCTTGTTAATTCAGTTGTTTGGTTCATAGGTATCAAGATTTTACAATGCAGTGCCACACGCCATCTATTGACAAAAATGGTATTTCATGAAAAGACGCACGCCTCTCACAGTAATTACAGGACCACTTGGAAGCGGAAAAACAACTCTGCTTCGTCATATTCTCGACTCTTTTCCTAAAAAGATCGCCATTTTAATGAATGAATTTGGCGAAATTGGTATCGACACTAAAATCATTCAAGGTAAAAATGTCCAAATTGCGGATCTCGGTGGCGGTTGCGTATGCTGTTCGCTGTTAGGAGAGTTTGAAGCGGCTGTTAATGAAATCATTGATAGCGTTGACCCGGATAATATTGTGGTTGAGACAACTGGAGTCGCAGAACCAGATGCTTTGGTTTTCGACATTCAAGAAAGCTTAACCAAAGTGCGACTGGATGGAGTTGTCACGGTTATCGATGCAGATGCAATGGTGAAATATCCGTCTGTGGGACATACAAGTCGAATACAAATAGAAGCAGCAGACACTATCCTTTTGAACAAAGTCGATTTGGTTTCCGAAAGCGAGTTAAAGGCAATAGAAGATAAATTGCATTCTTTAAACGAAGTCGCCTCAATTTTGCATACTCAGCGATGCCAAGTAGACCCGGACTTACTATTTGGTATTGGTCGAGAGCGAGTACAACCGCCACCCCATCACGTTCACCAACTTGAATTCGACTCGTTCGGTTACACTTCAGATGCTACATTTAATCGCCAATGTTTTGAAGTATTTGCCGATAGTCTTGGTACAGATGTTTATCGAGCAAAAGGGTTTATCCGATTTGCTGAAGGCATTTATCTGTTTAATTTCGTGGCTGGACGCTGGGATCTGGAGCCATTTGAACAAGAGGCGACAGAACTGGTTTTTATCGGCAAACAGGTGAGGGCAAGAAAGGAAGAAATTCTGAATCGTTTAAAGCCGTGCGAACAATAGTAAGTTGGGTTGAGGTGAGCGTTACCCAACTATATAAACACTTGTTGGATAACACTAAGTCGCTTAAGCCAACCTACAACTGAACCGTATTGCGAACAATAACCTTATGTCCTACGAGTTTCTTGAAGATGTTGCTACTGCCGATATTGCTTTTCGCGCTTGGGGAAAGAATCTAGAGGAACTTTTCAAAGCGGCGGGTGATGCAACTATGAACGTAATGATTGAAGATTTAGACTCAATAGAACTGAAGGAAACGCGCACCTTTAGCTTAGAAAATGATGAATTGGATATGCTGTTATTTAATTTTTTGCAAGAATTCATCTACTACAAAGACAGCGAGTTACTACTGCTCTTGGCGCAACAAGTTGAGATTTCCGAGAAAGATGGAGTGCATCAGCTAAGTGCGGTTACGAAGGGAGAAAAGCTAGATAGCGATCGCCATCAGCAGCGAGTAGATGTCAAAGCGGTTACATTACACCAGTTCCAATTAGAAAAAATCGATGACGGTTGGACGGCGATGGTAATTCTTGACATTTAGCACGTGTCTGTGAATTCGAGAATTGAGAGCGATCGCTCTGGCTCTGTTCAGAATTGAAGTAGTCCAAACGAATTTCCGTGGTTTTACGGTGATGCGGCAAAGGAGTCCAACCGAATTTCCGTAGTTCTACGGTGATGCTTCAGGTGCAAAAGACAATACATTAGCATGCAGTGAGTATCAAACTTTATTACTTGAAACTTATGCTATTTTTTTCAATTAACTCAGTAAAAAACGCACTCGTTCAGGCACTTGAATATTTGCCTGATTTTAGTCAAATGACTTCTTTTCAGAAGGGAACAGTTATTGATCAAACCTTTAAATCTATTTTGAAGGATTTGATGACTCAGTTTAAGATGGAACCAGGTATAGATTATGTAGATAATTTGAGGGATAACGAACCTGCAACAGATTTTGTAGCTTTATCTGAGAGAGCAGATCAGCTAATTACAGGTTTAATGGATGGCAAAATTATAGCAGTCAACACACATATTAAGAAAGACAAGCAAGGTAATCCGTATCAGGTAAAAGCGTACTTCCGAAAAAAAGCATCTTAAGTGTATTGTAAAAATGAATTATGCAATACCTCATGTTCTAATAAGACTACAAATCTCAAACGAAAAGATTAATAAAAATGGAATCAAAATTTTTTGAGAGTGGCAATTATATCTATGAATGTAAAACTTCTCCTTCTCCTACAAGAATCGGAGGATACTTTGACACTTCGTATCTTAACTCATCAATCAAGAAACTCAAGGTAAGATGGAAGAATGGGAATATCCCAAATGTTCCAAGCGGCTATCGTTATGTTTTTCCAATCAATTATCTTGATGATGAAGCCCTGCAATTGTTGCAACAATTGCAGAGGGATTATCCAGGTGTGGACATAAGGTATTATGACTGTGAAAAAGTTCAGAAACTTGTGGAAAGTTTAGAAAAGGTTGGTGATTTGCAATCTTTGGTTAATTACATCAAGCAAGTAAGGGGGAAGTAGGAGTGGCTCAAGATTTATACTTTTATAAGCAAAAAATATTTTCTAAAAAGGTAGCTCGGCTTTTTTCACAAGAAGAGCTTCATAGCGCGGTAAAAGCATTACTTGCCAACCGAGATTTGGAAGATGACACAAAGCTCCGAGGTGAACTATTTGAGGAAGTTTTAATCGACTTTGATGTCAGTGCTTATGAGAAAGAAATTAAGAAACTCTTAGAGACTGATACTGAGTTTATCTCGCCTCAGTCTCGTCGTTTTATGATGAATAAAAAGATTTGGTCTGTTATTCAAAAGATTGTCTTGTCTAAGTATAGTGGAATCGAGAAGAATAAGGATGAGCTGTCTGTAACTGATAGTAAACTTGATGGTAAGCTAAGGGAACTTTGTCAGCAATTGAAGAACCAGCCTAATAGTGATAGCAAACCTGCCAATAATTCAAGTTCATCTCTTCAGTTATTAAGTGATTATTCTACTCTAGAAAAACTTTTTAAGAAAAACTTACTTTTTGTCAACATTCAGTGATTACTTGAATATTTTTTTACTTTAATTAAGTCTATCATCACTTGAATCCGCGTAATTATGATTTACGTTTGTCTTTATTTGGAAGTCAAGTTTCCCTATCAAGAGGAGAGTTGTATTCCCAGAATTCTCCGAGTTCCATAAGGGGTAATTTCATAAGTCGTTACAACATTGCCGTTGCGTTCACTTATAATATTACTTGCTTGGTGTGAGTACGTATTGTTTTGTGTTCCAATAGTTGTACCGTTATTTACGCCTATATTTACTTGTTTCCCTGAGTGATTAACATTAGATTGTTTAACACTGTTAGTGAGTTGTTGAGCTTTTACTAACTCTATAAGCTTCTGGGATGTCTTAATAATTTCTTCGTCTTGATCAGCCTCTATTTCAATTAGCTTTTCGGTAAGAGCTGACTTCCATGCTTCAGGCTTCTTCTCATATTCAATTAAAATCATTTCAAGAATTGAGGAATCGGCTGACTTACGAATAATTTGTTGTTTAAGGAAACTATAGATATCTTTTATAGTTTCACTAATAGCCGCCCTAGTAGCCGACTCAGTAAGAAATAAAAGACCTGTTTCTATGGCTTTAATGACGAAGTTTCTATCTGTCACTGGTTGTCCTCCTGAACATTTGCAATACTAGGGGTATGAACCGTTTTCATGCAAAAACACGTCATAGGCTTATATTATAAGCTTGTTCCTATAGAGTATGCGCCCCCAGCAACATACCGAATATGGATATACTCACACTTGAACAATTTGGTCGTCTTCTCATTCCCAACGAGATACGAGAACAACTTGGAGTGACCAGCACCACTCAGTTCACTTTGGCAGTTCAAGACGCTAAGCTGATTCTGGAGCCTTTGCCCCAAGAGTCCAAAGTTTATCATTCAGGCACGTCATTAGTCGTTGAATCAGAGCCAACAGGTAATTTAGAAACGGCACTCGAAGAAATACGGGAAGAACGTATTAGGGAATTTATTACCAGCAGTGAGAACCCTGTTTGATACCAGGCGTCCTATATATTGTGATGGCTCGACTTGTGCAAGTGCCGCAGTAAGAGAGTACACTTTTCAACTCACGATGCCTATCAAAAACCTGGGTTCAGCTGCCCCGCCTAGCTAAGATACAAGCAGTAAGTTACCAGAGGGAGTCGTCATGGTACAGTACAACCCGTTGCAGTATCTTCCCAGTGCTGAAGAACTGCCCGACTCAGACGATACCCCAGTGGATAATGAACTGCAAATCCTCATCCCTATCCTGCTACGAGGAATCTTAGCTTTAGTGTGGGCAGACCGCAGAGACTGGTTTTTCGGAGTCAACATGGGAGTGTACTACGAGCCAAACCAGGCGGCAATTGTACCGGATGGCTTTCTCAGTCTAAGAGTAGAGCGATTTAAGCCGAATGGTAAGGTGCGACTTAGCTACGTCCTTTGGCAAGAAAACAATATTGTCCCGCAGTGGGTATTAGAAGTTGTCTCGAAAACTCCAGGCGGTGAGTATGACCAGAAGATGACAAAGTATGCCCAACTCGGCGTGCTGTACTACCTCATCTATAACCCCGATTACGGCAAACGAGATAAGCACGACTCGTTTGAAGTGTATCGTCTAGAGAATGGTGTCTACGAGCGTCAGATGGGTTCCCCGGTATGGATGCCAGAAATTGAGCTGGGAATAGGGTGCGAGGTTGGTACTCATGAAGGATACACCAGAGAGTGGTTGTATTGGTACGACCAAAATGGCAATAAACTCTCTACCCCCGGAGAAGTTGCACAGCAGGAGCGTCAACGGGCAGAGCGTTTGGCGGAGCGACTGCGACAGATGGGAGTTGACCCCGATATTCTGTAGAAATGCGATCGCTTATCGCTGAGTCACTAACATCTTCATCCCATGTTTTGGGCGGAGTGTTAACGAGGGTTGCAGCACCACCGGATAGTCTGGTTGTAGCGTCAGGCGGAATCTTTGCGCGATCGCGACTAGTAGTAAACTTGCCTCCATCATCGCAAAAGCCTTGCCAATACAGATGTGTTGACCGCCACCAAAGGGAAAATAAGCAAAGGTGGGCAACTTCTTGATCAAATTATCTGCCCAACGATCGGGGTGAAAAACTTCTGGATTTTCAAAGAAGCGAGGATCTCGGTGCATCGCCCACTGATTGATAAACACAGTTGTACCCGCTTTTACCTCATACCCCCCCAGAACGCAGTCTTCTACAGCAAGTCGGCTCATTCCCCACACCGGCGGATACAATCGCATTGATTCCAGCACAACTCGCTCTGTGTAAGGCAACTGACGTAAATCGGCAACCGTGGGTGCGCGATCGCCCAACACTGTCTTTAATTCCTCTTGCAATTTCGCTTCTACTTCTGGGTGCTGTGCAAGTAGAAACCATGTCCATGTCATGGCGTTAGCAGTCGTTTCGTGCCCCGCCAAAAATAGAGTCATTGCCTCATCTCGCACTTGCTGATTCGTCATCCCAGTTCCATCAGATTCATCCCGCACCTGAAGTAACAGCGAGAGTAAATCGCCCGTATCTTTGTTACCACTGGCTCGTCGCTCGTTAATAATGCGATAGACAATCGCATCTAATTGTTCAATTGCTCGTTGGTAGCGCAAGTTACTAGGAGTAGGCACCCAACCTGGAAGGAAATATTGATTGAGCAGATCGGCATTAAAATCCATCACTGCATTTAGCGCCGCCTGCACCCCTTCCGCTTCATCCTTAATATCAACATCAAACAGTGTTTTTGACACAATTTCTTCGGTCAACAACATCATATCTTGATGAATATCGCGGATTTCGCCATCGTGCCATTGGTCAATTAATTGCTGAGTATAAGCAACCATCACCTTTCCATAGGCGACAATTCGTTCCTGATGAAAAGCTGGTTGAACCAGACGGCGTTGACGCTGCCAAAAGTCGCCTTCACTGGTCAGTAAGCCGTTGCCTACAACGCGCAATCCGCGTCGGTATACGCTACTTTTAACAAAGTTGGGGTATTGAGTGACTAATACTTGTTCGATCAAGTCGGGATGGTTCACTAAAAAAGCTGTAAATGGACCGAACTGCCAGCGAACCAAGTCGCCATACTCCCTAGCACATTGGCTAAAGAACTTAAGTGGATCGCGGTTTATTTCTGGAAGATGACCTACAAGAAAATGACCTTTAGGGCCAGGTGGTAAATGTACTGCGGGCATAAACAACTCGGTTAAAAATGCTTTTGTGGATCAGGACTTACGCAAAGCTTATACATATAGCGTTTTTTCGGGTTCAATCCCCTGTGGTTGCCCTCAGATGTAGCGCAAGTTGCGTAAGTCCTGTGGATAATCAATTGGTTTTATGGCTGCTCATGCCGAAAAATTGCTATCATCTCGGTTTTTGTTGAGTTATAGCTGTTCAAAACCGAAAATTCTCATTCTGTTTTCCTACCTTGATTGAATTTCTGATGCTTTCTACGGTTCAATTTACTGGCATCGTAGTGAAGAGTTACGATTTGCCTAATCCACCTAGGGATAGAGAAAGCGCTCGATAGAAAGAGAGAGTTAATAGCCTAGGAGCGATCGCCTATTCTCCATCGGTTAGGTTAAAGCACGAAACACAGCCTCATCCTCTTTATTTCCTAACGCTAGTGTCAACAAGTGGCGTTTGAGGTCACAAAAACCACCAATACGGCTGGATTTAGCGTTAGATTTCGCTTTGGCTAAACCCAACTCACAAGGTGAAAGTATGTAGGTTATTTAATCGCCGATCCTCACAAACGGTATTTCAGAATGTAGAAAATGTGTTGCCCTGAGTAGTGTCGTGGCGATTACTTCTGGACTGTACCATCAGGCATCGTTACTTCTTCTAAGCGTGCTTCACTCAAATCGGTGTCAATTACAGCCGCATTGGTCAGGTTTGTCTTCAGCAAAACTGCCCCAGCCAAATTTGCTTTGAGCAGAATCGCTCCTGTTAAAATTGCGCCAAATAGAATGGCTTCGCAGAGATTTGCGTGCCTTAAATTGGTTTGACTCAGGTTCGCTCCACCTAATACGGCTCGGTTTAAGTTTACCTGCTTCAAATTGGCTCCTGTAAGATTGGCACCGCTGAGATTTGCTCCCGCTAAATTCGCTCCCTCCAGGTTTGCCCCCGTTAAATCTGCATCCTTCAATTTCGCCCTTCTCAGGTCTGCTTGTTGTAGGTCTACGCCACGCAGATTTGCACCCCTGAGGTTGATCATGCTTAGATTGGCTCGACTGAACTTCGCTCCATCCAGACAAGCAAAGGTGAGTTTTTCTCGGTATAGATTCGCTTGCCTAAAGTCCCTTTGCCCTGCTGCATACTTGCTTCTGAGTGTCTCAGCATTCATATTCACTACTTCCTAGGTGACAGTTAACAATCTTGTTCATTACCCAGTGAATGTTAATGTCCTGCAATAAGTTCCCTAGTTGCTTTTTGCGGGACTCCCAGAAAGCCGTTTTTCAACCACGCAAAGCAAGACAGCAAGCTCATGCTATTTTCTCTCCAAGTATTTTTTAATAAATGTTTAATCTTACTTCTACCTCTAATTTAGGGAATAAATCGTGAAGATATGTCTGATGCTGAGCCAAAGATTTGTAAATCGGGCAGCCAACCTTAAAAAGTTGTTACTTTTTAATAAAAATAACGGCTTACTATGCATTTATTTACCAAATATGCGTAACAAAAATTATCAATATTATGTGGATTTTTAGGGCATGGCACTGCTGTAACCCTGAGATAATGAACGATTAGCCGCTATAAAGAGTTATGTTTATTTCCACGACTTTGCTTAATAAAAAACTATAAAAATCATTAGCCAAAATATAATAATTTTGGGTTTAAATCAAAGATTTACACAATTCGCTTAGGCACTGGTTTTGTGAAGACGCTCTAGCCAATACTCCCCGGCGTGTCAGCCTAAAGTCGGTTATGACAGGATTGGGAGTAGCAACAGACCGCTGTTAAACGGAGATTTATACATGACAGAAAGTAGTCATCAGCCCTCGCAGGGAGGGCGTTTTGAGCCGCAGTATGACGGGCACGCCGACCACCTGAAGACACCCATTGAACCCATTGAACCCGTTGAAGTCCAGGTGGAAGACGATCGGACTGGGATGACGGTAGCGACCCTGAAACGGGCGTTTGCAGATAACCTGTATTATTTGCTGGCAAAGGATGAGTATTGGGCGACGCCCCACGATTACTACATGGCGATCGCTTATACCGTGCGCGATCGCTTGCTGCACCGATGGATTAACACGGTCAGAACCTACATCGACAAAGATGTCAAAGCCGTATTTTACCTATCGGCAGAGTTCTTGATGGGTCGTCAGTTGGACAATAACCTACTCAATTTAGGTTTGTACGAACGGGCACGCCAAGCTATCCACGAGTCCGGACTCGACATCAATGACCTCAAAATACTCGAAGCAGAACCCGGACTCGGCAATGGGGGTTTAGGGCGTCTGGCGGCTTGTTTTCTCGACTCCCTCGCCACCTTAGAAATTCCGGCAGTTGGCTACGGCATTCGCTACGAATTCGGAATCTTTGAGCAATGGATTCAGGATGGCGCTCAAGTCGAACACCCCGACAAATGGCTCCGATTTGGCAACCCTTGGGAAATTCGCCGCTCAGAATTAACAGTTGAAGTGAACTTCGGCGGATATACAGAAGCTTACAGCGATGGGCAAGGTCGCTATCGGGTGCGTTGGATTCCCCAGCGAAAAATCTTGGGGACGCCCTACGATACGCCCGTATCTGGGTACAACAACAATACAGTAAATACGTTGCGCCTCTGGCGTGCGGGTGCTTCTGAAGAGTTTGACTTCCAGATTTTCGACAGCGGTGACTATGCCGGTGCCGTTACCAACAAGATATTTTCTGAGAATATCTCAAAAGTTCTCTATCCCAACGACAACACCTCTCAGGGTCGGCAACTGCGCCTAGAACAGCAGTATTTCTTCGTCAGTTGTTCCCTTCAAGACATTATCAATACGCATCGGCGCATCCACCAGACTTTTGATCGCTTCCACGAGAAGGTCGCTATCCAGCTAAACGACACGCACCCATCGATTGGGGTTGCCGAACTGATGCGGTTGCTGGTGGATGAGTACGATTTGGGTTGGAACCGAGCTTGGTACATCACCCGGCGCGTCTTCGCCTACACGAACCATACACTGCTCTCTGAGGCTCTAGAACGTTGGCCTGTGAGCTTGTTTGAGCGTCTGTTGCCTCGGCACTTAGAGATTATCTATGAAATTAACCGCCACTTTCTCGATGAGGTGCGTGCCAAGTATCCGGGCGATGAGGCGCGGGTGGGGAGATTGTCAATTATTGAGGAAGGTGCCCAGAAGTACGTCCGCATGGCGCATTTAGCTTGCGTAGGGAGCCATTCCATCAATGGGGTGGCAGCACTACATACAGATTTGCTCAAAGCGGATGTCTTGCGAGATTTCTACGAATTGTGGCCCGAAAAGTTTAATAACAAAACGAACGGGGTGACACCGCGTCGGTGGTTGTTGCTGAGCAATCCCCATCTGTCTGAGCTGATTACACAGAAGATTGGCAAGGATTGGGTAACGCAACTCGATCAACTCAAGCAGCTAGAAGCGTTTGTTGATGATGCTGAGTTTTGCTCTAGCTTCTCGTCGATTAAACGCAAAAATAAGCAAGACTTGGCAGAGTACATTCTGCTCTACAACGACATTGAAGTAAATCCAGATTCCCTGTTTGATATTCAGGTGAAACGGATTCACGAGTACAAGCGTCAGCTGTTGAACGTGCTGTACATTATTACGCTGTACAACCGGATCAAAAAAGATCCCAATGTTGATATTTTGCCCCGGACTTTTATTTTTGCAGGCAAGTCGGCTCCCGGCTACTACATTGCCAAACTGGTCATTCAGTTGATTAATTCGGTGGCGAAAGTCGTCAATGATGACCCGGATGTGCGCGATCGCATTAAGGTTGTTTTCTTGGCAAATTTCTCTGTCTCTCTCGGTCAGCGAGTTTATCCAGCCGCCGATCTTTCCGAGCAAATTTCCACAGCTGGCAAAGAAGCTTCCGGCACCGGCAATATGAAGTTTGCGATGAATGGGGCGCTTACCATCGGGACGCTGGACGGTGCCAACATCGAGATCCGCCAAGAAGTCGGACCTGAAAACTTTTTCTTATTTGGCTTGACAACTCACGAAGTTTATGAGTTGAAAGCCAGAGGATACAACCCGCGAGACTATTACCATAACAACGCCGAACTGCGAGAAATCATCGACGCGATCGCTTCCGGCTACTTCTCCCCCGACAATCCCGCCCTTTTCAAACCAATTGTAGAATCGCTGCTTGACAGGGATGAGTATATGCTCTTTGCCGACTACCAGGCGTATATTGACTGCCAGGAAGAAGTCAGCCAAGCTTATCGAGACGCACACAACTGGACTCGAATGTCAATTCTCAACGTTGCTCGCACGGGTAAATTTTCCTCAGACCGCACCATTCGAGAGTATTGCCAAGAAATTTGGAACGTCAAGCCAGTCAAGATAGATTTGAAAGAGTATCAACCGCATACAGCGGGTTTGAAGGTGAAGGGGCAACCCAAGCGCCCTGTGCTTTAATTAACCACTTGTAAGTAAGCGGGTACGTCCCAAGTAGGCGACAGCGCGACAGCTGATTCAGTTGCATATTGCTCATTAAAATGACGATCCAGGCTGCTGAAGAAACTCTCAGGACTTACGCAAAGCTTATACATATAGTGTTCTTGTCGGTTCAATCCCTCGTGGTTGCCCCTAAATAATGGTGATGTTGCGTAAGTCCTGACTCTGCCTCTTGGGGCGTTGTCTCTCGATCGAGAATCTGATTACGATGAGGAAATCGCCCAAACCGTTCAATTACCTCGAAGTGTCGAACTGCGTAGGAAATGTACGCAATACTGTCAGGATCGTCGCTCAGTTGCTGAAATAACTCCACTGATTGACGCTGATGTTCGAGATTTTCACTATGTTCAAACGGTAAGTAATTGAAGCATCGCTGAATTGGCAGCAGTTCTCGATCGAAGCCATTGGCAACTGCGTACTGTGCCGCAGACAGAGCAAGGCTATCGGTAGCGAAGGCTATTGCAGTCCCGCGAAACAAATTCCTGGGAAATTGATCTAATAGCAGTATTAGTGCCAGACAGCTTTGGGGTGATTCCTTCCAGCGATTTAACCGATCCGCTGCGGCTAGTTCGTAGTCTTGTAAGAAGCGGGTTCGGATCTCCTCATCAAACTGCGGTTTTTTGGTAAACCAGACTTGACGGGGTTTTCCATAACCCGCCTCATCGGGCTTGCCAAACCAAAAATCCAAAATTTCATTGATTTGTAAGCTGACCCCACGCATAGAATGCGGGGGATGAAAGCCCTAGCCCATAACTTGCACTAAACAACAAGCCAGTACCGAGCGTTCGGGAAGGCTTACAAGCGCTCCCCCAAGACTAGAACAGGACTTACGCAAAGTTTATACATATAGCCTTTTGTAGGGGCAATCCCCCTGTGGTTGCGGTGGCAGATGTGGTGCTGTTGCGTAAGTCCTGAAATATTAATTGCGCCGTTCACGCTCAGCGTCACCATCCCAATTGCACGCCTGATTAACACATTTGAAAGATTTACCATTGCGGCTACCAATTACACCGCAGGAATGGCATGATTTAGACGTATAAGCAGGAGGAACCAGCACAACTTCAATACCAGCGGCAAGAGCTTTGTAGCTAATCAAAATCCTGAGAGCGAAGAATGCCCAAGAGTTAGACAGTCTACGTTCCTTGTTTGTCAGTTTTGCGTCAACGTTCTGATTGATGTAGTTGCAAGCATCTGCTCTCCGCCTGAAGGGTTGCCTGAATCATGTCCGCCTGCTCAGATGTTGGTTGAAGTTTGCAGCTAATAGTCAGAATGCTTTTCATCCTTTTAGCATATCACTGCAATGAAAGAAAATATTTACAGGCGGTTTTAACCGCTAATCGCTTACCTCCCCATGTCGCGCATCCAGGGGCTTCTGCTCGTTTTTGGTGACGCGACTTTTACTGCCCTTACCGTCTCGCACCAGGATTTGATGTTGGGCAAAATCGACGTCCTTGACACGCAAGCGTAACCCTTCGCACAATCGCAGTCCACTGCCATAAAGTAACTTCACCACCAACTACTGAACGCCACAGATCTGTTGAATGACCGCCTGCGCCTCTGTTTTGGTCAGGACAGTGGGAAGGTACTGAGAGCGTTTTGCCCGAATTGCGTTCACCTCAGATACTTCTAGGCTTAAGACCTCTCGGTACAGAAAGAGAATGGCATTGAGTGCCTGATTTTGAGTGGAAGCAGCAACTTGCTCTTGCACCGCCAGATGCGTCAGAAAGGTCTCAATCTCGACCCGCCCCATTTCTGTGGGATGCCGCTTGTCATGGAACAGAATATACCGCCTGACCCACTGCACGTAGGTTTCCTCAGTCCGATAAGCATAGTGCTTGAGCCGAATAGCATCTCGCAGTTGGTCTAACAGCTTTTTGGGACGCGGTTCCATGAGCAGACGAGCCACAAGAATAAATTATGTATTTAATGATACTTAAGAAGAAGTCCGTACATATCTAAAGATATGCGGAAATTTTCTGTTCAGCTACCCCGATCGGCGTATTATACTGAACTATTCTGCCGATCTAGCTAATTTGGGGTGATATGCGGAAGCTGTCTGCCGATCTCCCTGTTTTGGGGTGGATCTGCGGAAAAATTCCGTCTAATAACAAGTTAGATAGCATAAAGAGAAAAACCTCTGAGTTTGAGCCAGAGGTTGACGATTTCTTCTTATGTGCTTTAAATAACTCAGTATATTAAGTGCTGGATATTCCCGTAGAATGTAAAGACTGTAGACACATAGGTTAATTCATGTTTTGGGCTGACAAAATTGCTGAGGATGCACAAGAAAATCAAATTGTCAACGACTCAAAGACCCCTTCCGGTAGGGTTCATGTTGGTTCGTTGAGGGGAGTTGTGATCCATGATGTGATTCAGCGAGCCTTAAAACATGCTGGCAAGCCACCAAAGTTCCTCTATGGGGTCGATGATTATGATGCGCTTGATACTGTTCCGCATTATCTCGATCAAGAGAAGTTTGCCCCTTTTCTAGGCTTCCCCCTCTGCAATGTTCCCTCGCCGGAAGATAGTGCTAGCGATTACGCAAAATATTTCATGGGTGAGTTTCTGGAAGTTTTCGAGTATTTGGGGGTTAGACCAGAGGTTTACTACCTGCGTGATCTGTACCGTTCAGGTCAATTGAATTCTTATATCGATACCTTCCTCAAGAATGCTCACCTTGTTAGAGAGGCTTATTTAGAAGTCAGCAAAGCGCATCGACCTGATGACTGGTATCCCTTTCAAATTACCTGCGAAAATTGCGGCAAGATTGCCACAACTATCGTGTCAGATTACAACGGCTCGGAAGTTTTCTACACTTGTAAGCCTGATGCAACAGATTGGGTGCAGGGTTGTGGTCATTCAGGCTGGATTTCCCCTTTTAATGGCAATGGCAAATTGCCCTGGAAAGTGGAATGGGTTGCTAAATGGGATCTGTTGGGAATAACGATTGAGCTTGCCGGTAAGGATCACTCTCAGAAGGGAGGATCTAGAGATGTTGCCAACGCCATCTGTCGAAAAGTGTTACGGAAGCAGCCACCTTTCCATTCACCTTATGAATTCATCTTGGTGAATGGGACGAAGATGAGTTCATCGAAAGGAGTTGGTTCAAGTGCTAAAGAAATTGCTGAGTTGCTTCCTCCTGAACTACTTCGCTTTTTGATGCTGCGAACTCAACCCAAGACAGTTATCAACTTCGCTCCTAACTATGAAACAACAACTCGATTGTTTAGGGACTATGATGCTCTAATCGAGAAGTATCAGGCTTTATCGCCAGATGTTCAACAAGAATCCGCTCTGCCTGAAGATTTGATGCCATTATTTTATGCTCAACTTGACGGCGTGATTAAGCCCTACCATCCAGTCGATTTGAGCACGCTGATTTCCTTACTACAAGTGCCACATCGTGATATTCATGAGGAGATTGAAAGACGCAGTACTCAACCTTTAAGTGAGTATGACCTGCAGATTGCAGATCAAAGGATTTCGGTTGCTCAGAAGTGGCTGGCAGACTACGCTGACGAAGAAGAAAAGCTAGTTCTTTATCTTGACAAGATTCCTGAAAAGGCAAGAGACTTGACGCAAGAACAGATCGCCTATCTCAAACGGCTAATTCAGAGCTTGGCTAATGTTAAAGCTTGGGAAGCTGAGGAATTGCAAACAACATTATTTTCAACGGCGAAAGAACTAGAGATGCAGCAACCCGTTGCATTCAAGGCTGTTTATTTGTCTTTCTTGGGCAAAGAACGTGGACCCAAAGCGGGAGCCTTGCTGTCGTATCTAGAGCGTAGTTTCGTGATTTCTCGTCTTCAAGATATCGTGCAAGCGAATACATCTCAAACTGCTCTCGTTTCTTAATAGGTATGAGTTTAGTTGAGAAAACTCTGTACCTGTTCTTGAACTAAAAGTGCAAGAACAGGTTGCTTACTGGATTCAATTATTTGCTATATATCCCTCTTCTGTCACTTTCCGAATATAATGAATAAAGAAATTGAAAAATAAAACTCTACACAGTAGGTAGGGCAATGGATGTAGAATTACAAGTTTTCAAACATTTAGCTAGAGATGCCCATCCCACA
>NZ_JBHZGO010000086.1:0-131662 GCF_042747725.1 Coleofasciculus sp. H7-2
AAATCTAGAAGCTCTGTTAGAATTTTAATATCTCTTTTGCTAGCCATAGCTGTAAATTCACCTAAAAATACTATGCTTATATTTATAGTTAATAAAAAATAGTCTTTACATGTCAATCTGTTCAATCTTTTTAGTAACTTTTTGAGATATTTTTTAATGTTTTTTCTAATTATAACTAATGTTTTGGCATAAAAAGTACTGAAGAGCCATTGTATTTTTGCTAAATTTTAAACTTTGTTACAGCAAATACAATTAGTATCTATCGTAATCTGAAATGATTTGTGAAGACAAAAAGAGTGTTGTTGAACCACAAAGACACAAGGAACACAAAGGAAGATAGAAAGAGGAACTGATTGGTTCGCGAATGAAATAGGATTGCTATAGGATCAATTCTATTAACGTGATGTTTTTAGTGAAATAGGATCTAATCTGAAAATATCCTCACTTTTTACATTGATATATAATGATGTTAGAAAATGGTGAGTTATAAGTATTATCAAAAAATGCAGTGTGAATTGTGTGAAAGAGAAGTGGAGCGATTGACCGTCCATCACTTGATTCCAAGGCAGAAAACTAAACGGAAAAATGAAGATCCAGGTCCGACTGCAAAGATATGTTCTGCCTGCCATCGGCAAATACATAATTTATTTGACAATACGCGATTAGCCCAGGAACTTAATTCCTTGGAAAGGCTGAAGGACGAGCCGCAAATGGAGAAGTTTTTGTCTTGGGTGAAGAAGCAAGACCCGAATAAGCGCGTTAGAGTGCATCGGGGAAACAATTAAAGATTAAAAAACTAATTTTTAATTGTTTAGGGGTTTTGCGATCGCTTTAATAATTCCTCTGCGTTAGAAGCCCACTGGGTATTCCCTTGGGCGGTGTAGAGTTCTTTGGCATATTGCAAAACTTGCTGGGCGTCACTGTAACGACCTTGGCGCAGAAAGACTAACCCGGCGGCATAGTAGGCATTGGGGTAGTTAGAATTAGCCTCCGCAGCCTTGCGAAAGGCAGAGAGGGCTTCGTCTAACTTCCCCTGGTTCATCAGGATGGAACCGAGATTATAATAAGCTTCTGGATATTTAGGACTAATTTTAATGGCTTGCTGAAATGCCTTTTTCGCTTCATTCAGGTTGTTCTGTTGTAGATAAGCTAATCCCAAATGATAAGCAGGTTCCGGTGCTTTGGGACTCAACTGCATCGCTTGTTTAAAAGAGGCGATCGCTCTCTCCCCATCTCCCTGCTGTTCCCTTACCAAACCTAGATTGTAATGAGCAACCCCCAACTTTGGGTTGAGTTCCAGCGCCCGTGACAAATAATCACCCGCCTGCTGCAAGTTGTTGCCCTCAAGCAGCGCTGCACCCAAATTGGCATAGGCGAGAGCAAAGTTAGGATCGGCTTGAATTGCTTGGTAAAAGGCATCTGCTGCTGGCTGCAATTGCCCCACCTGACGCAATGCCAGCCCCAAGTTGTAATGTGCGGGTGCCAGTTTGGAGTCGAGTTGGGCTGCTTGTCGAAAAGAGGCGATCGCTTCTTGTGTTTTTGCCTGCTGAATTAGCTGAAGTCCCTGATTCACCAAGTCCACCGCCGATTGAGCTTGAGCAATTTGTACCGGCGTAGCGGGTGCCCCAGCCACCACTGGCGTCATATTCCCACCCAGTAACAGTATCAACCCCCCAGTCATCCATCTCATCTGTCGGTGCGTTCTCATTCTCCGTGTCACCTTTTTACAATTGTTACGTTTGTTGACCGCCCATTCAGATTTTTTTCTAACAAATTTGAGTTTATTTGTTGCATATATTCATAGAATTTATAGCTAATTAATACTGATTCATTTAACTTAAATTTTTGCTGGGTTTGCTTTAAAAGAAGTTGCAATTTTCCGGTCATTGCCACTAGAACGCGCTAACCTCACATTCAGGGATCGTTAATTCCATCTAACTGTTAACAGCGATCGCCATTGGCACGGGAGAGAGAAAATCCTCCGGGAGTTACCAATGGCATCGGTACCGCCTACTTCTGCGATCGCTAGCATCTCTACATCTTTTTTATTTTGTTGGGGGTGAATTATGAACGAAAAAGTCATGTCCGGGGTACGCAATGTGGCAATTGTTGGCCCCTATTTAAGTGGCAAAACTACGTTACTGGAAAGTTTGCTCTTCGTCACGGGTGCGATTTCCCGCAAAGGTCGCACTTCAGACGGTAACACGGTGGGAGATAGTTCCCAAGAGGCACGCGATCGCCAGATGAGCGTAGAAGTATCAACTGCCAGCACCGAGTACGACAATGTCCGCCTCACCTTTGTCGATTGTCCCGGCTCGGTTGAATTTGCTCAAGAAACCTACAATGCTCTGATTGGCGTCGATGCGGCAATTGTGGTGTGCGAACCCGTGAGCGATCGCGTCATGACTCTCGCGCCTCTATTTAAATTCCTCGACGACTGGGAAATCCCGCACCTAGTCTTCATCAACAAAATGGATCGGGCGAACAACAACTTCATGGACGTGCTGCACGCCCTGAAAACGGTCTCTAGTCGCCCCGTCATCCCACACCAATATCCCATCGGTCAAGGCGAACAACTCAGCGGCTTTATCGACCTGGTAAGCGAACAAGCTTATCACTACCATCCCGGTGCCGCCGCCGACCCGGTGCCGATGCCAGATGCCCTCAAAGAGCAGGAACAAGCCGCCCGTGCCGAGATGCTGGAGGAATTGGCAAATTTTGACGACCACCTGCTAGAAGAACTGCTAGAAGAAATTAACCCGCCCCAAGAAGAAATTCTCCAAGACTTGAAGATGGAGTTAGGGGCAGATTTAATCGTGCCTGTATTCCTGGGCGTTGCCGAGCAAGATTACGGAGTGCGACCGCTGTTGGAAGCGTTGTTGCGAGAAGCACCCGACCCATCCACCACTGCCGAACGTCGGGGAATCGTTCTCCATGCCGATGCCCCCCTCGCGCAAGCGATTAAAACCTATTACACTCCTCAAGGCGGTAAAATCTCCCTGGTGCGGGTGTGGCAGGGCAGATTGACCGATGGAATTGTCCTCAATGGCGTTCGGACTGGTGGCTTGTACCGTTTGATGGGTCAGCAACAACAGCCACTGACTTCAGCCGAAGCCGGTGAGATTGTCGTCTTGGGACGCTTAGAGGGAATTAAAACTGGCGATACCTTGACCGCTTCCGGCGACCCACTGGCAACCGAACTCCCCAAAGCCGAGCAAATGGCACCCGTTTTTGCTTTAGCAATTACGCCCGAAAAACGCAACGATGAAGTTAAACTTAGTAGCGCCATCAGCAAGCTGCTAGAAGAAGACCCCTCCCTGGCTTGGGAACAACACGGCGACACCCACGAAGTCATCCTTTGGGGTCAAGGTGAAATTCATCTGCAAGTTGCCCTCGACCGACTGCGGCGCAAGTACAACCTGCCAATGACCACTCACCAGCCGCGCGTTCCCTACAAAGAAACCATCCGCAAACCCGCCTCGTCGATTCACGGGCGCTACAAGCACCAAAGTGGCGGTCACGGGCAGTTTGGCGATGTTTATCTGGATATCAAGCCGCTGTCGCGTGGCGAAGGCTTTAACTTCAGTCAAGCAATTGTCGGTGGCGTCGTACCGAGACAGTATATTCCTGGCGTTGAGACGGGTGTCCGGGAGTATTTGGTACATGGCCCCTTGGGCTTCCCAGTGGTCGATGTGGGAGTGACGCTAACCAATGGTTCTTACCACTCGGTTGATAGTTCCGAACAAGCGTTTAAACAAGCGGCGCGAATTGCCATGCAGGAAGGAATGCCCAAGTGCGAACCAACGCTCTTAGAACCGATTACCGCGATTCAGGTGTGTGCCCCTGCCGAATTTACCTCTAAGGTACTCCAGCTGGTAAGCGGACGCCGGGGACAAATTCTCGGCTATGAAGGGAAGTCGGATTGGTCTGGTTGGGATTGCGTTTCTGCTTACTTACCCCAAGCAGAGATGCACAACTTTATTGTGGAATTGCGATCGCTCACAATGGGCGTCGGCTTCTTCAACTGGAAGTACGACCATCTCCAAGAAGTCCCAGACAAGCTGGTTGAACGAGTGATAGCAACTTCTGGAAACGGCAACGGCAACAGCGCACATTAACTAAAAAAGTTATGAGTTTTGAATTGATTGCCGATCATTCAAAACTCATAACTAAGCCACTCTTCAAGGCGTTTTTTGCGAATCTTCACCTAATGACAAACACACAAACCTGGTATATTGTCAAGCGTAACGAGGGAAAATGCGAAATCCTCCCTAGCGATCGCGTCGAAGGAGAGGATAAATCAGCTTTTGTGGAACGCTGGGGACCATTTGATTCCCAAGAGGAAGCGATCGCTCGTCGCGTCGGCTTAATTCGCGCCCGAAAGTGCCAACCCCAATAAGTTTTGAATTTTGAGTGTTGAATTTCAACTCAAAACTCAAAACTCAAAACTATTTCTGCGCCTGGTTTCCTCGCTGGGCGGCAATCTTCTGATTCAGCACTTCCAGCGCTTTGGCATATTGGGGATCGTCCGGGCTGCCAATTTTATCACGATCGGTTTGCAATGCCTTGCGCTGAGCTTCCGTCATTTCCAGCACCACATCCGGCTTGATCCCCGCGTGATTAATATCGCGCCCGCTAGGAGTGTAATACTTAGCGATCGTCACCGCCAGACCCGAACCATCCCCCAGACCCCGCACCGATTGCACCAAACCCTTACCAAAGGTCTTTGTCCCCACCAAAACAGCCCGCTTGTTATCCTGCAACGCCCCTGAGAGGATTTCGCTGGCACTCGCCGATCCGCCATCCACCAACACCACCAACGGTTTATCTGTGAGGGCGCGATTATTAGCTGTCTCTCGTTCCCTTTCCCCCTGCCGATCCACAGTTGAGACAATAGTGCCGTCTTTTAACCACATCTGAGCAATTTCAATACTGGCGTAGAGTAATCCGCCTGGGTTAGAACGCAGATCCAAAATGTAGCCATTCACCTTCTGCTGTTCTAAACCCTTAATCGCATCTGCCATTTCCTTAGCAGCATTGGCGCTAAACTGATTGAGACGAATGTAGCCTATCTCACCCGTAGGACTGTTCTGCTTGCTAGAGCGCACCGGATGGATGGCAATCCGCGCCCGTTTCAGGGGAAATACTAATTCCTTCTCGCCCCGCTGAATGGTCAACGTCACTTCCGTTCCCGGTTGTCCTCGGATCAGGCGCACAGCGTCATTGACATCCATGCCCTCGGTACTCTTACCATCAATTTTCTTGATAGTGTCCTTTGCCAGAACACCAGCCTTAGAAGCTGGTGTATCTTCAATTGGCGCAATAACCGTTAGCTTTTTCGTTTCCTCATCTTGAGCGAGTTGAATGCCAACCCCAGTTAATTCCCCAGAAGTATCAATCTGCATACTCTTGAACTCTTCTGGGTCCATGAACCGGGTGTAGGGATCGTTCAGTTTTTTCAGCATTTCCCGGATCGCCTCATAGGCTTCCTTCTTGCTGGAATAAGAGCGGTTCAGGTATTGTTGACGAACTGCCCGCCAATCGACTTTGTTGAAGGTGCCATCCACGTAACTGCGGTCAATAATCTGCCACACTTCGTCTACAAGTTCCTTGGGACTTTCACGAAAAAAAGCCTGACCTTGAGACAGATGAATACCAGCGCCCGTAACAGCAACAGTCGATAATACCAGTGCTGTCGCACCGAGAACGATCCCGCGTTTTGTAATTACCATGATCCTTTCTGAGCCGGTGGGAAACTACTGCCAAGGAATTACGCTAACTCTAGCACAGGGCATACCTGGAAGCCGGAGAGCGCAATTATTTATCCAGCTGCACTAAGTGCAAGTCCGGAAGTAGAGAGTTTTAAGTTTTGAGTTGTAGAAACGCGATTTATCGCGCCTGATTTATCGCGCCTGAGGTTTAAATTAATGCTTTCCTCAACACTTATTTTGTGAGTTTTGAATTAACTTTTCTCTCAACACTCAACTTAAGGATCGACCCAACGTCCGTCTGCCTTAATTAAATTAATCAACTCTTCAACTCCTTGAGACTCTGGCACTTTTTTGATTTCTTCTCTGCCACGATACAGAGAGATGAAACCGGGCTGTTTACCAACATAACCATAGTCGGCATCCGCCATTTCTCCGGGGCCATTGACAATACATCCCATGACTGCTATATCAAGACCTGTAAGATGTTTGGTGGCTTCCCGCACTTCGTGCAGCACTTCTTCTAGATTAAACAATGTCCGCCCACATGAGGGGCAGGCGACATATTCCACCATCGTTTTCCGCAATCCCAGTGCTTGCAGAATGCTGTAGCAAACGGGAATCTCTTTTTCCGGTGCTTCGGTGATTGATACTCGAATCGTATCGCCAATACCATCAACTAGCAGAGGAGCAATGCCTGCGGTGGACTTAATGCGTCCGTATTCGCCATCACCCGCTTCAGTGACACCGAGATGCAAGGGATACTCCATGCCTAGCTCATCCATCCGCTGTGCCATCAGACGATAAGCTGCTAACATCACCGGCACCCGCGAGGCTTTCAGAGAGATTACCAGGTTGCGGAAGTCAAGAGATTCACAAATTTTGATAAATTCTAGGGCAGATTCCACCATGCCTTCTGGGGTATCGCCGTAGGTAAACAGCATCCGTTCGGCGAGAGAACCGTGGTTGACGCCGATTCGCATTGCCTTACCTTGATCGCGCAAGGAAACTACCAGGGGTTCTAAAGTTTCGCGGATTTTTTCGCCAATTTCATCAAATTCGGCTTGGTTGTATTCGCTTCTATCCGACTTTGGCTTTTCAAACACATACAACCCCGGATTAATCCGCACCTTATCAACGTGCTTGGCAACTTCCAGGGCAATCTTCATGCCGTTGTGATGCACATCAGCTACCAGCGGCACTGGTTGATAGGTTTGAGCTAATTTCTGCTTGATTTGGGCTAAAGCTTTAGCATGACCGATACTTGGCACGGTGACGCGGACAATTTCGCAGCCAATCTCGTGCAGGCGGCGAATTCCGGCAACCGATCCATCAATATCAAGCGTGTCTTCATTAATCATGGACTGCACTACCACTGGGTAGTTGCCGCCAATCGTGACATTCCCCACCTTGACGGGACGAGTTTTGCGCCGCTTGATAGTGGTGTCAAAGGAGGGTTGACTGGAAGATGCACTGGTAGTGCTTGGATTGGGCAGGGTTTGCATAACCTTTTCTTTAATTTTGGCTTTCCTGTCTGTTTCTCAGATTGCCACAGAAAGGGGTCTCTTTGGCTAAGTCAGCTTTTACAGGACTTACGCAAAGCTTATACATATAGAGTTTTGTAGGGGCAATTCCCCAGGGGGAAAGCGGAAGGGCAGATGTGGTGATGTTGTGTAAGTCCTGATAAATTCAACTGATTATCGAGCAAGAAATGCCAGTTTTATTGGCGAGTGTCCAGAAAATTTATTCGAGGAAGTATTGAGGCACATTAAGCCAATCTTGTTTTAGCGTGCTTTTAATCAACTTTTAATGAACCAGAAGCAGTGTTTAAAGTCTTTAGTTTAGTCAGCCTTGAAATTCATTTTTGTCCATTCACAAAAGCTATCCTGCTGGCATCAGAACATTTGTACCTTTATTAAAGGTTATTGAAATAGCGATCGCATCCTTTCACCCTAATCCCGTTTGTCCCTCACTGTTGCTAAACTCATAGTAACTAGCATCTTGCTATCGGGAGCAACGCTGCCATGTCCCTCGCCAAAGATTTAGACACTCCAGAAGATGTTATCTTTCCACCCAGCGATTTACTGAGTGACGAACCGCCTTTGGAAACTTACCTGCATTTGCAGCAAATGCTGCTGCTGATAAAATGCCTTGACTGGTGGTGGCGAAGCCGCAACGACTTCTTTGTTGCTGGCAATCTCAGCATCTACTACAGTCCGCGCCAGCGCAAATCGGAGGACTTCCGAGGACCAGATTTTTTCGTAGTGTTGGGAACTGAACGCAAATCCCGTAAAAGTTGGGTGGTTTGGGAGGAAGATGGCAAGTATCCGAATGTAATTGTAGAAATTCTCTCAGACAAGACAGCCGCCACAGACAGAGGCTTGAAGAAACAGATTTACCAAGATATCTTTCGCACGCCCAACTATTTCTGGTTTGACCCCGAAACGTTAGAATTTGCTGGTTTCCAGTTATTGGCAGGTCAGTACCAAACGCTGGAACCCAATCAGCAAGGATACTTGTGGAGCCAACAATTAGAGTTATATTTAGGTATTCACGAGAGAAAGTTGCGCTTTTTCACTGCCGAGGGGCAGCTAGTTGAGTTACCTGAAGAAGCAGCCCAAGTGCAACGGCAGCAGAAGGAGTTGGCTCAAGCTAGGGCAGAGAGATTAGCTGCTAAACTACGGGAATTGGGTATCGATCCAGATACTTTGTAGCGCTTAAACTGAATTCGCCCAATTTTTCGCCCACTCTAAGGTGTGATGAACTTGCTTCAGAGTTGGCGCTTCGCAGTACAGCCGCAAAACGGGTTCTGTTCCGCTGAAGCGAATCATCAACCAACTATCATCGACTAACCGAAACTTATAACCATCAATCGTTAGGCAATCGATTACCGACCGACCGGCAATCTCAGTTAAGGGCGTATTTTGTAATTGTTCTAGCAGGCGCGATCGCACTTCCATACTCGCTAATGGTAGGTCAATGCGGTCGTAGGCAGAATTAAAGCCGGTTTTCTCCTGCAAGCGCTGGTAGAGGTCACTGAGATCCATTCCTGATTGCGCGATCGCTTCCAGCAGATACAGCGCTGACAACAGCCCATCTCGTTCTGGAATATGATTGCCGTAGCCAATCCCTCCCGACTCTTCGCCACCGACTAACACCTGAGTCGTTAACATCCGGTCGGCGATGTACTTGTAGCCAATTGGCGTCTCATACACCGGCAGATTGTACAGGGAGGCTACGCGGGGAAACAAGTCGGAACCACTCACTGTTTTAACGACTTCGCCCGTCAATCCCCGCCGCGATGCCATGTGTTCGATCAAAATTGGGATGAGAATTTGGGAACTGAGGAAATTTCCCTGTCCATCGACAGCAGCAATGCGATCGCTATCTCCATCAAACACAAACCCCACTGCCAACCCATCAGCAATGCGGCGTCGGTGAGTCCGCATCTGCCGAAACATCTGGGAAAGGTAACGCGGCAAAGGTTCCGGCGCACCGCCACCAAACAAAGGATCGCGGGAACTATTAATTTCCTGAATTGGCATTTGCAGCAGTTGTTCTAGTCCAGTCGCAGCAGCACCGTGCATCACATCAGCAAAGACAGTGAGCTTATGTTGGGCGATCGCATCCTGAATGCAAACAATATCCACTTTCGCCCGTAGCGCTTCGCAGTAATTGGGCCAAGGGTCGAACATCTCCAAACTTCCAGGCGTCGTCGAAAATGGTGACGGTTCCTTCTCTAACAACGCTTCAATCTGCTGAGTAATTTCCGGGGGAACCGATCCCCCAAATGCGCCCTTGACTTTTAAACCCAAATATGCTCCAGGATTATGACTAGCGGTAATCACCAAAGCTCCCAAAGCTTTCCGTTGATAAGCCGCCCAGCTGAATGCCGGGGTTGGGGCATAACTACTGCTGCTGAGAACATCAAATCCCGCTGCTTGCACGACTTGTGCCACTTTACGGGCGAACGTTTCCGCCATAAAGCGCCGGTCATAACCCACAATAATCGTGCGGCTACCGGTCGTCTCACCATAGACATTTGCTAGGACTTGTGCCGCTAACGGTGCTACCAAAGCCACCCGCTCAAACGTGAAGTCTGCGGCGATGATGCCTCGCCAGCCATCTGTACCAAACTTAATCGGATTAACAGCAACCGGCATAAATTAAGCAGGGGGTTAGTGTTCAGAGATTGCAGTGATAACTGGAGGATCTTAGCATCTGTTGTACTCTATAGCCCAATAAAGATTGACTAGCTTCACCCGCGGGCGAGTCAAGTCAGTGAAATAGTTTTGCCTTCAACCTTCCTGAGTCGGCTGGGTTTCTAACTCCAGTGTGAGAGGGTGTGAAGAATTGGGCGATTCTGCGGCTGAGAGCTTTTCTAAAAGCGATCGCAGCTTCATCCGCTCAATATAGGGCCAACCGCCCCCTTCTTCCATATCCTTCAGCAAGGCGTATAGAGCCTGACGATTATCCGGTAAAGACGCCTGAAACACACCATCTCGAATCTCACGATGCCAACTTTCCAAAGCCCGCAGCAACGCCAACAGAGCCAGAGTATCCCCCTGGCAAGTCTGTGCCAAAGCGCGAACAGAAGTAGCGATCGCTTGCAGTTCCGGCTTCTGAAGCTCCAATTCTAAATTCTCTTCGCTGTTCACGCCATCCCCTTTAGTCCGTTTGATCAACTCAACTTTAACCGAGTCTTTCACTGACTGAAATGGTCAATTTACACTGAGCTTCAGGATAAAGGCAACACAAAGCCTTGTAAAATTCACTGTAGAGATTCTGAGCCGAACCATTCCGAGCCTAATTAAGAATTTCACTTTTGTCTGTTGTAACTTAAGCCCAATACCAGATTCTACTGGTACGGATTCCTAGATTAAATATTTGAGGTTGACCATGAGGTATCGCGCTTTCATTGTTGCCTTCCTAGCTTTGTGCTTGGGGGTATTAACTGCTTGTAGTGAAGGTCCAGCCGCTGCGACCAGCGTTCCCACTCCACTCACTTACGACCAAATTCGAGGCACAGGGCTTGCTAATAACTGCCCGCAACTGTCAGAAACGACACGCGGTGCCATTCCCATTCAGCCTCGTCAGTCGTATGCTTTGACGAACCTGTGCTTACAGCCAACCAGCTTCTTTGTCAAAGAAGAATCGACTAACAAACGTCAATCCGCCCAATTCATTCCGGGTAAGTTGTTGACCCGGTACACTTCTAGCATCGACCAGGTGCTGGGTAAATTGCAAGTTGATGAAGATCGTCGTTTGACCTTTATTGAACAGGATGGTCTCGACTTCCAAGCCATTACCGTCCAGCTACCGGGTGGTGAGCGAGTGCCCTTTCTATTCACGATTAAAAATCTGGTTGCCAAAAGCCAGCCGGGGATGGATAGCATTAACACCTCGACTGACTTTGAAGGCGAGTTTAACGTTCCCTCCTATCGGGGAGCAGCTTTCCTCGATCCCAAGGGTCGCGGTGTGGTCACTGGCTATGACAATGCAGTGGCACTCCCCAGCCAAGCTGATGAGAAAGACCTGACACGTGCGAATGTCAAGCGTGCCGAAACCCTTAAGGGCGAAATTTCTCTCCAAGTCGCTAAAGTGGATAACGTCACAGGTGAAATTGCCGGTACGTTTGAGAGCGAGCAGCCATCCGATACCGATCTAGGCGCTGGCGAAGCCAAGGAAGTGAAAATTCGCGGCATCTTCTATGCTCGGATTTCTCCAGAGCAGGCTTAAATCTGCTCATTAGCACCGAGTCACCCTGCTTGGCTTTGCTGGCAGGTGAAGAAAAGGGGTTTGGAAGCCCCTTTTTTCTTTTCCTTTGCTCCCGTCAGCATCTGCTGCTTAATGCTTCTGCCTGCACTCCGCAATCATGCGAGTGATTACCACAAGAGAGTTTCTCGGTGAAAATGCTGTTGTAATTGACCAGGGCCAGAGAATAAACTGAATTTTGAAGCGACCAAAAGAAAGCAACTTATCGCAATTTGGGGAAAATGCTACATTTGGTGGCGTTTCCCCAACTGCATTTGTTAGCTTCCGGCTTAAAGTTTTGTTATCGAAACCTATGTTTAACATCACAGCACGCACTTCAAAAACAGAATATAACCGAAATAAACGTTTTTAACCGGGCCACTCTACCAATTGAACTTCGTGTATGTATAGCACTGTCACTCCCGAACTGAAGCTTGAGAGCTTACGGCTGTTACGAGAGTACCAGCAAAATCGTTCAGATACTGTTCGCAATCAGCTGGTAAAACTGAATTTTGGACTGGTGAGAAAAGAAGCCCATCACTGGGTTAATCAGTGTACAGAAAGCTACGAAGACTTGCTTCAGGTCGGCTGTTTAGGCTTAATTCGAGCGATTGAGCGCTTTGATTTGTCCAAGGGTCACGCCTTCAGTTCCTTTGCCATCCCCTACATTCGCGGAGAAATTCAGCACTATTTACGGGATAAAGGCGGCTCATTCCGCATTCCTCGGCGTTGGGAAGCACTGCACTATCAGGCAGTTTCTTTGGCGCGGTATTTCCAGCAGAAGTACAACCGATCCCCTACCGATTCAGAGGTGGCACTAAAGCTAGAAATTTCACAGGCAGAATGGCAGGAAATCAAGTTGGCCTTTCAAAACCGCGAACTTGTCAGCTTAGATGTACCCCTAGGGGATGGTTCTGAAGGTGCGACTTGCTTAGGTGAAATCGTCCCAGACCCGCAATATCGGAGTTTTCAGTTAGCGCAAGAAGACCAGCTTCGCCTGCAACAAGCTTTAGTTCAGCTAGAAAAGCGAACCCGCGAAATCTTGGAATTTGTTTTTTTACACGACTTAACGCAAAAGGAAGTCGCAGAACGCTTAGACATCAGTGTTGTGACAGTTTCTCGGCGGGTCAAAAAGGGACTGGATGCGCTGAAAAAGTTAATGGCAGGGGCTGACGATTGACACTTCCAACAACCGGAAACTGAGATTCCCGATTCAGTGAAGAAAGTAACACAAACGCGATAGTTTGATCTCAGTCCACTAAACTGAATATATAGATGGGTGTTTTTGCACACATTTAATCAAATAAATTATCCGCATATATTAGAACTGTTGAAAGCAAACAGGGAATTTCTATTGGCGGATGCAGGTAAAGCACTGGGGAACTGGTCATGCGTCAACATTCATGGATTGCGTTTTTGGGAATGCTTGCTCTGTTAGCGGGGGGCTGTTCGCAGGGAGAGGATACGGCTGTAGCTCCTAGCCCTAGTATTTCTCCGGCTCCGTCTGTACCAACTGCTTCACCAACAGCCCAGCCAACTCCCGTAGGCAAGTCAACTTTTTCCAATCCGACGATTGCCCAAAAACCGGCAAGCGTTCCTGGGCTTTCCGGCTTGATTCCATCCACGAATTCTGATGTGCGGCTGCGAGAAATTCAGAAAGGACGGCAAGATCCGTTTGCACTTGTTCCCCTGAAGCCAATTGTGGAAGTGACACCAAACGAGACGGGTTCGGGTTCGCCTCCCCCTCCATTTCCGGCTCCTGGTTTAGCTCCTCCTCAGGGTTTGGCTCCTGGGCGTCGCATTCCCGTACCGCCACCCCTGCCCCTTGTCAGACCTTCCAGAACGTCCAGAACGACTGGAGGCGGAGGTAATGCTGGCAGTCGGGCGATCGCTGGCGGAAGGACGACGATACGACCCGCTACCGCTCCCAATGGCAGAAATGGGGTGACTGCGGGTAGGAGAAACGCTACGCCTCCGGGGAACAGAAACGGTATAGCTCCAGGTAGTCGGATTGCTACGGCTCCTCGGATTCCTGCTCCCGCGCCACTTCTACCCAAACTGCCGCCGCTACCAGAACCAAACCTGGCAAGAAGTGTAGAAGTCACAGGAGTGGTTCAGGTGGGTGGTGAACCTCAGGCAATTGTGAAGGTACCAAACGAGCCAAGTCGCTACGTCGGAGTGGGACAGCGTTTATCCAATGGACAGGTGCTAGTCAAGCGGATTGAAGTTAATAATGGTGCCAGTCCGGTGGTGATTTTGGAGCAATACGGCAGAGAAATTGCCAGACGGGTTGGGGAAAAACCAATTGCAACGCCCGATCAACCCGGTACACCGACGGCTGTTGCTCCTGCTCGCCCAACCAGCGACCAATGGCTCTCCTCAAGCTTAAACAAGTACCACGATCAGTTGTTGTAGGAGTTGAAAGGGTGCAGACTGCTGGAGGAGAACGGCTGCGGTATCAAATTCGCTTCCCTGAGTTGCCCTTAGCGGTGTATCGGGAAATCGCTGCCCATTTGCGTCAGGTGGAAGGGGTAGACACAGGTCTGGTTCCCCAGCCTTCGGGGCAATCGTTCGACTATAATCAAAGCCAAGTTGGCGGCTTGTGGATTCAGTATGCAGAAGATGCCGATTTATCGAGTCGCCAACGGGTCAAGCAGATTTTGGACTACTATAGTCAGCGCTATTGTCCTTGGGAGGAAAACCCATAAATTTTGGATTTTAGATGGATTGTGAATCTAAAATCTAAAATCTTCAGTGTCACGAAGTTTTCGCCAATGCAATGACCTAACCCCCTTCCCCCTTCCCTAGCTTTCTAAGGGGGTAAAGTTAAAAATCCAGGGGGTGAAAAACTCATGACACTCACTAAAATCTAAAATCTAAACAATGGGAAGCATTCAAGCGATACGGGGAACGCGGGATATTCTGCCCGAAGAAGTCGGGTACTGGCAATGGGTAGAATCGGTCGCACGGGATATTCTAAGCAGAGCGGCTTATCAAGAAATTCGCACCCCGATTTTTGAGCTGACGGCGCTATTTGAGCGCGGGATTGGCGAAGCTACAGACGTGGTAGGGAAGGAAATGTATACCTTCAAGAGTCGGGGGGAAAATCCTTATTCTATGACCCTGCGACCGGAGGGAACGGCTGGGGTGGTGCGCTCTTATATTGAACACGCTCTTGATGTCAAAAGTGGGATTCAGCGCCTCTGGTATTTGGGACCGATGTTTCGTTACGAAGCTCCCCAGAAGGGACGACAGCGGCAATTTCACCAGCTGGGTGTAGAGGTGTTGGGGACTGCGGATTCGAGGGCAGATGCAGAGGCGATCGCGATCGCTAACTCAATCCTCGAAACCCTCGGTCTAAAAAATCTCCGCATGGATATCAACTCGGTGGGAAATCCTGAAGATCGACAGCGTTATCGGCAAGCACTGGTAGATTACCTGACTCCCTACAAAGAAGAGTTAGACTCGGATTCGCAGGTACGGCTGAGTCGCAATCCCTTACGCATACTGGATAGTAAGGATCGGGGGACGCAAGCAATTGTTCAAGATGCTCCCAGTATCTTGGATTATCTGAGTGCAGATTCTTGTCGCTACTTTGAGCAAATCCAAGCACGTCTGGCTGATTTGGGGATTTGTTATCAACTGAACCCGCGTCTGGTGCGCGGTCTGGATTACTACACCCACATTGCCTTTGAAATTATCTCGGACGACCTGGGAGCGCAAGCAACTGTCTGTGGTGGCGGACGCTACGATGGGCTGGTGGCAGAACTGGGGGGACCAGAGACACCAGCGGTGGGTTGGGCAATGGGCTTGGAACGCTTGATCATCCTGCTGCAACAGCTGCAAGAGGCACCCGTACCGACGTTGGATTTTTACGTGGTTTCCAGAGGCGAGAAAGCCGAATCGCAAGCTTTACAATTGGCTCAAAAATTACGTCGAGCTGGGTTTACCGTGGATCTAGACTTGAGTGGAAGTGCTTTTAAAAAGCAGTTCGCTAGGGCTGACCGTAGCGGTGCAGTTGCTTGCTTGGTTTTGGGAGAAGAGGAAGCAGAGAACCAAACCGTCAAGCTGAAGTGGATGGCATCGAAGGAGCAGAGTGCGATCGCTCAAACTGAATTATTAGGAATGATCGAGGAACTGCGGCAGCAGATTAAAGTAAAAAGGTAACAGGAATAGGAAGTATGAAGTGTGAAGTTTGGCGTGTAATAATACGTCACACTGTCTTTCAGCCGCGCCTCTAACTCTAACTTCATCCTTTATACTTCATCCTTTATGCTTGCTGCTTGCCTCCTATGGAATACTGGCAATTTCTGATACAACAAGAGGGCGATTCCTCCTGGCTCTCCCTAGAGACACCAAGTGTGGAAATCGAAGAAGGTCGGTATCGGGTGGTTGCTCACTCCAGCCGTCCCAACACCGAGGTGGAAATTCGCATCACCTATGACAGCACTGAGGAAGTTCCCCCCAAGCGCCGGTTTCAGAAGCGATCGCGCCGCACCAACGCCGAAGGTTTGATGGTGGTCATTCCCTTCACCTACCTCAAGTCGGGGCGATGGGAGTTGCGCTGCCATAGCGATATCATGTCAGATTTCCTCGGCAACACTTGGCAGCAGGCGATTCAATTCCAGGTTTTGCCAACCTCCCTGGCAGACGCAGATGTCGATCCAGTGGGACAAATGCGACCCGTTTGGAGGCAAGAGGCAGGTGTCGCCAGCGAAACCCTCCAAGAATCATCCGCCGGTTCTGCCGCTGACCTCCCCGTTCACCCTGCCCCGACAACCACCGAAATCACCGCTGACGTTGACCTTCCAAATCCAGATTTGCCCGATCCCAGTACCTCTTCCCAAGTAGACGAATCGGCGACAGAGGCGATGACTGATGCTGGGTGGGAAGAAGACGAAGATGAGGCAGTTAATGAATTATTCCTCTCCTTTGGGGCATCGGAGTCACAAAGGTGGGAAGCGGCACCGAAGCGCACCCCTCCGAAGGCGGCAGTGCCCGTCAGCCGCCTCGTAGAACACTCGCTACAAATGGTGGACGAAATCTTACACGAAGTCGTCGATCCGGTCTGGCAAGCTTTTGAGCCGACATCTACAGCTCGTGGGGCAATACCGCAGAGTGAGTTTTCGGGCGATTCCTTAACGTCTCCCTCTGCCAGTGCCTCGTCGGAGCTTGCCTTTTCTGCCGCCGAAAGGGGTTACTCAGCAGAAACTGAGTCGCCGGAAATTGAAGCACCGATACGACTGACCCTCGATCGGGAAACGCTGGTAGTGCGTCGGGGAGAGCTAATTACCTTCAGCGGACAAGTGGAGATCCCAGACAGTTTTAGGGATTTGCATCTTTTGCAGCCAGACGTACTGCGAATTGAAATGCGCGATCCGCAAAACTCACAAATCTTGGTAGATGTCCAGCAGTTGATACCCGAACAGGTGCCGAGCTTTTCTTTTAGCTGTAATTTAGAGCTGCCGGAAAATTGCCAAACCCGGTTGATTTTGGGAGAAGTCACGTTAATCGATGAGGCTCAGACAGTCTTGGTGACTCACTCCTTTACCGTGACCGCCGATTTGGAAGAGTTACTCGACGCTCTAGCTCACGATAAACATCACGCAAATTTATTGAACCCGCCGTTAGACTCTCTTTTGGCAGAGACACCCTCTATCGATTCATCTTTCCTCGATCTGGTGGAAACGGCAAAAGATACTCAGCCGCTGCACTTAGAACCTTTGCCCAATAAACCCCTACCGGATCAGATTGCTAAATCCGATCCTGCCCCCTTCGCCGCGCTTAAACCCCCCGAACTTCCAGCAATTGCTTCCGATACCGAGGCAACAGGGAATGGGGAGGCAACGGATAGCGATGAGCCTGAGGATATTGCTTTGCGCGATCGCAATGCATCAGTAACTTCTGAACCTCCGTCCGTGGTATCCCTCCCCCCGCAACTTTATCGACCCGATCCTGCCAATCCAGTCAATCGCTCGCTTAAACTTCCGGTAATTTCCGATCCGATGCCTGCAATCGAGCGCCGCGAGAATGCCGACACGCCCATCGCTCAAGAGGAAGATTTATCTTCTGCCCTAAATCCTCCCCAACCTGTTGACGCCCCTCCAGAGGGGGCTGCACCTGATGTAGAGCAGTTATTTGATAATTTATTGAATAACTTAGCCCAGACTTGGCAGCGTCCAGAGGAACCCGCTCGAACAGATGCCAGCGAGTCGGCGGATACAGATTTGCACGCTCACCAGGACGTAACTGTTGAAGATGCTTCTAACACCGAGGGGGCAGAAAACTCCGCCGAACAATCCGCTGAACAAAAAGCCCAGCCGTCGGCAGACTCCCAGGCATCGCCCCTAGATACGGCTTTTGCGACCCTGAAGCTGCAAGATCGTTTTTTGTCACGGTTGAACGACCTAGCAACTGATGAGGAATCTTCAGCATGGCTGCAACCTGAGGAGGTACTTTCGACGCAGGAGTCTACGGAGGAAACAGAGCCTCCAGCAGACCTGACCGACGGCAGCCAAGACACTGACGTTGCGGATGGAACCGAAGCCACTGCTGCCGAGCCGCAGGGGGAAACTGACTCTGACCGCTTGCCACCGATGCCGACAGACTGGGAAATCGTGGCACTATTGCTAGACCAACAACCTCCTCTGCCAGAGTTGGAGGAAGAATTGGGTGAAGATGCCGGTATTGCTAGCGATGCAACGAACAATCCCCAAGAGGTGGGAGCAGCCTCTGCTCAACTGCCAGAAACTCCGCCGACGGCTGTTGAGATGGCTAAGAATGTTTTATCGATGGCAGAGTCTGCTGTTAACTGGACAGAGCGAGAGATTGTGGTAGACGATGACCCCTCTTTTCTCCCTCCGGGCACCAGTGGGCGAGGAGGGTATGGCTGGCGAGAAGCCTCCGCTAGGGGGATACAACCAGGGCGATCGCGTTTTCCCAATGCGGGGCGGGATTATCCCCCAGAACCGCAGCCATCGTCGCTGGACGAGGAACCAGTGCCAGCGCCTGAGCTAGTTTTACCAGAAGGCGAACTGATTGCCGGACAACCATTGGGTGTCCGCTTGAAATTGATGTCTGATTTATCTCGCTTCTATGTCAAACTGTGGGTGCATGACCGCCAAACGCGATCGCTACTGGATGGTCCCCGATGGCTGGTAGATTTTACGCCTACTGGCTTAGAATCCCTGGAGGCAACGACTCAGCTAACAGTGCCGTTCGGGAGCGTAGAAATCCGTTTTGAGGCAGTCACGGTCGATACTTATACCCAACGGGAGAGTCATAAAGTAACCGTTGACCGTATAGTTATCCCCCCCGATTTGCCCAACTGGTCGCTAGATGAGTTTGCGGATTAAGCGCTTGTTAAAAATTTTTATGATTCGGTTCTTGGTTGCCAATTCACTGTAAATTCAATTACAACCAGTGTTCAATTAGAAAGGAAATTTACTGATGGCAGCTTCATTCTTACCTTCAATTCTGGTGCCTCTAACTGGCTTGGTCTTCCCGGCTGTAGCGATGGCTTTCCTGTTTCTTTACATCGAACACGAAGACGCAACGGGCATTTAACTTTAGCTGGGCATTAGCTGGACATTGAAAAAAAACCGCCTGTTCTAGTCAGATAGGCGGTTTTTCTTGGATGATTTGATGAGAATTATCTCAAATCTGGTTGATTACCCAGCTTTTCTCTACAAAGAGGAACCTAGACCAGCGTAGGCACCATAGAAGAAAACACCCAGCACAGCGATCGCGCCCAGACCGGCGACGGTAGCTACAATCCACAACGGGATTCTTCCACTTCCAGACACAGCTTTTCCCTCCTAATTGAACTTAAAAATGATTTCAGTCAAACCCAGTTAGTTAAAGAAATAACTGGAAAACAGAATACCAAGGACAAAAACCAGTAGCAAGCCCAAGTAAAGAGAAGTACGGTTTAACTCAACTGGTTGATTATTGGGATTTGGACTCCGTTCTGGCATAATTAGGTTTCTCCTATCGTTGAATAAATTGCATAGAAGCGATCGCGCCCAAGAAAAAGATTGTTGGGACAGCCAACGTATGAACCGCTAGCCATCTAACGGTAAAAATCGGATATGAAACTGGCTGATTGGGCGTATTACTAGTCATGTTTTGCCACCTCTTTTAAACGACTTACTTGTTGACACTCCCAATTCTTTTTATAGAAATGGGACTTTTGGTACCGTAACGGGAAGGCTTTTCCTGCAAAAAGGGCTTCGTAGACCTACTATTGAGGCTACTGAACCTTTGAAGTCTCCTCCAACAAGCCAGAAGTGATTCTTTTCCCAAGCACTTCCGTATGCCTACGGTACTTAACTACCGATGTATCTAGCTGGATTCCCGTTCGCTTCTTATAGCCGCATTTAGACGGTACTTTTCATCCCTCTTTTGCATCGAATCCAGCCGAAATTGCCCCGGCAATCCTAACACAAATAGGTGCTTTTATTTTCACACCCAGATATGTCTAGGGACTGCCGCACTTATTTTATAAATTCCTCGATTTGTTGCTTGGATTCAAAGCGATCTTGAACAATCGGCACTTCCTGCCGAGTTTGGGTGTAATACTCGTTGGGGCGGGGTGTCCCAAAGGCATCGTATGCAAGACCCGTGCTAACAAATAGCCAGCCTGCAATAAATAATGCCGGGATGGTGATGCTGTGAATTACCCAGTAACGAACGCTTGTAATAATGTCCGAAAATGGACGCTCTCCAGTTGTACCAGACATTCAGATTCCTCCTCTAACAACAATTAAAAGCTAACTTAATTATGATACGAAACTTGGTAAAGAGTCACAAGCAAAGCATTAGTTGCATGACAACAATCTTGCTTTCCTCTTCAAGCCGCTGGCGACGAGCCTTCGTATTTCAACAAAACACCTCGCTGACCTATGATAAATCCTTGCTGGGGTGTTAGAAACAGAATTCTGTAAAGATTGGAAGGGATATCCTCTATCTCACGAGCTTTTTCCCAAGTTTTGCCGCCATCCAGACTCCGGAGCAAATTTCCACTGCCGCCTGTTACCCAAATTTCCTCAGGTGTCCGGTATGCCAAATCGAGTAAACCCCAACTGGTGGATACCTCTGGATATTGTGCTTCTTCCCACTCCTCTTGCTTTTCCGGACTGCTAAATTGTAGCTGACCGCCCCGCGCCAGCATCCACAGCCGACCATCTTGTGCAAACCCCATATTCTCCACCCTTCGGGAGCTATTGCGATTATGGGGCACCCAGGCATCTAGACCAGGCTCCCAAGTGGAGTAGAAGTTACCTTTGGCAGACACCGCCACATATTTGCCATCCGCAGAGCGAGACATATTGCGTACAACGCCCACCGCTTCTTGCACCATCGCTTTCCAAGTCTGTCCCGCGTCTTGAGTGCGATAAATTGCCCCAACGTTGGTGCTCATCTCAGCGGAGTTCGGACCCAGTGCCACAATTGTGTTTGGTGCCCCCGGTAACTTGTTACTCAGGGCGATGCGAGTCCAAGATTTTCCCCCATCCGTCGTGTGGAGCAAGATAGATGGTTCTCCTGTAATCCAGCCTTCTTGCTCGGCAAAACTCACGCCAGTAAAGCGGTATTGCCGATCTCCCAGTTCCAGGTTTCTTGACTCCCAAGTATTGCCGCCATCCGTTGTCTCCAAAAGTGTGGAGTCACTTCCCACAACCCAGCCATGATTGGGGTCGCCCGTAAAAGCGAGATCCTGTAAGTTGGCCTGCGTTGGTAGAGAAATGGCGTGCCAGGGGCTGTTGCTCACCGAAGGAACTTGACTGCAACTGGCGCAAAAGAGGACAACCGCCAACAATATTGCAATTTGTTTCAGCTTTCTCACAAATAAATTCATACTGTCCAGAACTGGTGCGTGCAAATCTTCTACTATGCGATTGATAATCCAGCGAATTCGGGGGTGATTCGCTTCAGCTTTTGCCAGCTGAGTTTGGTTTTATTGCAAACCATAGAGACTGATAAAGAACAAGAAGCCCAAGGCTAATGCCCCAAAAATGAGAAGATTCTTCTGTCCTGGGGTTAAACGGTTAACGCCCAGACCATAGCCCAGATTTTCCTTGAATCCAGAGGGGGAGCCTACAACGCCAACGTTTTGAAACTGTGTCTTTCGCACCCCACAAATGGGACAGCGCCAGTCTATTGGCAATTCTTCAAAAGGTGTCCCTGAAGGAACATCGCTCTTACTATCGCCCTTAGTCGGCTCATAAATATAGCCACAGGCGCGACATTCGTAGCGATCTAGTGCTTTGGCATCGACGGCTTGATTGCTCATGGCTCAAGATGAAATTGAGAAGCCAATCTTAAAATGTATGTTAAAAATTATGCCATAAGTAGGGGATGAGTCTTAATATTGTTTAGCTTGGCTCTACCTTGAGTTATAACTTCGCTATCGTACCTCGCTGCCAGTAACCATTGTCCGCTTCGGTAGGAGCCTTGACTAGAAATGCCGAACGGATCAATAAGAAAACGGTATCGATGACAGACATTCGCTGCCCCGCTACCAGCAACTTTGGCAGAGGCAGGCGCTTTATAATGTATAAATGTGAAGAAGTAATAACAGCCGTCCTTTCATCTGAGTGGTAGTACAAGATCGTGTTTGTCCTCAGTGGGTATGAGTATTTTTTAGGCTTCTTGCTAGCTTCCAGTCTGGTGCCGATTTTGGCGCTGACTGCCTCCAAGCTCCTGCGGCCCAGTGGTAGTAGTCCGGAGCGGCGCACCACTTACGAATCTGGTATGGAACCGATTGGGGGAGCCTGGATTCAGTTCAACATCCGCTATTATATGTTTGCGCTGGTTTTCGTCATTTTTGATGTGGAAACTGTTTTCCTGTATCCGTGGGCCGTTGCTTTCAATCGCCTGGGTGTACTGGCGTTTATTGAAGCCTTGGTCTTTATTGCAATTCTTGTAGTTGCTCTTGTTTATGCGTGGCGCAAAGGAGCGTTGGAATGGTCATGAAATCTAACGGGAAAACCGAGATTGCTGCCCTTGAGGCGCAGCAGAAAGAGAAGATCCTCAACCCGATTGAGCGACCCACTGTTACTCAAGAACTTTCTGAAAATGTCATCCTGACAACGGTTGACGACCTCTACAACTGGTCGCGGCTTTCCAGCCTGTGGCCTCTGTTGTTTGGAACCGCCTGCTGCTTCATTGAAGTGGCAGCGATGATTGGCTCCCGGTTTGACTTTGACAGATTTGGTCTAGTTCCTCGCTCTAGTCCACGGCAAGCAGATTTAATTATTACTGCTGGCACGATTACGATGAAGATGGCACCGGCTCTGGTGCGTCTGTACGAGCAGATGCCAGATCCCAAGTACGTGATTGCAATGGGAGCCTGCACGATTACTGGCGGGATGTTCAGCGCTGATTCCCCGACGGCGGTGCGGGGTGTAGATAAGCTGATTCCTGTCGATGTCTATTTGCCAGGGTGTCCTCCACGTCCGGAAGCGATCATGGATGCGATCATTAAACTCCGCAAAAAAATCGGGAATGATTCTATCCAGGAGCGGGATCAGTTTCAGCAAACTCATCGCTACTACAGCACCACTCACAAGATGCAAGCTGTAGACACCATCCACGATGGCAAGTATTTACAGTTAGCAACTCGCCAAACTCCGCCGCAGGAGTTGGCGGCTGGGATGGGTATGCCTGTACCACCAGCACTGTTGACGGCAGAAAAACAGGAGGAACGTCGTGGCTGAAGCAGAATCCCCAGCAGAATCTTCAGGGGAACCCCAAGCAGAATCCCAAATTGTGGAAGCGGGTAAGGTTTCCCTTTGGCTGAAGGAAAACGGTTTTGAGCATCAGGAACTAGAACGCGATCGCAGTGGTGTTGAGATTGTCAAAGTTGACCGGGACTTCTTGATTCCAATTGCTACAGCCCTCTACGCCTACGGGTTTAATTATCTCCAGTGTCAAGGTGGCTATGATGCAGGACCGGGAGAGGATTTGGTCAGCTTCTATCATCTAATCCAGGTGAGCGACAATGCTGACCGACCGGAGGAAGTGCGGCTGAAGGTGTTTTTGCCGCGAGATGATGCTAGAGTCCCTTCGGTGTACTGGATTTGGAAGACGGCAGACTGGCAAGAGCGGGAAGCTTTTGATATGTACGGCATTGTCTATGAAGGGCACCCGAACCTGAAGCGGATTTTGATGCCGGAAGATTGGGTGGGCTATCCGTTGCGGAAGGATTATGTCTCGCCTGATTTCTACGAGTTGCAGGATGCTTATTGATGCAGGCAAAAGGCAAAAAGTAAAAGAAAGACTTTTTCCTTGCTGACTTGTGGAAAGCACTCACTTTTTGTTTGAAGTGGGTGCTTGTTTCTTTTGGCGAAGGAACAGGCGAGATTGTATCAAATATTGCTTGACTTTTTCTGCGTATTGACATATACTTTAAGAATGGGAATCTGTGCGCCTAGGTAAATTGATTTTTAAGTTAAGTAAGCAGCTATTTTGGTGTAGTGAGTATTTAAATTAGCTGGGTAGATAAATAGCGATCGCACCTAACTACTGCCCTAAACCCATAAAATAAATCAACAGCTTGAATGGCAGGGGTAGTGGCGCGTGAAGTTGTCGTCAAAGGGTGTTTATAAAGTCGAAAGTCAGGCAAAAGAGCAATCTTATCGCCTAGCTTCGCCAGTAGAGTACGACCTGCAACCGATTAACAGACTTTTAGCAGTCGCTGCTTCTAAGGGTACTTACCATCTGCATCCCTCAGAAGGGAATCAAACACCCCTGGGATGCCCCCGAATGCCAGCGTCTTTACAACTGCGGCAGTATCAGCAGGAAGCCGTTGCTAGCTGGTTTGCCAATCAAGGCAGAGGGACGCTGAAGATGGCGACGGGGAGTGGGAAGACAATTACGGCGCTAGCGATCGCTACCTCACTCTATCAACAAATTGGCTTGCAAGTGTTGCTGGTAGTGTGTCCCTATCGACATCTGGTGACACAGTGGGCGCGAGAATGCGAGAAATTTGGACTACAGCCAGTTTTAGCTTTTGAGAATGTACGCAACTGGCAGAGTCAGCTATCAACGCAACTATACAATCTGCGTTCTGGCAATCAACGGTTTCTCACACTCATTACAACAAATGCCACCTTGATGAGTGAGGGATTGCAATCGCAACTCAAGTATTTTCCAGACAAAACGCTAATTGTAGGAGATGAAGCGCATAACCTCGGTGCAAGGCAGTTGGAGAAGAGTCTGCCTTCTCGCGTGGGATTAAGACTAGCGCTGTCGGCAACACCGGAACGGTATTTTGATGATGAAGGTACGCAATCTTTATTTGATTATTTTGGCAGAGTTTTAGAGCCAGAATTCACTCTGAAAGATGCAATTCAACAGGGGGCGCTGGTGCATTATTTGTACTACCCTATCCTCGTAGAACTAACAGAGGCAGAAGCCCGTGCTTATGTAAAATTAACCGCTAGGATTGGCAGGGCGCTGTTGTTTCAAGAACGCGAGAACGGTGCTTTCAAAGGCAGTTGGGAAGATCGTGAAAAACTCAAGCCGTTGTTGATGCAAAGGGCGAGATTAATTGGTGCTGCTACCAACAAGTTAACTGCTTTGCGCGAGTTAATGAGTAAACGCTTAGACACGACGCACACTTTATTTTATTGCGGAGATGGTTCTGTAGAAAGCACGCGCCAATTAAAAGCCGTTGCTAAAATTTTGGGAGATCAATTGGGATACCGAATCAACACCTACACCGCCCAAACTCCATTATTAGAAAGAGAAAATTTGCGACGTCAATTTGAGACGGGAGATTTACAAGGTTTGGTGGCGATTCGCTGTCTAGATGAGGGTGTAGATATTCCAGCAATTCAGAATGCTGTAATTTTAGCCAGTAGCAGCAATCCGCGCCAATTTATTCAGCGTCGAGGACGAATTTTGCGCCCTCACCCAGGCAAGCAACGCGCCACTTTATTTGACATGATTGTACTGCCACCAGAGTTAGATCGGGAAACTTTGGAAGTAGAACGCAATTTGTTAAGAAAGGAATTGCGGCGATTTGTCGAGTTTGCTGACTTAGCGGATAATGCGGGCGAAGCCAGAGTAAAATTACTGGATTTACAGAGAAACTACGAGTTGATGGATTTGTAATGCTTTCCTAGAGGCGAGATCCCTGAATTCTTAAACAAGTCGGGGATCTGAACCCCTGGCTCACAACTCCCATAGTAGGATGCTATATCACCAGAAATAACCGGGTACTACTGTTGTCTGGCGATCGCTTGAGTCGTATTTTAAAAGATACTGGTGAGCTAGAGCATCCAATTCTCGCAACCTCTCGACTTCAGTTTTGCCAATCTCAGTATCGGTCGATAATAAGATCACCTGATGACTAGCAGAGGGAAAATATCGCTCAACTAAATTCTGTCGGTGCGAAGAATCTAGTCGCCCCAGCGGTGTATCGATTGCTACAGGTAAGTGGTGTCCGGCGACTCGTGCTAATCCCCATAAAAAAGCGATCGCCAGTAATTGTTTTTCTCCGGCTGAGAGGCGATGCTTTGGTACAGGTTGTCCCTGCGGATCGTAGATAGAAAGGCTGAAGGTTTGAGTGTCAATGGCTACGCGATGCACTAAGTCGGATTTGTGCAGCAGATAGCGGAAACACTCGGTTACTTCTATTTCTAATTTATTGAGTTTTTTCAGAGTTAATTTTTCCCGAAATAGCTTTAGGGTAGCTTGAACTTTGGCAACGGAGGCGATAATATGCTGATTATTCTTTAGTTTGAGATTGTCCTCGGTATAGTCTTCAAGTTCTTTTTTGGTTTTAGCGATCGCTCTAGTCAATTCTTCACAACGGCGGTTAGCAAGTTCACGAGCAAATTGAGCTTTTGCGACTGCATTATTCGTTTCTCTAACAGCATCTTGTAGTTGTTGATATGCTTCTGGGGAAGCAGCAGCGGCTATCTGTCTATCGAGAGAATCTATCTCAATTTCTAGGTTTTCTAGTTCTTCTAGTTTTTCTTTGGCTCTAAACTTAGCAGTATTTATGCCAAAACTTAAGAAATTATCCAGTTCCTTGATTTCCTCTAATTCTGCTAATAACCAGGGACTTTCATTGGCGGCAATTTCCTTCTCAAGTTGTTGATTTTCTTGAATCATAAACTCTTTGATTTTGTCAAGTTGCTCGGAAACCAATGACAATTCTGTAATATAATTTAAGAAGCGATCATCTCGTTCTATCAAAACATCCCGTGCGATTTTTTTCTGTTGTTGACGGCTTTCCTTTTCAGCTTGGCATTTAGCTTGTTCAAGCAGGGGAGAAATTAAGGTGAGGGGAAAAGTACCAGCAGCTAATTCTCGCAGCGCCTCTCGCGCCTTTTCTGCTTGGGTTGTGAAATGCTCTTTTTGTTTTTCTAGACGGTTGCGATCGCTGGCGATTTTTCCTCCTTCGTACAAAAATTTTTCGGAAGCTTCGCGCTGTTTTTTTTCAGCCGTATCTAACTTATTTTGTAGAGAAGCTGATTCTTGAGTTGCAGCTTCTAATTCATCTTTTTGTACATTAAGTTTTTGCTCAATTTCTTCTAAAGTAGCGAGTTCTTTAGCACTAGCAATTTCTTTGCGTTTACGGCTAACTAGGATATCTAAATCGGCGGATAGACGTTCTGATAGTTCTAAGCCTAATAGCGATTGAATTGCCCCTACAACTAGGGTGGGTGGAGTATCCAATTCGGCAAGTTCTTTTACCTGTTCGCCGTCAAACAAAAATAGATTAGAAATTCCCAACGGTAACAGGTTCTCGATGTATTCGTCCCAGGTGTTGGCAAGGGCTTTATCAGGCCATTCTTCATTAATCAGAATCCCTAAAGTGTCTTTACCGTCTTTGGGTTCTTTTTCCCAATATCTGACAATTCTTAAAGTAGTGGGTTTGTCGTCTTGGATGACTTCAAAAGCTAATTCAATTCGGGCTTTTTCTGTGGGTGGAGTGTTGCGGTTGACTGACTGAGTAAGAAAGTCGTTATAGCTTAAGTTTCCGCGTGTGGAACATTGGGCGCGAGAACCGTACAACGCAAGGCGAATGGCGTCCATGAGGGTCGTTTTACCGCCGCCATTCATGCCGCCAATTAAGATAATGGGGCGAGTATTTTCATCAGTTTCGGGGCGGAGGTTGATGACTTGTCGCCCAAGATAAGGACCGAAATTTTGTAGGACGAGTTCGAGAAATATCACAGCTTATTGAGAATAGGTAATCGGTAACGGCTAATGGGTCATCGGGAATCAACAGCAACAATTATTCATTAGCATCATCTGCATTTGGCAATGAAAATTTCATGCTTGCCCAACTTAGCTGTTTCACTTTGTCAATATCGCCTTCGATGACAGCATTTTTCATGTCGCGTTTATCGTGGGCATTTTGAATGGCGTCTTCTTTAGATCGAGAACTACTTTCAAAACATTTATCCAATTTTTCGTAGACGCCGCGCCGAGATTTGACATGAAATTGGCGTTCTGTATCTAGCAGTTTCGCCATCAGTTCTAGGTGCATTCCGTCGTCATTGCAGATTTCTTGCAGCACTTCCCACTCGTCAGTGCCTAGGAGTTTCCTCTCGGCACCAGGACGAATGTCTTGGAACGATTCGCCTGTGACTTCTTCATAAATACGCGGCAAGCTGTCATCAAATTCGTGTTTTTCTTCTAACCAAATGCGACGAATTTCGCTTAATTCATCCTGGGTAATTAGGGTGATATCGCGCATTTCTGCTGGTGCAGTGCGGCGAACTTGGGTTTGTGCTTCTAAGACTCGCCTCAACCAATGTTCTCGCCAGTATTTTGTATAGGGGCCAGGAATTGGTTCAACTGAGGTTTCGTCGTCAACATTACGTTCAAAGAGTTGAACATTTCCCCAGATGCGCCGAAAATCTCTTCTGTCGCGATCATTTTCAATATCCAATTCGTTGCGGATATCGAGTAGAGGCTGCATCCATTCTTTTTCTTCATCATTCTGGATCATTGCCTCCATCGATTTATCTTGATTCACCATTGTGCAAACCCAGCACCCAAAGCGCGAACTACCACAGCTAGGGGTAGAAGTATCAACAACTAAAGGGCATTCATTATCTGCTGTTGCACCCCGATACATTGTGAATAAATCCTTGTTGCTATATCCCCAAGGATTTTGCCACTGATTCAAATAAATCCAGACTTCATCAGTTCGCCAATCCTGGATAGGGCTATAAATCAAAGAATTAGGTAAACTAGGGCTATGGTAAAGCAAAGACTTAAGTGAACTAGAATTATGATTAAGGCGGTCGCTGACTCGACCTACTTCATGCTTTTCCATTGAAGTAGCTCGTTTAACACTTTCTGCTTTGCGAGTGCCTAAGACAAGAATTACCTCTCCGTTTGTTCTTACTACATCACGAACAAAGCGGTTAGAAGGTTGGATTTTTAGGCGTTCAGTACACCATCGAAATCTATGGCGCGGGGAGGGATATCCCTTGCCAATCAGGTTAACCCAAAAAGTGTCTTTGATATCTGGATAAAGCAAATGAGGTTCTATTGGTAATTCTTGTGCTTCAGCGGCAGATTTCATTTGCTCCAACGATTTACGTACCCAAGTAGAAACTATAGGATTTTCTACTAACGTATCTGTTGTAATTACGTATATCTTTTTTGTGCGTTTTTCTGGCGTTAATTCTGCAATCGCATTCCAAACTAACTGCACTACTGTTCCACTATCTTTCCCACCCGAATATCCTAAAATCCAAGGAATTTCGTCTAAACAATATAAATCTTGGATTTCTTTATTTAGCCTTTTTATGTCTTCCACTAATTCCGTAACTGTGCGTGGTGGAAATAGTGACGTCTGTATTTCTGTCATGTTTGCAACCTTTATTTTTTATAATTTAAATACATTTCTGCGATGCCACTGTAGCGCTTCAATGCTTGGAAAGTATTGCTCTGAACTTGGCAGTAGAATAAGCTCCCCCTGAAAGTCCTTAATAGGTTTAGCGTTTGGGGATTCTTCTTGTAAGTCACTGGCAACTAAAATTTTAAAATCATCATCAATTCCAAACCAACCATAATCAAATGCCCAATGATGATTTTTACATAATGATATTCCGTTATCTGCTCTACTATTATAAAATTGTGCGAATGGTTTAATATGTGCGCCATCTACAATAGTTTGGCTTATAGTTCTAGTTACTTTCAATTTGCAAAATGCACATCGGTAGTCATAAATATGTACAACAGCTTTTCGGAAAAAAGCATTTCTAACCACTGATTTTCTAAAAATAAACTTTGGCTCATATTCTGTAGCCTCAAACTCAAGTTTATTTGTATCTTGAAAATCTTGGTTAATCTTTAATATTTCCTCTATTCTCTTACGATTATCTGAAAACCAAGATGCAACAAGGATATCAATTAACTCTTGCCTGGAAAGTTGGTCTTGTAGTAAATTAAACAGCTCGGCATCTAAATAAGCATACTCAACAGCGTCTTTTAGCTTGTTAGTGGTTTTAGGCTGTAAACCATTAAAGTTAGGCTTAAATTCAAGATGCCAAAAGCCGTCACTTTGCAGATGAAAAAATGGATAGTGCAGACCCCCCTTGTAAGACGTAGAAGCAAGGATAGTCCAATATTTATTGAAGGTATTAATCAAATCATCTGAAACAGTAATCTGATTATCGGTAATTAAATTTTGTGCAATTAAATCGATTACAGATAACAGCAGTATTGGCTTATAGTGAGCATCACCACGTTGGCGGCTACTACTCACATTAAGTTTGGAAAAACAATCGCAGTAGTAAGCTAAATTCCGCTGATTTTCTTGCTGTTGTCCTGTACTCATTTCTTCCTCCCTGCTGAAACACTAACATCTTCCAACCGTTCCTCATCCGGTGTCAGCGGTAAATTCAGGTGCTTCTTAAGATAAGCAATCATCAGACTGACACTGGCGCGGGATTTAGAAATCGCACCACTAGACATAATTATCCCTTCCCAATCAGGATTAGAGCGCGACCAGTCGATTTGTCGCAAACCTTCTAGATGTGAGTCCCAACTCTCAGGGTAAAGCGAGAGGAGAGTTGCCCCAATTGCGCCTAAACTAGCGATCGCGATCGCGTGACTATGCACGTAATCTCGCCGCATCTCGCCTGCACTGACCTTCCCGTGTAGAACTTGCTCCCAAGCTGGAATATAGCGACTAACCGCATTCCAGTAACGGACTGCTAGTTCAATCTGCTGTTCAGTCTCCTGGCGATCCGTTAGCAGGGCAAGAGTAGCATTATAGATGCTGTTGAGAGTAAATAGTTTGCCGGAGCGGGTAGACAGCGTGCTTCGTTCCGTATCCGTCAGGTTTCTAAAAACCTGGACTTGCTTAACAACTGACCGCACCAAGTTGGTTTTCTCGTCCCGACGATCGTAAAGAATGTTTAGCGATGGATCGGCAGTGACTGCATAGCGGTTTAGGTCGATAAACATCTGCTGCGATCGCTTTAGACCAATATCCAAAAACAAGATAACCGCGATCGTTTCATACCCCAGTTCGGGATTTTCCTTCAGCGCCATTTCCAGCGCCGCCCGTCGATGTTGCCCGTCATGGATGGCAAACCGCGCATCCATCGGCACTTTCAAGCGTCCAATCTTCCGCGCTTCTGTCTCTGTACCTATCGGTTCAAAAGTGATATCCGCGTCAATTGATGCCGTAATTGCCGAGAAAATGTAGTTAGTCGGATTGTTCAAAATATATCTGGCAATTTCTGGCACGCGGGTGCGGTTGAGCGATCGCGTTGTCCTCATTTCCGGCGGCATTTCCCCATCCTCCAAAGGGAACAACTTAGGGATAAATCGCACCGGACACATAGAAACGTAGTATTCTCGCCCTGCCTGAATTCCCCGAATCACAGGCAAAACGTACTCAAAGGAGGGGGTAAGCATAAATACCCTGCCTTATTTGATTTTGGACACGATATAAGTATTACATAAAGTTTTTAAAAACTTTATTTGACACAACAACTTTTGACTGATAGTTTTTAAAAATTAATTGAACTCTTCGGTAAATCTACCTATGAACAGCCCCAGCAACCCCACAACTGACCTTGCCAGCCAGATTTTGGAACGGGAAAATCAAGAAAAACAAGCGATCGCGCTCCTGCTAGATAGATATCTGGCGCGGAACGACCAGTTTTTGGTGCAGAAAATCGAGATGGGTGGCACCGAAGCTTATATCGGTTCCGCAACCCTGGAATGGTTCGCCAGTCGCGTTCGATTCGCGTCTCGCCTGCCACTTTTTCGGCAAAAATTCGACCCGGAGAAAGACAATGTAGAAATCGACGCCGAGAGTATTGAGGAAATTCAGCAACGACCCCTAGATTGGTCGCGCCAAGCGCCCTTGACGCAGTATTTAGCTGCTAGAAAAACTCACAAATTCCCGCCAGTATTAGTAGTTGTAAATCAACCTTGGGTGGACAATTCCAATGCTGCCGAGTGGGATGCTAACGGACGCGCGATTAAATCGGCTGGTGATTTTATGGCACTAGATAAAGACGGCAAAGTAGGGTTGTTGAACGTTTCCTCGGATGTAACTATTTTTGCCTTGGATGGTCAACATCGACTGATGGGAGTGCAAGGTTTAATGGAGTTACTGCAAACGGGAAAACTCCCACGATATAAAAAAGATAAAAAGCCTTCTGGAGCTGTTATTACAATTGACGATCTCAGGCAAAACTATCAGATAGACCCGGCTTATTTGCAAAACTTAGCCAAAGAAAAGATAGGCATTGAATTTATTTCAGCCGTTGTTACTGGGGAGACGCGGGAAGAGGCACGACGACGAGTTAGATCCATCTTTGTCCATGTCAATCTCATGGCAGTACCTTTAAGTAAAGGTCAGATGGCACAGCTAGATGAAGATGATGCGTTTTCAATTGTTGCCAGAAAAGTTGCTGTCACCCATCCTCTACTGAAAGATATCGAAGGTCGCAATCCCCGCGTCAATTGGGATAGTGCAACAGTTGCCGCTAAGTCAACCGTTTTAACCACCCTGCAAGCGCTCAAAGAAATGTCTGAACGCTATTTAGAATACAAATTCCCCAAGTGGAAACCTGTAGGGAAAAAAGGTTTAATTCCCATGCGTCCTGATGATGAGGAACTTGAGGAGGGAATTGAGGAATTTAAGCAACTTTTCGACTATTTAACAACTCTGCTCAGCTTTCAAAGGCTAGAAAATGGCGCAGAAACCCCGGAAATGCGCCGCTTCAATTTTGAAAAAGGTGGGGGGGAAGGAAATATACTTTTCCGCCCAGTTGGGCAAATTGCCTTAGCTCAAGCTTTAGGAATTTTGGTTTTTAAAAAGGGATTTTCGCTCAAAACTATTTTTGAAAAACTTCAGAAATACGATGCAGATGATGGCTTTAGTGGCATGGAGTCTCCTAATTCTCTTTGGTATGGCGTTTTGTATGACCCGAATAAAAAGCGGGTTTCAGTTGCCGGAAAAGACTTAGCCGCGAAGTTAATTGTTTATTTGCTGGGTGGTGTTGATGATGATATGGAACGTGCAGAAATTCGCCGCGCTGTAGCTGAAGGAAGAACAATTGAAGATAAAGCAATGGGATTTAATGGCAAGTTTGTAGAGCCAAGGCAGGTAGGATTACCGCCGATTCTATCTTGAGCCTTGCATTTCTGAACCACTGCCATCTCACCACTCAAATAGGATTGCTATAGAAGCTAACTCAAGATAGAAACCTGCTGAGATCGAATTCTCCTTCTACTTGTTCTTGCTTGTTGCGTTCAGAAATAAGTAGTAATAAAAGTGTGGCTGAATAGTCTACTGTTCCCCGCAACTCATCTTGTAGAATCTCTAACCCTCCGTTGGCATATTCTTCAAAAATACGGATGCGTTGTTCTTCGTAATTTTCATCAGTAGCAGAGAGAATTTTTATGTCTTTAGTTTCAGCGATCGCTAATAACTGAATCGCCCGATCGGTGCCTCTAGATACAAAAACCTCTAGCGCGATCGCACCCGGTTCCCTTTTGGAGATTTCCCCTAAAGGCGATCGCTTTTTCCGCTTCGCCCCCAATGCTGCCGCAAACACTATGACATCAGCATAGGTTTGGAAAGGGCCAGTTGTGCTATCAGATGCTACTAAGGCTTGCACCAAATCAGCTTTATCTTTGGCAATCCTGATTCTGTTTGCACCCATTGTCAACGATGGTTTGAATATAACGAGCGATCGCACTTCCCCCATTTTGCTCTAAAAGCTAGGGAAATAAGCAACTAATTTGCACTGCAATATCTGGAAAAGCCAACAGGGAAATTGTGGTATGTTCATCTAGAATCATTTCTTGTTGATAATTTGTTTCTCCCGGTTGGCGAAAAATATAAACTCTTCTGGCATTTACATCTACAACCCAGTAGTCAACAATGTTAGCTTTGGCATAAGTGCTGGCTTTTAGCTTGCAGTCCCTGTTGAGAGTAGAGTCTGCTACTTCAATTAATAGGAAAATCTCATTAGGAGTTGGGTGATGGTCGAGGTAATTTCAAGTATCGATACGCACAACAGCGATATCAGGTTCTGGTTCTGAGTTAGGACAAAGAGTAATAGGTAACTGCATCCGTAAGAAAGCTTGACCTACAAATAGGCTGCTGAGGTAATTGAAACTCCACTGTGTTGTGGCAGCATGAGGAGGTTGTTGGGGACTGATTTCGAGGATTTGTCCTTCAAGTAATTCTACGCGATCGCTAGTTGTCAGAATTTCTGCCTCAATCATGCGGTGGTATTCGTCTACAGTCCACAAACGGACACCTGTTGCAGTCATATAATTTTAGTTACAAAAACAGTTTGATTGATTGTTGGAAGAAGTGGGCGATTTCTAAACAAATAAATTATCTACTGGCATCAACCATCCCGGTAAAGCCGGTTCCGCTTCCGCCACCTCACCACGACAGTAAACTTGCGGCTGTGAGGGATTGCTGGCACGATACACCCTGACAACTTTCGCTTTGAGTACGTCTACATCCCATACTACCAGCGTACCCGCCGCAAAGTAATCCTGACGCTTGGTTGCCATTTCCGCTTCTGCTGCCTCACCGTAATCATTCTCACTTCTCACTTCAGCAGCAAAAACGGGTGCCCCTTCTAAGAACTTTCCGCCGCTGGGGTTGCCGATGTAGAATGCAGCATCAGGGCTGAAGGAACGGCGGTTTGAAAGATTGACAATAAAGCCAACATTATCAGGCAAAGCATAACCACTTTTGGTGCTGCGTTCGTATTCGCGCAGGCTAACATATATTTCACCTCCTGCACGTCCTGGCAGAAAACCTGTCGCCGCCATCAGTAACAATTCTCCGTTTACAATTTCCGCTTTGCCATTTTCAGGTATGCGGTATAAATCTTCAATTGTTACCTCAGTTTTTAAATTCATTGTGAGTTACCTATTTGTGCTGATGGTGAGAACCTGCGGCGGTGTAGAATCCGGAGGATAGAGAAAATCTACCTGTACTTGTCTCTTATCGCCCGACGGCATCTTCAGCGTTACCAATGGTTCTCCCGGTTGTCCGCGTCGCTGTACCAGATGCACGTAGCGCGTCTTTTCTACTCCATTATCATCGTTGTAACGCAGCCTGACTGTGCCTCGAAAAAACACTTGGTTATTGCGGGGATTTAAGAACAAAAGTCTATCTGTACCCCCCTCATCCTTCAGGGGTGTTTGCACGGATACAGTAACAGTTTGGGTTTGATTGGTAGAGTTTTTTAGCGGCAAAGTGAGATTGTATTCCACCCCGTAGTTGCTGTGAGCAAAATACGCCGTATCGGGATATCTAGCAAGCATCGGCGCACTTTGAATTTGTCCCGTACCAAGGGTAATTAGATGCAAAGTTCCCAGGACGTAAGAAAAGGCTTTTCCTGGTTGAGGAATTGTTAAATCTGAGGGATTAGAATTATCAGTAATTTGTGCTTGCCATTGTGCCCCTTGGGACACACCCGCCACGCGACTAAAAACGGTTGGTTCTCTGGGAGGATCTAACGGTGTGGGAACTGGATCGCGCTTACCTGCCAAACCGCCTGTATTTAATAGATTTAGCCATTCGTTTAAAGTTGGCGGACGGTTGCCATTCATGGCTAAATTGGCAACATAAATCGGGCGAGCGCTCGACAATCGCATCATCGTAGTGCGACCATTTGATGAGGGAGCCTGAACGGGAATTGGCTGATTCATCAATATTTGGCTTTGTCCCGGTTCTATTGTCAGCTTTTCGGGAAACTTTTCCTGCCTGATATCCCGCAGTACATCGTTCATCGTCCGGCTACCAGGGCCAGAGTAGACGGTGCCGTTAGGATTATCCTTAATATCTGGCAAGGAAATAAACGGCGCATCGGGAGTCGAGAGGTAACTAGCAGCTTGCAACACTTCGACGCTGGCAGGTTGATCGCCGGGATTGTGCAAAATCACGCCTTGGTACAGGGTGCGCGTTTGCGAGGAATTTTCCGCCCTAGCAATGTGGTGAGAAAATATATCAAATCGTCCCTGGAAGGGGAAATTTAAATGCGCTTCGGGCACCTGTTTGCCTGCTGGGGGGAAGGTAGACAGGAGAATGCCTTCAGTTGTCACGAGTTCGGGACTGTTGCTGTTAAAGGTGGGAACTGCATCGAGTTTTCCCGGTAAAGTCCGCACCTCCATCGGTTGCACTTCCACCCCGGCAATATACTGCGGCGGAATCGTATAAATATTTAACGCCCGACACATCGACGCTGCCACTTCGCCTCTGGTGGCGCTGCGATTGGGGTTGAGCTGTTTGACGTTAGGATAATTGACGACAAGAGTGCCCACGGCTGCGGAAGCGATCGCATTCTGGGCATAACTGGGAATCTGCGCCGCATCGTTAAAATACTGCCCCAGCGTCTGACTTACATTTTCCGGGATGGGGTAATTCACCGCACCTGCCACGACGCCTATCGCTTGCACTCTGGGAATTGCTTGATTCGGTTGAAAAATCCCGCCGGGATAACCCGAAAAAAAGCCTTTTTGATAAGCCGTAGCGATCGCTTTATTCGCCCAGTGACTAGCAGGCACATCTTTAAAAGCTGTGCTGCTACGCTTTACTGGCGCATCCGGGAAGGCATTCAACATCAGCACCGCCGCCTCAGCGCGCGTCACCGTTGCTTCTGGGCGAAAGCTGCCATCCGGGTAGCCCGTCACTAGCTTTTTTCTTGCTAACTGAGTAATGCAATCTTTCGCCCAATGGTTTTGAATGTCAGAAAAGGTGGCAGTACTGGGCGTTGATAAACCCAACAGAGACACAAAAAGAACGGAAGTAACGGCAGGATTTGTTAGAAATTTGAGAGTCTTAACCATTAAAAGGCTTTAATGTCAACGGAAGTCTTTGAAGCATTTTTAGACAAATTTGTTGCCAGTGGGAAGCGATGCGCGATCGCCCTGTATCTACTTCAGTAATCCAAGGGAGAACCTCTTTCCTGCTATAGGAGGGTCTGGAGCAGAGGTTTTTGATTACTAACATCTTGCACCATTCTCTTTTTCAAACGCGATGGGTTAGAGATCCCCCTAAATCCCCCTTTTAAAGGGGGACTTTGACTGGATTTCCCCCCTTTTTAAGGGGGGTAGGGGGGATCAAAACGGGACTGGCAAGTTCAAAAAGACTTGTGTGTACACCGTAGCCTTTTCAAGGGGGGTAGAGGGGATCAAAACGGGACTGGCAAGTTCAAAAAGACTTGTGTGTACACCGTAGCCTTAAAAAGGGAGACTTTGAAGATTTTCCCCCCTTAAAAAAGGACGACTAATTTTATTTATTTATAAACCACGCAGCCATACATAAAAACCGGCTCGCTAGCCTCAATCGGTTTTGCCGAAAAGTCAGCCTGCCACGCCTCAACTGGCAGGATACCATGCTCGGTTAATTGCCAGCGTCCCAGCAGCGATCGGATCGTTTCCGGATTACGCATATAAAGATGCGCCCCCATTGAGTCCAACAGTTCTAGCATTTCCGGATACACGATCCCCGCTTCACCATCAAAGTCCAGCGCCAGGAAACTACCCGCAGGTGCCCAATCATAGAGTTGATCGAGCATCTGGGTCATAATTTCATCAGGGATAAAGGCTGAAACACCGACAAAAACCATACCCAGACGCCGAATTGACCCCAGCACTTGTGCAACAACCGCTCGATCGAGCGTATCAAGGTTTGTCGCATCGCAGAAGGTGTAGTCAACGTTCGAGTTCTCGGCTAAAATCTCTTGACCCAGTTTGATATTAGCTCGATCGATATCAGTATAAAGAACCTTTGCTTGCGGTACAGCTTCATGCACATTCCCACAAGTTGGTAATCCGGAACCGAAAACAATAAATTGGTCAATTCCCTGCAATTCGATATAGCGGGATACCCGACCAATGTAGTCTCGTAACGTGCGAAAAACTGTTGGAAAATCAGGGTATACCCCGTCAAAAACCTTGGCTGCTTCCACGTCAATTGGGAAGTAATGAGAACCACCAAGCCAATAATCAAGAATCCGGGCTGTGTTGGGAGAAACTTCCATTACGACTCCTTTCAGGGATAGATTATAAAAAGAGCGATCGCGCTTTTTATCCTCTTCTCTTTGACTGCATTTTTAGCTGATTAGCTAAATGATTGTAACAGCCAGCGAGTAATTGCCCCATCATCCTCTGATTGGCTGCGTTGCAGTGCTTCTTCAACGAGGGAAAGCGTCAATCCCGGCAATACCAACGACTCCTGTATTTCACCACTTCGCCCTTCAGAAATAGAGAATGCGATCGCATCATCTGCACTCGCATCAACTACCCAATATTCTCGTACTCCTACACGTTCATAAATTAACCGCTTCATCCCCAGATCGTCATTCACCGATGATGCCCCAATTTCAATCACTAAGGCAGGCGGTTGAAACTCATTCAAATTAATTGGCGTGTTTGTTCGTGGTGGTAATTGAAACTCAGCGCCGATGTAATAAGACAAATCAGGTTGAAATTCGCCTACACCTCTTTGGCGGAAGGTGGCATTATTCAACTCGACAATTCTGATATTTCTAAGTGTAGCAAACATTTTAACTACGCTAGAAACAATAGAATTCTCCCTAGCATGAAGCGGTCCAACTGCTGCCATTTCAATCCTCATGTAGCCTTGATGGTAGTAAACTTTACCCTTTTCATAAGCAGGATTATCAGCTAATACAATAAATTCATCCCAAGGTGCTTTTATCCAGGTATCTGTCACTAAATTCTGTTGTACAGTCGATGATGAACTAGAAATCATAATCTACCTCTACAATCTCGGTATATTCAAACTCATTAGGACTTTGCCTAACTAAATCGTAATCGTTTCCGTTTAATTCAATCGCATCCTTTTCGCATTCCGGCTTAGAAGAGTAATAAGTAAGTACATATTGCCTGCCAATCCGAGTAGCAATTTCTGCGGCTACTTCACCGCGCCATTGAGTTTTAGTCACTAAAACCACTAACTGATTCGCTAATCTAGGAATCGTCTTCGCAATTTGCCGCCGATAAATTTCATCCAAACTTCCAAAGGGAGAATCCATTACAATTGGAAACGTGCTGCTATCTGGTACCATCAGCATTTCCTTATGACTCCACTCGCGTACCCTATCAATGATACCGCCGATAAACGATAAGCTGAGAATTTGATTTTCTCCCGTAGAAGCGGCGACGGGTGACTCTGAACCGGCGGTATTTTCTACTAATGTTAGCTCGTATTTTTCGCTAAGTTTGGGGATATAGGGGGTAAATGAAATCTCGCTAAATATTTCTTGTACCCGCTTTTCTAGCTGCACGCGAAACTGTTGATCGAGACGCGATCGCACTTCGGTTAATCGCTCAATTGCATCCTGGGTTGCGGCAATTCGTCGCTGGGCTAGAGCTTGCTTTGCCTCATTCATCTCATGTTTAGCAATTTGCTTACCTAAGCTTTCAACTTCAGTTTTAAGATCGGCAATTTTCTGTCGATTTTCTCCTTCTTCTAGGGTTAAATCTCGAATTGTTGCTTCAATTTCATCTAACCGCTTTTGGAAGTTGCGAATTTCCTCACTGGGATCTTTTCTTAACTTTTCCCTAATTTCATCTAGTTGTGTCTCTATTTGAGAAATTGTTTGTCTAAACTGATTGATATTCGCTTGCTCTGTATCCACCTCTTCCCAAAATGCCGGTGCTTGCTTATCAATTTCATCTACTTGGGCACTCATGCGAATCGCAGTTTCCTCAACAGCCGCAATTCCCGCTTTATCCAACCAGCCTTCAACACTTCCATAAGCGGTAGTTCCCTCATGCAATTCCGTACCGCAAATACAGCGTTGTTGATATAATAAATTAGCGACAAATTGCCGATCGATGCCAGATGGTAACTCGCCTCGCTGTCGCAAATCATCAAGAATTGCTCGGAATGCTGCTGTTGTCTCTGATAATAAAACTGTGTAGCCTTGGGTTGAAATAGCCCGTTTTAATGCTTCCTGGCTTCTTTTAAGATTTTGTTGATTTAAGGCTTTCTGTTCTTCCAAAGATTTTCGTTCTTCTTCTAACTTTTTAGCCGCATCGAGTTCCCGTAAATGGGTGCTAATTTCTTTTTTAAACGTCTGTTGAGCTGCTAATTCTTCACCAATTTCAGTTTGACGATTAGATAAGCGATCGCTTTCTTTTTCTTTCTGCTCTTTCTTCTTTAAAAACTGCTGAGTTTGAGAGTCGCCAATCGCTTTTAACTCAGCTTCTAGAGTTTTTCTTGCTTCCCCCAGATGCTTGATGGCACGATTTAAAACCTCCACCCCCAAAAGTTTTTTGGTTGCTTCGGCGATTTCCTCCTTTTTCTCAGAGCGAACAATTTGCTCAATTCGCTCTCCATCAAAAAAGAAATACTGATGCAAACTTTCTGGTAATATTCGCCCAATAATATCTTCTGGATACTGGGTAGGTAATCTCCAAATTCCATCATCCCCGGCGATTTGCATATACAACTTGCTTTCGCCTTTCTCGATAGTTACACCCTTATAAGCGCGACACTCTCGTTTTGCTCGGTAGCGTTTATCGTTATGCTCCCAAGTGACTTCCACCCAGCATTCTACCGGAAAGCCTGGTTTGGCTTCTGCAAGCGATCGCTTATTCACCAGCTGCTCTTGTGAAGCAAAAGCTGCACTAAATTTTTCATACAATACCCACGTAAATGCATTTAACAGCGTTGTTTTTCCCGCGCCATTATTGCCGTGAATAATCGTAGTATTTTCTTCCTCTCCACAGGACAGCAAAATTTCTGGAGTCTTACCATAAAATTGCCGAAAATTGCATAATTTAATGGAAGTTAGCTTCATCGCACCACTTCCTTCACAATTGTCAAAATATCATCATTTATATGGCGCGGTTGTTTCATGTAGAGCTTATCTTTCTCCGCCTGCAATACCCGCTCAATGATTTGATAAACTTCTGGTGGAGCTGTCGTAATTGGCTCCTGCACATCATTTAAATAGGGTTCTTTCGTCATTTGGTTTACTAAAATGAAAATAAACTCTATTTTATTTTTAAACGCTCTCGGTACGCAAAGGTTAACCGCTCTCGGTACGCAAAGAAGGCAAATTGCTTTGGAAGCATCTCACTTTAGTTTAATGTAAAGAATTAGAGGGCGCTCCGTGCTAAGCACTCCTGGGAGGCGATCGCTTTAAGGTGACTATACCATTCCACCTTAAGGTCGCCGCAAATAAATGGCTGGAAGTAGAGACGCGATTAATCGCGTCTCTGAAATCCAAACTCTAAAATGGTATCAGCCTCAAGTTTTATTGTTCAAGGCTCTATTTAAAGGCTTATGGAACCACCAAGTGACCGCATTCGCCTTTCTCAAACAGCTAAAGATCAGCTGAGTAAGCTCAAGCGCAACACCAAAATCGATCAGTGGAATATTCTTTGCCGCTGGGCATTTTGTCGATCTCTGGCAGAACCAACAATCCCTTCGCCGGTGCCAATTCCAGCAGATAGTAATGTCGAAATGACTTGGCGCGTCTTTGGGGGAGAATTGTCTGATATTCTGTTAATTGCCTTAAAACAGCGCTGCCACAACGATGGATTAGGAACCGAGCGGGATACTTTGGCGACTCAATTTCGCCTGCATTTGCATCGCGGGATTGGTTATTTAGCTGGCGATCTAAATATCAAGAAAATTGAAGATTTGATTGAAGTTGCTGAAACAATAAAAAATTAAAAAGCAAATTTTTAATTGTTTTAGGGCATCGTCAAACCTTTGATCTTTAGTCTCTCTTCCTCGCTTAACCCTTTGCACTGCACCAATACCCCAAAACCACCCAATCCGGTTGGATCGATGAGCTGGTGTAGGGCGTCACGACGGTGCAGTACATCCGTAATGCTTTGCGTCCCGACAGAGCGATCGCTATGGGAAAGGGCAGCAATGCGATCGCCCAATCCCAGCGCCATCAGAAATAACGCCTGCTTTGTAAAACCCACCAATGCCAAGCCGCAGCGATCGCCCCAACGCTCCAAGGCAGTAAAATCCACATGAGCGGTGATATCCTGTTGCCCAATCTGCACGTAAGGATCGTTATGGTGCCGATGCTGGTAATAACACTGAAGCGTCCCCTGACTCCGCTGGGGATTGTAATATCGAGCCGCTGGGTAGCCGTAGTCAATCGTCAACAAATACCCGCGCTTGAGCTTGTCGGCAACTGTACTCAGCCAAGCATGAGCGGCTAGATTAATCTCGCTGCGATAGCCATCCCGATAAGCAGCAGAGGGCAACTCAATCCCTACTAAATCAAAATACTCAGCCAGTTGAGGCGTCGAAAGTTCGCCAGTGACTTCCTCAAAATGGCTTCCATCTGGCGTGCTGACATAGATTTCTCTGAGCTTCCCTTGGGCGATCGCAAACTGATGCACTGGCAACGCATCCACCAACTCATTAGAAAAAAAACAGCCAGCGATCGAAGCGCTAGGTATCTCCTCCAGAGAACACCACCTGACAGGTACACCGCCTTGCGCTTGGGCAAATACTGGGGCTAATTTCTGCAACACCTGCTGTTGTTGGGAAATTAGCCCCGCTGCCTTTTCAACAATCAGGTACTCTAAAGCATTAAAGAATGCTGGATGATGCTGGTGTAAATGCCGCAGGATATCTGCTGCTAGGAGTCCTTGTCCTGCCCCCATTTCCACCAGAGTAAATTGCGTCGGACGCCCCAAAATGTCCCACATTTGGACAAATTGCTCGGCTAGCAGTTCGCCAAAGTCGGCACCGAGGTTGGGAGAAGTAAAAAAATCACCTTCCGGCCCAATGTTGACGGCGTTTGTGGCATAGTAGCCGTAGTCCGGCTCGTACAGCACCCACTCCATGTACTGAGCAAAGGTAATCTGCTGGTTGGGACTGTTGGCAATTCGCTCACCAATCAAGCTCAAGAGCGACACTTCAGACTCCTGCATCAACGATTCCTTCAACCTTTATCCTGCCGAGGAAGTCTTCCACTTCAGCCGCCGTTGGCTGTGCTGCGATCGCTCCCGGCTTCATTGCGGTTATCCCACCCACCGCATTTGCATAAGTCACCACCCGCTTTGCCATTTCTGCATCAGCGAGATGCTGAATGCCGTGTTTGCACAACTGATCGATGAAACCGGCAAGGAACCCATCTCCCGCGCCCGTGGTATCTACCACCTTGACAGAAAAAGCTGGCACCTTGTCTTCATTCCCGCCCAAGCAGTAAGCACAGCCTTTTTCACCGGCTGTGACTAAAACGCCCTCTACTGAATCCAGACGGTAAGCGATCGCGCCAGCATCAGTAGTTTCAAATAACCATTCAGCTTCTTCGTCAGTGATTTTCAGGAAATCGACGTGCTTGATAAGTTCCTGAATCATCGGCTTGGAATCGCTAGGATCGGGCCAGAACATATCGCGCCGATTCACATCTAGCACAATTTTGACATTGTACCGATCTGCCAGCTCCAGGGCTTTCGTAATTGCCGCTCGCGTATCAGGATAAGCTAACTCCAGACTTCCCACGACGAGAAAATCAGCGTTTTCAAACAAAGCCTCTGGCAGTGCAGACGCTTGTAGGTGCGTATCGGCAAATTCTCTGGTGTCACGAGTTTCCTTTGCGGAAGTGGCGTTAACCCCAAATGCCGCAAACTCACGTTCGCCCGATAGCGATCGCACCACATAAACTTGCCGCGTCGGTGCGGTGTCATGGCGCTGCACGCCCGTACTATCCACACCCACTTCCTGCAACAACTGCACCAACTGGTCTCCCGGCTGATCCTGACCCACACAGCCGATAAATCCAGATGGTGTTCCCAACTTCACCAAGGCACACGCCACATTTGCCGGTGCGCCGCCTGGATAAGGCGTCCAAGATTCGACATCTGCAAGCGATCGCCCCAGTTGATCGGCTAGACAATCAAACAAAATCTCACCGAGGCAGAGAACGCGGGGATGGGTCACAACTGCACTCCTTGTCAACATGAACTCAGCCTAGCAGAGCCTCTACCCCCTAGATCCGGATATTCACAGAAGCTCAAGATGCTCCCAACCTTTTTCCCGATCCCGATTTGCGGGTGATACTGCCTCAATCCCAGTCCCGATCGGGCTTACCCCCCAAAGGATCTTCTAAACTTAAAGAGATAGTAAGTAGATATAACTAAGGAAAAAATACTTATGGCTGGTAGCGAGACTTATACCCCCGCGACACTTTCCGATCGAGAACTGCAAATCATTGAGCTAGTTGCTGCTGGCTTAACTAATCAAAAAATTGCCCAAAAGCTGGAAATCAGCAAACGAACCGTGGATAACCACATCAGCAATGTATTGACCAAAACCAAGACTTACAATCGCGTCGCACTGCTACGCTGGGCTTTGCAATGGGGCAAGGTTTGTATCAATGAAGTCAACTGCTGTACCTTGCCAACACCGGCTGATGAAGTGATTTCCTGAGCGAACAACAGGGAAACCCTGCTAAAAAAGACATTAGTCATTGGTCATCGGTTGTTGGTCAGTTAATTGTGCCAATGACTAATTGTCAATTGCTTTTCAATTAGTCATTCGCCACTGAAAGACTATCCAAAACTCCTGAAACCCTTGAAAAATCCAGGACTTACGCAAAGCTTATACATATAGCGTTTTTTCGGGTTCAATCCCCCTGTGGTTGCCCTCAGATGTCGCGCAAGTTGCGTAAGTCCTGAAATCGTAGGGAGTGGTAGAGCGATAGCGTTACCCAACAAACTGCACCAGTGCTGGGGAACGCGAACTCAAAGGGAGCCTACACATCCGAGATTTGGATAGTCTTTCAACATTAGCCATTAGCTCAGGACTTACACAAAGCTTATGCATATAGCGTTTTGTAGGGGTAATCTCCCAGGGGGAAAGCGGAAGGGCAGATGTGGTGATGTGCGGCGAGTCCCGATCTATTCCGAAAAACTAACGACAAATGACTAAAGACAAGCGTTATCTGCCAGTTTTAGCAGTTAGTTTATTAGCCGGATTGAGTGGATGCAGCGATCGCGGCTTGCTCACTCCACCTCCGCAACTACTGGGAGCCGGACTCAACAGCTTAGCTGCCGAACAAGAACCCCGCTTTTCTTACGATGGTCGCTACCTAGTCTTTACCTCAAATCGCCAAGCCCATCGCGGCGTCTATCTTTATGACGTTCAGCGCCGTCGCCTTGTCGATCTCCCCGGACTCAACCAATCGGGTGTCATCCACGAACAGCCAGATATCAGTGCCGATGGTCGCTACATCGTCTACATCTCCGAAGAACGGGGCAAACCAGATGTCTTCGTTTATGACCGCCAAAGCCTGCAATCTGAAGTGATTACCGACAATATTTTAGGTGAATTCCGCCATCCTACTATTAGCGGCAACGGTCGATTTATTGCCTTTGAATCCAATCGTTCCGGGCAGTGGGATATTGAAATTTACGATCGTGGCTCCAGTGTCGAATTATCCTTACCCACCAGCCGTTCGGCACCCCTAAACAGCCCTGACGCCCCCGCCTCGCCCACACCAGCTAACCCTAATTGATTGACAAATACTAGAGCGTCGGTACGGGAATCAAGTCGTTGAATAAATCGAGAACGCTTTCTCCCGGAATTAGGCGATCGCTAGAAGGAGCGTGAGTAGCACTCGTGGCACTCTCACAAAAATTTGCAACGACTTAAAGGCGTAAACGCTAAAGTTGAAAAACATCCCAGTTAATCCATCTGCTTTTGGAGTAGTTCTACTCTATGACTACTGCTTCTGCTTCTTCACAGACTGGCAACTTCTGGAGCTTTGACTGGAGCTTTGACTCCCCAGCTCCTCAACCGACACAAGATGCCGATCTCCTCAGAACCCTGAACTTTGTTCCTGGGCTAAAGGAAATCCTGATGCTGCGTCAGGTTCACGCCTTAGAACACGCCACAGTTTGGGTCTTGAGCGACACCTGTAACTCCCCGAACGCCAGACGTGTATCAACCCCCAGCCAACTAGATAACAACACTCTAGGAGGTCTTTCCACCGACCAAGGATTTTACCTCTACGGTCAAGTCAACAGCGCTGATTTGCATCGTGCCGTTCGCACTGCCCTCCGGCGCATTACCCGTGGAGAATGGAACCTCGCCGTGCATCCCCGCTGCGGCACGAATTTGTCAGTCGGGATGCTTGTCACCGTAGGACTCGCCTTGGGTATCCATCTCGTCCTGCCTCGTGGCCCCATCGAGCAACTTTTGGGCTTAGGCATCGCTACCACCGCTGCTGCCCAATTAACGCCCGATCTGGGTAGCCTCGCCCAACAGTACATTACAACGTCCATTCCCTTTAATTTGGCAATAGAAGACATTTCGGCGACGCCTGACATCTGGGGTCGTCCCGCCCACTTCGTCCGATTGCGTTGGATCTGAGCAGTAATAAAACTTAAAGACTGGGAGGCTCAGCAGTTCCCGATCGAGTAGTACGCTGTACCTTAATGACGTAAGGGAAAAAACACTTATGGTTCAACGTGGTTCAAAAGTTCAGATTCTCCGCAAAGAATCTTTCTGGTTTCAGGATACTGGGACAGTAGCTTCCATAGACCAGAGCGGCATCAAATACTCAGTGATCGTCCGCTTCACTAATGTCAACTACGCTGGCGTTAATACCAACAACTTTGCCGAGAATGAAGTGCTAGAGATTGAAGCCCCGAAGGCAGGAGCGAAGAAAGGTACTGCTACCGCTTCTGGTGGTGGGCAAACTCCCATCGAAGCGGGTATCCGCAAGACTGGCGCAGGTGGTGGCACCAAAACCGCTGCCAAACGTACTGCTGAGCAAGAATCTGGAGATAGCGATCCTCTGGTAGAAGGCGGTGGTAATCAGGGAACAGAAAAGCGCTAAGTTGTGCCCGAACTGCCTGAAGTTGAAACAGTTCGTCGGGGTCTGAATCAACTGACCCTGAATCAGGAAATTTGGGGTGGGGATGTGTTGCTAGCACGCACAATTGCCCACCCCCCTTCCTCTGTAGATTTTTTGCCTGGGCTTGCCGGTTCAGTTATTACCCAATGGCACCGACGCGGTAAATACCTGCTGGCAGAACTCTCCTCATCTGCCTGGTTGGGCGTTCACCTGCGGATGACCGGTCAGATGTTGTGGCTTGACCCCCAAGAATCACTACAGAAACATACGCGAGTGCGGCTGTTCTTCACCAGTGAGAAGGAGTTGCGCTTTGTTGACCAGCGAACCTTCGGCAAGATGTGGTGGGTACCGCCAGGAACGCCGCCAGAAAGCATCATCACTGGTTTACAGATTTTAGGTCCCGATCCCTTTTCCGCAGAGTTTTCCGTCGATTACCTGGCGCTGGCACTGCAAAATCGCCGCCGTCCCATCAAAACCGCCCTGCTGGATCAATCGCTGGTGGCTGGAGTCGGCAATATCTATGCCGATGAAGCGTTGTTTCTGAGTGGCGTGCCACCCAAAACCCTTTGTGCCACTCTGAAATTAGAGCAAATTGAGCGTTTGAGAGCGGCAATTATTCAAGTTTTGCAAGTCAGTATTGAGGCTGGAGGAACGACCTTTAGTAACTTTCTCAACGTGCAGGGCGTTAACGGCAACTATGGTGGTGTCGCCTGGGTTTATAACCGGACTGGTGCCCCCTGTCGAGTCTGTAGCACGCCCATTGAGCGCCTCAAATTAGCGGGACGCTCAGCTCATTTTTGCCCCCAGTGTCAGCGCTAATCAATTAAAAATTTTTAACTTTTAATTGTTCTAACTCTCTACCCGCTTCACCCAAAACAAACAATGATTTCAGGACTTACGCAAAGCTTATACATATAGCGTTTTTTCGGGTTCAATCCCCCTGTGGTTGCCCCTAGATGTGGTGATGTGCGGCGAGTCCTGATTTATAAACTCCTCCCTCTTACCTCTGTGTTCGTTTATGTGGTTATTTTTTTTACGTTCGCGAATCACATAGGATGGCTATAACGCATTAGATTTTTTAAGCGGGTGCAAAAATAGCTAAGACAAGGTTCTGAGTTAATTTGCTTTCAGATGATTCTCTCGCCCTCATAGAAACTAAAATAGTCATGAACTAGAGACAAGGGCAGAACAAAAATATGGCAGTCAAAAGTGGCGATTTGGTTCGCGCTGTGCGAGAAAAATTAGAAAACAGTCTGGAAGCTCAAGCTAGCGACTCGCGCTTCCCTTCCTATCTGTTTGAAACCAAGGGTGAAGTTGTACAATTGCGGGGCGACTACGCACTCGTCAAGTTTGGTCAGGTACCGGCACCAAATGTCTGGTTGCGTGCCGATCAGCTGGAACCATTTAAGTAAACTGAACGGGTAGCAGCTACCTTTTAAGTAGACAGACCTCTAAGTAAGATTTCAGCTTGCGGTGTGCCGATTTCCGTGTGGGCGGGTTGAAAATGTCTCTATTGACAGATGAGTGCTGTACGGGCAGTTGTCACCCGCCCTTATCCTCAACGCTAACAGTTGAATGCTGATGATTGCTACAGAGCGATTTGCTTTAGCTCTCGCCATGCGCGTCAGCGCTTTAGAGCAACACCGTTTCGCTACCGCGCCTACCAACTTCTATGAGCGAGAACAACTATAGCAATCTTATTTGATTTGTGAAATATTTTTTTTAACGAACCGCAGAGGACGCCAAGGACGCAGAGAAAAGAAATAGAGAGTTTTACAAATCAGTTAGGAATGCTATATATCAGTAAATTCTCGTTCCGGAGACGCTGAAGTTTTTCTATCGTCCGAATTTTTACGGATTCCAGTAAAGCTCCAGGGGGCTATGATGTACCGCATAGTACGCTCTATCGTTCCCGAATCGTTTATTTAAACACTTTTAGTAGCGAACTATCTGGAGAAAGTATTTTTTTACACTTCACTTGCTCACATCTTTTTACCTGTATTTTCAATACGGAATCAGTACATTTTTAGTTTAAGAAGAATTTTAATGATTAAATTAATATACTCTATTTTTGCAATAAATTATCTCAACAAAAATATTCGTTTTCTGGGAAAATTGTTTTTGATTTTTAGTACAGTCTTATGCCTAGTCTTGATTAGTAGCAAAACAAATTTACCTGGTTCAGCTTCTGCACAAGACTCAAAAGTTTATTATGTATCTCCATCTGGAGCAGATTCTAATCCGGGAACTTTATCTAAACCCTTTCAAAATATCCAAAAGTGTGCCAGCGTAGCGACTGCTGGATATACTTGTTTGATTCAAGGAGGGATTTATCGAGAAACTGTTATCCCCACTAATTCTGGAACTGCTGGAAAGCCCATTACTTTCAAAGCTTATCAAAACGAAAAAGTAACAATTAGCGGCGCGAACCCGATTTCTAATTGGACTCTGCACAATCACCCCAGCGGAAAAGTCTACAAAGCAACGATGAACTGGGATTTAGGTGAAGGGAATAACCAGGTTTTTGTAAATGATGAAATGATGGTGGAGGCAAGATGGCCTAATATTAACAAAAACCCAGCACAAATTACCAGTAAAGACAAAGCTGTAGCTGATGGCGGTTCAGTTAGCAACCCAAATGCCCCTGACAATTCACGAGTCAGCGGCACAATTTTAGATGAAGCTTTAAGTAACTTTCCTACTGGTTTTTGGAATAACGCCAAAGTCAATCATGTTCCTGGTCCCAACTGGGCACCCCATACCAGCACCATTACCAGCCACACCCCTAAAACTATTAATTTTAGCGACTATCAATATTATGCAAACTCTCTAGGCTATGCTCCAAAAGCGGGTAATTATTACTATATTTGGGGTAAGTACGAAGCTTTGGATGCACCGAAAGAATGGTTTAGAGATGCTTCGGGAAATTTATATTTATGGACGATAGACGGAAGTAATCCTGCAAGCAAACGTGTAGAAGTCAAAAAAAGACAATGGGCGTTTGATATTAACAATAAATCAAATATAACCCTAGAAAATATTAATATCTTCGCGGCAGGTATTCACTCAAATAATAGCTCAAATATTTTAATTAATAAAATAAAGCTTTTGTATGGTTCTAATTTCACAGTGATTCCCCATCTTTGGTACGACCAAGGATCGCCAGCTATTTTACTTGGAGGAAATAACAACGAAGTGAAAAATAGTGAAATTAGATATGCGGCGGGATCGGGAATTAGAATAGAAGGCAATTCGAGTAAGATTACTAATTCAGTTATCCACGATACAAATTACTCCGGTACTAGCAGCGCTATACATATTAAAGGCGCAGGCAATACAATTATGTACAACACCCTGTTTGATTTAGGAACTCCGGGCGCGCTCAATATCAATGAATTGACTCAAGGCAAGGTGATGTACAACGAAGCCTTTAACATGGGGCGTCAAAATAGCGATGGAGGTTCGGTGCAGGCATGGGGACACGACGGAAAAGGCACTGAGATTGCCTATAACAAAATTCACGATAGCCAAGCAGAATACAATCCCAGTTTGCATTATTTTGGCAGCATGGGAATTTACTTGGATGGTAACAGTTCTAACTATGTAGTGCATCACAATGTTTTGTGGAATATTCCCAAGCATGGGATTGCGATTAACAGTCATGGCACTCCCTGTTTAAATACAAATAGGCAAGTGTATAACAACACTGTAGATGGAGAGATTTGGTGGGAACCGTCTCGATTGAATATGAAGGGCACCATCCTCAAAAATAATATTGCTAAAGAATTTAAAGATACCCAGTCCGCAGCGGGAATGACAGTGGAAAACAATATTGTGATGGAAAAAAATGCGGCGGGTCAAATAAGTGTTCCCGATGTAAAGTTTGTAAATAGAAGCAAGCACGACTATCGCCTAACTTCTACTTCTGCGGCTGTAGACAAAGGTGCGGTCATTTCTCCTTACACCAATGGGTTTGTAGGCAAGCAACCAGATATTGGTGCTTTTGAATACAATAAAAAACCGTGGACGGCTGGTGCAGCGATCGCTCAGGAAGATTTGTCTGGCTTAAAGTCAAAATATAACTAAATTGAATCCGTAGCGCGATCGCACTCTTTACTATGCCCTCTTCCCCTTCCTCCCCGCTTCCCTGCCAGTCGCCCCGCGTCTCAATTGTTGGTGCAGGCAAAGTTGGCAGTACCCTCGCCCAGCGGATTGTCGAAAAAAATCTTGCGGATGTGGTGTTGCTGGATGTAGTGGCTGGACTGCCTCAAGGGCTTGCCCTCGACTTGATGGAAGCACGAGGTATAGAACACAATCGCCAGATTGTGGGGACGACTGACTACGCTGATACAGCCGGATCTGAGGTAGTCGTCATCACCGCCGGTTTGCCTCGCAAGCCAGGGATGAGCCGAGATGACTTGATGAAGACGAATGCCTTGATTGTAGTCGAAGCGGCTAAAAACGCGATCGCTCACTCCCCAGACGCCATCTTCATCGTCGTCACCAATCCCCTCGACGTGATGACGTATCTAGCATGGCTTGCCACCAATCTGCCGCGAGAACGGATCGTGGGCATGGCAGGCGTTCTCGACTCCGCCCGGTTTCAAACCTTTATCGCTATGGAGTTGGGGGTTGCCAGTGCCGATATTCACACAATGGTACTGGGCGGTCATGGGAATTTGATGGTGCCCTTACCGAGTTACTCCACTGTCAGCGGGATTCCGATTACAGAACTGATGGATGCCGTCACAATTGAGCGCTTGGTGGAACGCACCCGCAATGGTGGGGCAGAAATTGTCGAATTGATCCAGACTGGCGGGGCATATTTTGCTCCCGCCTCGTCTACGTGCTTGATGGTAGAAGCCATTTTACGCAATCAGTCCCGCTTAATCCCAGTCGCAGCATACCTCGAAGGCGAGTATGGATTGAACGATGTTTTGATTGGCGTCCCCTGTCGCCTGGGATGTCGCGGGATCGAAAGTATCTTAGAACTCAGACTGACAGACGCCGAACGCGCTGCCCTCCATGCTTCTGCTCAATCCGTGCGGGAAAGTATTAATCGAGCGATCGCTATGTTAAATAGCAATCAGTAGGGTAGGCAGCGCCCGCCCTACTTGCTACTTGCCGCGTGCAGTTTACGATCTGTTAAGAAAACCTTGAATTTGTTTCAAGGCATACGGAAGAATATTGAACGCTGCCCAGCTCACTGCTGCGACAACTGGTAGCAGAACGATTAACACCCGCCAGTCAAACTCCATTGAAATTTCCTCTCTTATTGCTTAAAGATTTTTGAACAATTCTCATATTTTATTTTTAGGCATAAGGGGACAGTTTTATACATCGCTTGAGTTATCCGGACTCCCAGTTTTACCAGCCATCAATGGGATGTGGTAAATCCCAGATCCGTCCCCTTGCCTGCATGAACCAAAGCTAACTTCTCGTAGCGCCTCGCGTGTTCGATCAATTCTGCCGTCTCAGACTCAGACAGTTCGCGCACCCGCTTGGCAGGAATCCCCACCATCAGCGACAAAGGCGGCACATCCTTCGTCACCACGCAGCCAGCACCGATAATACTCCCAGCACCCACGCGCACGCCATCTAGCACCACAGCGCCAATCCCAATCAGGCAACCGCGTTCAATATGAGCCGAATGAACCACAGCGCGATGCCCGATAGTTACATGATCTTCCAAAATCGTTGGCTTGCCCGGATCGCCGTGCAAAATTGCACCATCCTGAATATTTGTCCGTTCTCCAATTTCAATGCGTTCCACATCTCCTCGCACCACAGCCCCGAACCAGATGCTGACTCCGGCGGAAATCTTTACCCAACCCATGACAACGGCATTTGGGGCGACAAAGGCAGCTAAGGAGAGATCCGGGCTAGGCCAATAGGAATTAGAGGAACACCAGGACTGGTTTAAATTGCTCACAAGATGCGCTAAGTAACTGAATCAAGGCACACACTTTATGCTGAGGGCGAAGCTTCACCTACACAGATATAATAAAGCCACTGGCACCGTTGGACAGAGAATAGAATGCCGATACACACTCAATGATGAATCTAGGCTTACAGTACCCTATCTTTGGCCCGGAAATTCAGTGCCCCCATTGCCGCCAGACAATTCCGGCATTGACGCTGACTGATACTTATCTGTGTCCGCGTCATGGTGCCTTTGAGGCAGATCCCAAGACTGGTGAACTGATTCATTTACAGTCTGGGCGTCACTGGCGTAGGTGGGATGATGAATGGTACCGGCAGCACACGCATCCGGATGGGATTCGGTTTGAAATTCACGAAGCCCTAGACCGGCTGTATACTCAAGGCTACCGAGCGACGCGAGTCATTATTGCCAGCCGCTATCGGGAGTTAATTAGTGCTTATCTGGAACGCAGCACCCCTTGGCGGGGGCAGTCAGATCCGCCGCGACCCAGGCTATATGGCTTGCCGGTAGAGTTTAGCCCGGAACCAGAAGAAGAACCCTGCTGGGAAGTGATTAATTTCGATTTGGAAAAAGAACCGGGTATCCCGGTGCGATATCCCTATTTCCGATTGTTTGAGTAATGGTGATTAGTCATTGGCACAGACCAAAGGACAAATGACCATTGACAAAGGACAAAAATAATGCATCACGCTTCGATTCGGACGGCAAATATTCATCGGGCGATCGCATTCTACGAACAGCTAGGATTTATTGTTTCTGAACGCTTCACCGCCGGAATCACCCTCGCCTGCTGGATGGAAGGTAGTCTCGGACGCATTGAGTTAATCCAGATTCCCGAACCGAAACCAGCCGCCGACGCCTTTGGAGATGAGCATTACGTCGGTTACTACCATTTGTCCTTTGATATTACCGACGCTGCATCTGATTTGCCTAGTTGGTTAAATCACTTAAAAGAACGCTTTGATGAGGCAGCACAGACCGATCCAGAGCAGTTTGTACCCCTGAAGGTACTTTTAGAGCCAACTCAGCAAATGATCGGCTCAAGCGTCTACGAAGTTGCTTTCATTGCCGATACCGACGGCTTACCCCTCGAATTCATCCGCGTTTTAAGCAGCAAAGACTCGGCAAGTTAAGCCTTACTAATTGGGGAAATGATGTAGGGAAAGTGCTTTGGGAAAAGTCCAGCACTCGTTAAAGGGTACCCCGACAACATCATTTTTTGATTCCGCAATGCCCGGACGCGCAGATGCGATCGCAGATTTTCTGAATCTCAGTCTTAGAGAGGAGGAGTATTCCTTCAAATTATGCCAAAAGTAATAAATTTGTTCACCATACAATGATTAACTTAAAAATCCTCAATGCCCCCCTATCGCATTGCTTTTTTTGAAAAATTTATGTTTTATTAGAGGGTTGGATTTATTAAATAATCTGGCAGTAAAGGACAATTTTTAATGATAATTACAGCCCTGCTCCCTAGTATTCCTTCCTCTAGCTGGCTGCATTGGATAATACAGCCACAGTTAGCCTTGCACATTCCAGATGGCTTCTTGAGCTTGCCCGTTAGCCTCGTGACATGGGTACTCGCCATCGGACTGATTGCACTCGCTCTGAATCGAGTCCAGGCTGACTATAAGGAACGGGCAGTACCGCTGATGGGGGTGTGTGGAGCCTTTATTTTTGCCGCCCAAATGATTAATTTCCCGATTCCAGGGGGCACCTCCGGGCACCTGTTGGGTGGGACGCTAGCGGGAGTTTTACTTGGCCCGTGGGCGGGATCGCTAGTCATGGTGGCAGTCTTCATCGTGCAGGCAGTCTTGTTTCAAGATGGTGGACTGACCGTGCTAGGAGCCAACATCACCAATATGGGACTCATTGGCACCTTTGCTGGTTACTACCTCTACAAAACAATTCGGTTTGCCTTCGGGCGGGATAGCTGGCGGGGAATGTTAGTGGGTACGGCAGTTGCAGCTTGGATAAGCGTGTTTGTTGCCTCAATTTTGACAGCAGTACAACTGGCTTTGTCCGGGACAGTGCCCTTTGGGGTAGCAGTATCAGCAATGGCATTTTGGCACGTGCTAATCGGCATAGGAGAATCACTGATTACCGTCGTAGCAGTGAGTTATGTATGGCGATCGCGTCCCGATTTGTTGTTCGATCCACCCCGCCGAGCTGTTTCCACTGCATCTCGTTCGCTTTCACAGCGTTAAGCACTGCGTGCATTTAGTTATATAGGGATAGGGATGAAACGTTTATGAGTAGTAACCTCTCACGGGAACGCAACCGTGCTTTTGTCATCACTGGATTGGGTGTTGCCTTGCTGATTGCAATTTTTCTGTCTCCATTCGCTAGCTCAGATCCAGACGGATTAGACCGAGTCTCTCAGGATCTAAAGTTTGAGGATAAAGCCGCCGAAGAAGCACCCGCCCAAAAACTCCCCTTTTACGCTGTTTTTGAAGAATATGCCCTCAGAGGCGTACCGGAAGGTCTCGCCACGCCCTTAGCAGGTTTGATTGGAACCTTAACAACATTTGGTTTAGCTTGGGGGATTGGCAAGCTGGTGGTTCGCAATTCCAGTTCATCTTCCCCAGACTATGAAGCACCCTCGTCCTCTGACAATCCAGAGCCGCCCCTGGATAGATAGGAACTGAAGCGAATGCTGCTGCACATTATTGCCGTTCAACTAGATGTCGATAGCGATCGCAAAAGTCTCTGGCACTCATTAGCACCCCGAACTCGAATCCTGTGTACGCTACTGATTGTATTTGCGATCGCCCTAACGCCAAACGGACGCTGGTGGACTTGGGCCATCTATGGGTTAGGCATGCTAGGCATCATCCTGCTGAGTCGGGTTACTTGGAGCATCCTGCTGAAGCGAATCGCCGTTGAGTTTGCTTTTATTGGCGTTGTACTGCTGGGCACTTTGTTTCGGGACGGCGGCAAGGTGCTGTGGTCTTGGGGACTGTTACGGATTACCACCGTCGGGCTGATGGTTTTGGGTAGCGTGACGCTCAAAGCGCTGCTATCGCTGATGATGCTAAATGTACTTACTTTAACCACTTCTGTTCCAGCGCTACTGAATGGATTAGTCGCCTTGCGAACCCCACCCCTACTGGTAGCGATTCTCGCATCCATGTATCGCTACATTAGCGTCTTGATTGGCGAGGTTAACGCCATGCGTCGGGCAGCAGCCTCTCGCAATTTGATGGGTACCAACCACTGGCAACGCCTAGTGATTGGCAATATGATGGGATCGCTGTTTATCCGCACCTATGAGCGAGGGGAGCGGGTTTATCAGGCAATGCTGTCGCGGGGTTATCAAGGACTACCGCCCGTCGAGAAGGTGCCGTCGGGCGGACGCCGCGACATTGTGGCTTTAACCTTAACCGTAATTTTGGCGCTGCTGGGACAAGTGGTTTATTTATTCTAAAAATTTTTAATTTTTAATTGTTGCGATGCACCATAATCCAATATTTATCGAAAATCTTAGCTATATCTACCCCGACGGAACTCATGCACTCAGGGGAATTAATATATCGATTAAAGCAACGGAACGAGTGGCATTAATCGGAGCCAATGGTTCGGGAAAATCCACTTTGCAGTTACATCTGAATGGAATTCTCTTACCCGAAGCCGGAGAAATCATCATTGGAGAATGGCCTGTCAGAGCCGAGAATTTGCAAAAAATTCGGAATTTTGTGGGGCTGGTATTTCAGAATCCAGATAATCAGTTATTTATGCCCACCGTTTGGGAAGATATTGCCTTTGGCCCGATGAATCAAGGCTTGCGAGACAAGGAACTGACCGCACGAGTGCTTCAGGCGATGGCAGCGGTGAATATCGATCCAGAACGCTATGGAAAGCGGAATACAGATAATTTATCTGGAGGCGAAAAGAAGCGGATAGCGATCGCCGGCGTGCTGGCAATGAACCCCCAAGTGCTGGTATTCGACGAACCCTCTGCTCAGCTAGATCCCCGTTCTCGTCGCCAGTTGATCGAGTTGTTAAAAAGATTGCCGCTGACTCAACTGATTGCCACCCACGACTTAGATTTAGCCTTGGAGTTATGCGATCGCACTGTAGTCTTGAGCCAGGGTCAGGTCGTATACGATGGTGCAACTGAGCAGGTAATGAGCGATCCTGACTTCTTGGTTCAGCACTCTCTAGAGTCGCCCCTATGCTACAGTCGCCCTTACTGTCAGCTTGAAGATGCGCCGGTTAAAGAGCGCCTTCTTGTTTGAAATCTTCCCGCCACTATAGCCAATTCCCTACCAACACATAGGGTGCCCAGTAACGGGGATGCTGGTATCGCGGATTCTGCAACAGAGCCAGCTGGGCAAACCGGAGTGCTTCCGCTTTCGTCACCTTTGTATTCGTTAACTCTTGATAAAACTGACTCATCAGGAGGGCGCTGCTTTCATCGTCCAGCGACCATAGAGAAGCAAGGGTACTGCGTGCCCCAGCTCGTACCGCCACCCCAGCAAGTCCTAAAGCCGCCCGTTTGTCACCGCTAGCGGTTTGGCAAGCGCTGAGGACGAGTAATTCGATCGCAGTCGGTCGGTTCGTATCTCTAATTCGGAGTAAATTATCCAACTGATTGACATTAATGCGATTATCCCAAGTTAAAATAAATGTCTCCTCAGCTTTAGAACTGAATTGACCGTGAGTGGCAAGATGTACGACTGGAAAGGAAACAGCATTAATTTCTTTTTGGAAAGCGGTACTGGTAAATTCCCGATCGAGCAGTACCGTAGTAGGCACTACAGATTTAATCTGATTTAATTCCAGCATCACATTGCTTAGAGCAGCAAAACCTTGACGAGATTCAGTTAGTCCGGCAGTTAAAGCTTTGATTTTTCCCCGTTCTAAAGATTTGGGACCGAGTAACTGCAAGCCTGGAGTTAATGCAACGCCATACTTTTGGACAAGGTACTGTTGACCGTCGTAGAGTGCAGCCATCGGGATATTTCGCAAGGAACCATCTAGGACAAATACCAAAGTTTTAATGTTGCTAGCGGCGAGATCCTTAGACGCAGGTAAAATCAGCCAATCATATACTTGCTTGGATAAAGATTGAGTTTCTCGAAGCGTGTAAGGTTTGGTCAGTTGCTTTCGCAATTCCCCGGCAATTCTTTCTACTTCACTTTGGCTGATAGCAGTTTTGTAGTGGCGTAGCGGTTGTTGAGGCAACTTGAGAATGACTTCTAATCGGTTTGCCAAAATAATCGGATAAATGACGGCTGCTGTTGGATCGTCTTTATCAATAACTTGGTCGATTTGTACTGCCTTGCCTTGCAAACAAGCGGTACGAAAGAAGTTATCGAGTTCGGCGAGTTGCAGAGATTCAATGGTGTTACGGGCTAGTTTGAGATTGTCTTGACTCGGCTTTGAAGTTCCCTCTGTTTGCAATAGCAACTCGACAAGCTGCCGATAGATAGGCTCGACTTCCTCTCGAAAAGAAAACTGAACGTCAGGATTAATTGTGACTAAATCGCTGCGGAGAGATTGTAGAATATTGACCGCTTCCGTATAAGATGCGATCGCATCTTTAGTTTTTCCCTGCGCTTTCAATAAGCGTCCTAATTGCCATTGCCAACGATAGGAAATATCTGAGGCGTTAATTGATTGTGCCAGAAGTAAAGCTTGCCGAGTCAAGTCTTGGGCATTCGGCAATTGCTGAGTTTGTTCGTATAGTCCGCCGAGATGTCCCAGCGCATAAGCTTCTGCCCGGATATCTTTGATACTTTTGGCTTGTTGAACTGCATTCGCCAACACCTGACCGATTTCTGTCCAAGAGGGAGTATTGGCAGTGTCAGCTTGTTTGAGTCGCGTCAGACTTTGGGCAAAATTAATCTTGGCATAAACAGCCGTCCGACTGGGTGGTAGATTGGCAATTTCCGCTGGCATTTGCGACCCCAACGCCTTGGCAGCGCTCAATTGCTTCGTTTCTAGCAACAAACTCAATTGATTCAGTTTGGCTTGGTTGCGGGTCATTGGTGAAGGAGCGGTTGATTCAGCCTGTTGATAAAACTTTAAAGCCGCTTCGGTATCCTGTTGCGATCGCGCGGTATTCCCTAAACCCAGCAACGCTGCACTAATATCTGGAGGAGAATTTAGTTGCTGGGCGACATCCAAACTTTGCTGCAAAACCTGCCGGGACTTCTCTAAATCGCCAACGATGCGGAGAGTGTTGCCAAGCGAACTGAGGGCGATCGCCTTCATGGTATTTGGTTGATTAGCCAGCGTCTCCTCTACCTGAGTTAACGTCTTCGCCGCTTGACGATAACGCCCTAAAGATTGCAGCGCTAAGCTTTGGTTAATTAAGCTACCAGTAATTCCCGCCTTATCGCCTGCTTGAGTATAAATAGCCGCCGCTTGTTCCCAAGTCAAGAGAGCTTGTTCCGCTTGTCCGAGTGCCAATTGCAGCTGTCCTTGGATATTAAAAGCTTGGGCGAGAACTGGCAAGTGGTCTTTGTTGGTAGATTTTATCGCTTCTAATAGTTTCAGACTGCTTGCGATCGCTTCAGTTGCCTCCGTCCACTGTCCGAGTTGTTGGTAAGCTAACGACAGGAAGCTCAACGTAGAAGCTTGATTTAGAGTATCTCCTTGAGCTTGAAAAGTTTTTGCCGCTTGTTGCCAAATCCTTACCGCCTCAACAAACTGTCCACTTTCATAAAATTCTCGTCCCTGTTGTACTTGAGTTGCATTGGAACTTAGTTCGGTAGCGTCTAATGCCATCCTTCTCGAATTGGGGAAACCTATCCCCCTAACCCCCTTCCCTCGTAGGGAAGGGGGAAGAATTCTTTGCGCCTCTCCTGCCCCCCTTTTTAAGGGGGGTAAGGGGGGATCGAGACTCTTTGGGGCAGAGGTATCCCTTGAAGGTAACGCCTGACCATGTATGGACACGGCATTGCCGTGCCCGTATTGACTTGCCAACAGCAGCGAATGAGAGTTCGCCTTTTGACCCCAGGAAAGCAAAAGGGTCAAAATTAATCCGAAAAGCCCGTACTTTAGAAAGGATTGTACTGCACGGAAAAGTACAGACCGTTTTCTTGCCATGTTCTTTCCCTCGAAGAGAGATTCACTAAAGGAATTCCCCAGTCCAAGCGGGCGCTGAAGCGTGGTGATTGTCGCCACTGCAATCCTAAACCAACAGATAAAAGTCTGTTGGGATCTGGATCTTCTCTGCCCGAACTGTTCCAGGCGGTGCCAAAATCGACGAACGGAATGATTTGTAGAACACCCTGCACTTGGGGGACGCGCAGCACAGGGTACTGAAGTTCTGCACTCAGCAAGACTCCGTTATCCGTCAGCAGAACATCTTGACGATAACCCCGGACGCTTTCTAAGCCGCCTAAACCAAATTGTTCTAAAGGGACTAGCGTTCTATCTGCTAGTTGCACATTGCCACGCACTAATAGCAACGTTTCTGGTGCTAGGAGGCGTACCCATTGGGCTTGTCCTTGCCATGAATAAAAGCGGCTATCGGGCGCAGATTCGTTGATAGTGGCATCAAAGGCACCGAGTCCGATATTAAATTGCGATCGCAATGCAATGACTTCGCGACTACCTGTTCGCGTCCATTCCTGAAAAAATCGCAAGGCTGATATCCGAGTGCGTCCCTCGTCATCAGCGCCCGCCGACAGCGGAAACGGAATCTCTAGCAAAGAAGTTTCGCTTTCCCGCCGAGATGCTGTTAAACCGACAGTGAATTCTTGGCTGGGGGTTTGAACAATTGGCTGGCGCAGCGTCAATTCATAGTAGCGTGAGGCGGCATAAATATCGAGTCGGTCGAAGGGTGGCTCAATGACATCGCTGGATGTGGTGCCATAGCTAACGCTGAGCGTGCCATTGTAAGGATTAATCGGAATTGTATAGGAAGTATCGAAGCTATCGCTGCCATCCGTATTGCTGTAGGCAATGCTTAAACCATCTCCCAAACCAAATAAATTCGCCTCATTCACTTGCAATCGGCGTCGGAAGCTGCCCACACTGGGAGAACGACCGTTATCGATGCCGATTTGGGTGCTAAAAGTCTTCGCCTCAGTAACCCGCACCTCCAGCAAACTCAATCCCGGACGCGATCCCGCTGAGAGTTCGGCGGATAAGTTGGCAATCAGCGGATTGAGTTGCAGCAGTTGCAATGCTTCTAAGAGACGTTCCTGATTTAGAGGCTTTGATGTGGCGACAGCCAAACGCGATCGCACGTAGTTGGGATTTAACCGTCGCGTGCCACTAATTTTAATCCCTTCTAAGCCGCCTTCGACTACCTGAATGGTGACGACGCCTCCCTGAATCGTTTGGTCGGCTGGAATCAGGGCACCAGAAGTAATATATCCTTGGTTGATGTAAAACTCGGTGACAGCAGTCCGAGCTTGCAGCAGTTCGGCAAAAGAAATCGGTCGATTGGTGAAAGGCTTCGTAATTTCCGCTAGCTTTTGGGAACTGAAAGCTGTATTGCCAATGAATTCAAACTTTTCCACCGTGATGTTGACGAGGTAAGTCCCCACCGGTGTCTCCTCGTCAGGGGGAGGCTGGGTAGGGGACTGGAGTAAGTCTTCTGGCGGCGGTAGTGGGGCATCTGGTGAGGGAAGCGGGGTAGGCGAGGGAGATGGCGGGGATGGAAGGATGTCTTGTGGCGGAGGGAGTTGCGGTAAGGGGGAATTTTGCGGAAGCTGAGGAACTTGAGCCGAGTCAATCGTTTCAGGAAGCGATCGCGCTGCTGGAGCCGTCAAGCAGATACTCAGTATTGCTATGAGCCGAAGATACAATAAGCGATGAGAAAGATTACGGCACATGACACTTAGCGGTCGTTAGCCTGGAACGATGAGAGTCATACGGAACAGAAGCGGTGAGAACGACTTCGCCTTTCTCGTTTTTCACCCAACCTTGTGCTTCTACCTGCTCTTTTATCAAGTTGTTTGAGTGTATGGCAACATCGTTTCTTGAGTGAGTGGAAGCTTGTGCAGCGTGGATGAGCCGATTCGGGCGGCTGGTTTGAGAAATTCGCCAATCTGTCCAAACGGCGTTGCTACTTCTAGCGTCACCAGGATTATCCGGCAATCCCCCGCTTCCGGTCACGGTAAAAGAACTAGCGACGTTGCTTCCACTCGCCGGACAAGTTTGTGCCACCAATCCAGAAGCATCGACTAACTCTGCTGGTAAAGTAGCTAACCCGCGACTTGGATCGACATCCAGCGTATTAATTTGTACGGTGCCATCTACACCAAATTCCGAACTCACGGTGATGTCACTTTTGGAGGTTGGGCGCGATCGCAACTGGGTACCAAAGATACCAGAAGTGGTGATATTGATATTCCCTCCCCGACCTTTGAAGGCATTGGCGGTAATATCGCTATTTTCAGCCGGGACGGCGACGATAAATTTGGCATCTATCTCCATATTGCCGCCGTTTCCACCCGCCTTATCGGTGCCAGCAGTAGTGGAGATGTTACTATTGCGGCGCAGCAATAATAAGTCTTGCACTCGCAATCTAATATTCCCGCCGTCACCTGATACGGTTTCAGCGTTGAGGGTTGCCCCATTGTCCAGCAGGATAGAGCGGGAGTCAATTTCGAGTTCGCCTGCCTTTCCTAACCCCTGACTACCTACAGATATTTGTGCCCCATCCCGAACCGTTAACAACTGAGTTTTCACGGTCAGACTTCCCCCATCTCCGGTAGAAAAGGCAGGAAGATTACTGGTATCGGATGAGGAACCATCTCCGTCTCGGATGACATCGGAGGGGTTGCCAGTGCCAGCAAACAATCTGCTGCGAAGCTTTCCATTCGCTGAAGTCCCAATCAGTTCCACCAACTCAGAGGCATTTACCTCCACATTTCCCCCAAAACCTGCCCCAAAAGTAGCCGCAGAGACTTCTGCCCCATTCCGGATAATCAATTGCCTGGTGGTAATCGTTAAGTTTCCGGCTTTACCATTGCCTCTAGAAGTTTGAACCGACAATCCACTGGGACGGCGATCGCTGGGTGCGGTGCCACTCAGTTCCACCAAATCAGTGGCATAAACGTTGATACTCCCTCCCTGCCCCGTTCCCGAACCACTCGCTGATATCCGCGCCCCATCCCGAACCAGCAATTGCTGGGTCGTAATTGTCAAGTTTCCCGCATCTCCCGCTGCGTCTTTAACATCACTTGCTAGTTTGCTGGGTTTTTGACCATCCGCTGAGGTGCCAATCAGTTCTACCGAATTAGAGGCATTGATGTCGATAATCCCGCCCTTCCCCTTGCCGGTGGTAGTTGCAGATACCTGAGAACCACCCTGAATTGTTAGCCGTACAGCCTGAATAAAGATTCCTTGCCCATTTCGATTCCCCAACGTATTTGCAGAAATTTTTGACTCATCGCTGAATGTCACCTGTCTGCCTGAAAGCTGGATCGCACCGCTGCCCTGACCACTGACATCAATGACTGCTTTATTCGTCAGGGATATATCTGCTTGGACGACGTTATCTAGAAATTTCAAGCGCAAACGATTGCCCTCTACATTCAGCTTGACGGTTCCTGGTTCTGCGAATCCTGCCAACTCGACTCGACCACCCCGCGCCTGCAAAAGCCCGCCCTTCCAACTCACATCACCGCCTAATAACAACAAACTCTGATTTTCTGAGACTTTCAGGGTGCTAGCAGAACCCACGATTGGTTTAGGCAGTGTTTGTGAAGAGATAAACCCACTGGGATCGCCAACAATCGTCAGCAAGCTATTCGATCCACCTGGATTGGTAGCGCTAAACTGGCTACCATCAGCCCACACCAGAGCATCTAGAGTGGTGGCAACAAAAGAGCCTCTGGTGGCACTGCCTACATTGAGTTGAGCCTTTGGCCCGAACTGAATGCCACTGGGATTGATCAAGAAAAAGTTGACCTGCCGACTCTCAGTGAAGATTGAGCCGTTAATCAAGGAGGGACCACCTGTGACACGGGACAGAATATTCTGGATATTGGCGGCGCTGCTAAAACGAGCTACCTCGCCTGCGTTGAGGCTAAATTTTCCAAAGCTGTGGAACAGATTAGTGCCGACGGTTTGACCCACTGATTGAGGAATAACGTAATTGGGGCCAGTTAAGGTTTTTGCGGAGCCGAGGCTGCCATCAAGGGTGATGTTCTGGGCGATCGCGCGATCGCTAATAGCGGCGATAATACCCAGCCCGATCGCGCTTCTTATCCAACAAGGGTGGCGATGCAGTGGTCGAAGCACTCTGCGAATTAACATTGGGGCTAGCGTTACTTGGCAGTAACATTTCCGTATATTCACGCAATAGCCTAGCACAGCCTACTGATATCAATACTCATGTTTAACCTTTATCAATAAATGGAATGGCTCGCTGACACTGAATCATCAAGACGCAATTAGCGATCGCACTGCGACACCAACTCTATATCGGGAGAGGAAGAAACAGCAGCCATCAGAACGACTTCACCTTGATGATTTCTCCCCCATCCAGTCGCTTCCACTAAAGGCATTGCTGTGGAATTAGCCTGAGATATGGCAACCGTAGAACTTGAGCGAATGGAAGCTTTTGCAGCGTGGATGAGCCGATTCGGACGACTGTTTTGAGAAATTCGCCAATCTGTCCAAACGGCGTTGCTACTTCTAGCGTCACCAGGATTATCCGGCAATCCACCGCTTCCGGTCACTGTAAAAGAACTAGCAACTTGATTTCCACTTGCCGGACAAGTTTGTGCAATCAATCCAGAAGCATCGACCAATTCTGTTGGCAAAGTAGCTAACCCGCGACTCGGATCGACCTCCAAGGTGTTGATGTTGACTGCGCCATCTACACCAAATTCCGAACTCGCAGTGATGTCACTTTCTGGAGTGAGGCGGGGGCGAAACTGGGTGCCAAAGATGCCAGAAGTGGTGATATTGATATTACCTCCCCGACCCTCAAAGGCATTGGCGGTAATATCGCTATTTTCCGCAGGGACAGCGACGATAAATTTAGCATCTATCTCCATATTGCCGCCGTTTCCACCCGCCTTATCGGTGCCAGCAGTGGTGGAAATGCTACTACCGTGGCGCAACTGCAATAAATCCTGCACCTGTAAGGTAATATTGCCGCCATTTCCCGATTTGGTTGTCGCGGTGAGGGCGGCTTTATTGTCTAAAAGAATGGAACCTGCCTCGATTTCTAGATTGCCTGCATTTCCTGTCCCTTGGCTGCTGACATTGACTTGAGCGCCATCTTGGACAATTAACTGCCCCGTCGCAATTTTTAAGTCTCCGGCGGCTCCAGCACCTGATGTTTGAGTCAGCAAGCTACTGAAAAACTGCCCATCTGCCGATGTTCCCACCAATTGCACCGACTTCTTGGCGGTGATGGTCAATTTTCCTCCCTGACCCTGACCTAAAGTTCCCGCCGACACCACCGCTCCATTTTGGACAGTCAACTGTCCCGTTTCAACCGTCAAGTCTCCAGCCGCAGCAGTACCTGCCGTCCCCACCAACAAGCCGCTTCTAAACTGACTATTTGTTGATGTTCCCATCAGTTGCACCGAATCTGCGGTGATATTCAACGTTCCGCCTTTGCCTGTCGCCCCGCCAAAAGTAGAAGCCGAAACCTGTGCCCCATCCTGGACAATTAACTGTCCCGTTTCAACCGTCAAGTCTCCAGCAGCTCCGGAGCCGCCTTGAGTCACCGCAAACAAACCGCTAGGATTACCATTTGCGGAGGTGCCAATCAATTGTACGGACTGTTGTGCGGTGACACTCAATTTTCCGCCCTGACCTGCATCAACCGTAGAAACTGAGACCTGCGCCCCATCTTTGACAGTCAACTGACCCGTTTTCAGCGTCAAGTTTCCAGCGGCTCCAGCACCTTCAGTTTGAGTAAACAAGCCGCTGACATCCACTCCATCCGCTGAAGTACCAATCAATTGCACGAACTTTGAGGCAGATACGGTTAACGTTCCCCCCTGACCCGTGCTAAAAGTAACACTTCCTACCTGTGCCCCATCTTTAACAATCAACTGCCTAGTTTCAATTGTTAAGTCTCCAGCCGCTCCATCCCCGATAGTTTGAGTTAACAGGCGGCTTCCTGCTAACACTTCTAGGGACTCTGCGGTTACGGTAATCGTCCCCCCTGGTTCTGACCCGATGGTATTCGCCTCAATTTTTGAGCCATCGGTGAGCGTAATCCGCTTGCCTGAAAGCTGGATAGCACCGCTGCCCTCACCACTGGTATCAACAATGGCTTTTTCCGTTAGGGAGATATTTGCTAGTTGGACTCCTGCCGGAAAACTCAAATGCAGATTGTTACCATCAATCTTTAGCCCTACGGTTGCTGCTTCTGCCACTCCTCCCAACTTGATGCTACCGCCGGGAGCTTTTAATTGCCCTGCTTGCAATTCTATATTCCCGCCCACTAACAACAAACTCCGACCATCAGGAACTTGTAAACCTGACGCAGATTGAATGGTAATTGACTTAGCTGCAATTTGATTAAATAGAAAAGCCGAAGGATTGACAGTCAGAATTGGGGGAACATTAGGTGCAGAAGCACTGAAAAAACCCTGAGTGTCAAAAGCAATTGCATTCGCTGTCGTCGCCACAAACGAACCACCGATATCTAGAGAAGCCTTTTGCCCAAAGATAATCCCATTGGGGTTAATTAAAAATAGGTTGGCATCGCCAATTACCCCCAGGGTTCCCAGAATCTCGGAACGACTCCCTCCTGTCACTCGACTCAGTATGTTTTTAATTTCTGGAGGAGGAAGAAAATAGGCGGCTCGGATTTCCCCAATGTCGAATTGTTGAAAACTGTGGAACAAATTGGCACCCCGCGTTGCTCCGCCAAAGATGAGTTCAACTGGGTAGCCAGGAGCAAGAGGTACTACTACAGAACTTTCGGTTCCTAAAGTTTCATCGGGTAAGATTTGGGCACATACGCGGCTGACTTTGAAAAGCACCCCTACTATTGCCAACGAGCATACCAGCCCCAACTGCTAAGTTGGCTGAAGCCAGCTTTTAGGGTTGACGGAGTTGTCTCTATTAAGGTTAAGTTAAGAACTTAGTTGGTATTTCACTGCAACAAAGCTAAGAAGATGTCTAGGAAGTAAAAAGGGCGAATAGAATTCGCATCTACACAGACTAAACCCGCCTATGCGGGTTTCAAAAGTCTCGCGTTGCGCGGACTTTGTTTGTGTAGCCGCGATTTCCAATCGCCAGGTATATTTGCAAAATCGGGATGCTCCCTTTTTGCTCCCCCTAACTAACCTTAAATCAAGAAGGGGAACTGAGCGTTCAATATCTCCCTAATTTACCCAGATTTACAACAGCGACTATTCTATAGCAGTTCTAAATGATTCGTGAAGGCGAGATCCCCGACTTCTCCAAGAAGTCGGGGATTTGAAAGGCTAGCATCTCACAACTAAAATAGGATTGCTATATGAAGCTAAGGGTTAAACTTGAGTCGAATAGAGTTGCAAAAGTTACGCGATCGCTCAAAAAATTACCAATTTCAAGCGTTGTGAAGTTGCTGACTAAGCCTCTATTTGTCAGATGGGTACGCCTGTAATGTGTTGAAAATGGGCAGGAATGTAAGGAGTAGCAGGCACATAACTCTGGATAGTATCCTGAAGTGGATTAAAGTCTGTAATGATGTCAAAACCATCCTGACTTTGGACATAATGCCCATATCCCGGCTGTATGCCCCAGCTAATAACGCTGTTAAATCTGAAGACATCATTGCCAGCACCTCCAGTGAGAGTGTCAAAACCAGCACCTCCAACTAAAAGGTCATTGCCTTCTCCAGCTATAAGGGTATCAATCCCATTGTTGCCATATAGATTGTCATTTCCCGCAAAACCATAGATGGTGTCATTTTCTACACCCCCCACTAAATTGGGGTCATTTCCCGAAGTGCCGTTGATAAGTGCCATATTAATTACTCCTTGAAAAACCTAGTGATTTGACCGTGATTTCAGTGTTGAAATATACGACGCCGAAGCTTCCTACTATTTTAAGGACAACGTCTATTTAAGTCTGAAGTGCATCACTCGCTGATCTTCTTCCATAAAATATCTCACAAGGGGTTAGATAGTCAAGACATTTTCTCGGTCGATTGTTAATCAGGGTAAGCGCATCTCAAATGCTATTGACAAGCGGGTTTAAAATCATCAAGTTGGGGTAGACAAGCAGCAAGAATCTTGAGCATAGAATTATTATCCATTGCGGCTCGATCGCGATTTTTGGCGGGTACTACGCCCTTAAAGACTGTTCTCGATTTAGAGCATTGAGTGCAATTCGTCTTAATATCGCCAGGTTTTGTAGTGCATGACAATTACGAACACGGCAATCATCTTCGCGTGAAAGTAACGTCCATTGTCCAATGGAAACCATTCTCAATGCCCCAATGAAGGTAAATCGCTTGCCCCAGCTTGTGGGCATCGCTCTCCAAGCTGGTTAGATAAAACTGTACCTCATGGGTGGTTTTGTTCCAAAGATGACGTACCCGCACCACCATAACAACAAATTTGCGTCCCGCCCAATCTTGTTGGTTATGCAGGAGTGGTAGTTGAGAAACTGGGACGCACTCCTCTTGCCGCTTTTCAATGCGAGGATATCTACCTGCTTGTGGGCGCGGCTTCGTTGTACGCGCAGGTCTTTTATCTCGCTAAAATAGCTCTGCATCCGCTCAGTCAATGCATTAACTGAGGCTACACTTACTGAATTTAAGTGGTGACGTGGTGTACCGGAGTCTAAGCCTGATACCATGAGATAGCCCCTTCTTTCAGATTAATAGCCGTTCTCATTAGCCTAATACTTAGTATATTTAACACTCATATTTAGATGCGCTTACCCTGGTATTTTTTGGGCAAAAGTGAAATCGAGTCATTGAAGTACGGTTGAATCTAGCAGTATTTATTTATTTAGTTTTTAAGAGTTAATTTTTATCAATAAATTAAATTCTTTACCGACACTCTATGACTAACGAGGCATAACCCCAAAGGGGTAAATCCTTTGGGGTTATGCGGTAACCGCGAAGAATTACCGCATAATCTGCGATCTAGGCAAAATTAGACTTGTTTGTTTACTGTTGTTGAGCGGTGCAGCAATCGATTACAGGTTCTTGAGCGATCGCTTCCAAGCCACCAGAGTTTAATAAACTTACCCAGTCAGCAGTCAGGGCAGCATCTTTTGGATTCGCAATGCGGAGTTCAGCAAGAGCAGTGAGGGCATCATGCCAGATTCCTTGTTTGGCATAAAGAACCACACGCTCCCGTGGGGTTGCTTTCTGTAACTGACTCTTCAAAGTGGCAGAAGGTGCAATCCGTTGAACGGAGCCTTCAACCAAGGGTGGAGCATCCGGATCGCAATCAATCATAAAAAACCAACGGTACATCTTGCCAACTTCTAGCGGCGCTACTGTAGCAGGAAGACGCACTTTGACTACACCAGGCTGCTTTTGGGATGCGATGAACTTGGTTTTATAGACATTGTTACCCTGGTCATCCTGTAGGATGAATTCCACAGGCAGGTCGGATGTGAGCGCATAAGGAACGTAATACCAGAAGGTAGGAGACTCAGCAGCCGTTAATGCCCAAACGGACTCAAAGGTTTTTAAGCCTGAGTTCCCAGATTGTCCTTCATTCAAACTTCTCTCAGTGGCAGGCACCAAGGCAGTCAGAGGCTCCTCGCCTATCACTGCTGGACAGGTGCCACCACGGCTAGCACCTCCTCGCTGTCGTCCAGCGGGGGCGCTGCGGTCTGCGGGCGGTGGTGGCGCGTTGAACAGAAGGCTGCCGGGGCTACGGCTAGCACCGCCTCGCTGTCGTCCAGCGGGGGCGCTACGGTCTACTGGCGGTGGTGGCGCAGTGGATACGGTTGAGACTTCTGGGAAGGCGGGTTTTACTGGGATTTGCGTCAAGCTGCCGATCAAAGTAACCAGGAAGAGGGTCGTCTGCCATCCAGCACGCTGGGCGATCGCTCTGGCAAGGATTATCTGATTAAAAGGTAACTTCATATAGCTAGTCGAAGAAATTTTAATGTCAGTGACTATCGTCTAGCTCGAAAGGTTGCATATACGGCTACGCTAGTGCTGGTCGCTACCAAGGCTAGGGCGGGTGGAACCAGCGGTACCCAACAACTGCTTTTTACTAACAGTGCCAAGCATAAACCATACAACAAGATTTGGGCTGCGGCGATCGCTATCCCCAAGTGTAGCGGGGACTTGAGATAGCAGACGAACAATCCTCCCAGTAAAGACCAGCCCCAAATCCAAAAAACTTCGCCCCACTGAGGCCACACCCATAATAGCGATCGCCCATCTTTAACTGCACTAATCATTTGACTCACCATTTGCGCTTGCACAAATACTCCCGGCATTTGCTTTTCAGACCACTGACCCTGACCGTAGGGTGTGAGCCAATAGTCATGAAAACTATTAGCGCTCGTGCCGATCAAAACAATGCGATCCTTGATTGAATTGGGATCGATCTGACCGTTGACGACTTCTTTGAGAGTCACTCGATCGGCAACATTTTCTGGGGAACGGTGGGAGCGATAATTCAGCAGCACTTGATGACCCCAGGCATCGGTTCCTTGGTAGCCACCTGTAAAGCTCTCCAAAGGCTTAAAAACCACCTTACCCAGCTGCAAGAACCCCTCTGAATTGATAGTCGGTACAATGCCTTCTGCCGCTAAGTAACGGAATGCCAATTGGGCGCTGAAAGCGTAGTAAGCCGTACAGGGTGAGGCGGGGTCTGGTTTCAGCGATAACAGATGGCGACGAACCACCCCATCTGAATCGACCATAAAATCGCTAAACCCTAAACGTTCTGTCGGGATTTCTGGCGGTGCTGGAATCCCCGGTTCACCCGCCTGGGGATCGCTGACTTTGCAAATACCAATTAAGCGATCGCTTTTGCGTAACCGACTGGCTAAATCTTTCTGACTAGGTAATGCCGGAAAATCTCGATAAATATCTAAGCCAATCGCTCGCGGTTTATACTGCTCTAGTTTCTGCAACAATTGATTCAGTGCCGGATCTGACAACGACCCACGCCTTTGTTCTGGATTCTGAGCTTGAACATCTGCTTCAGTAATTGTGACCACCAAAAGGCGCGGATCTGGCTTTTCATCTGGTCGCAGCATCACTATTTGGTCAAAAGCTTTTAATTCCATTGATTGCAGCATTCCCTGATGCCGCACCAGAGCGATCAATGATGTGACAGCCACGCTGGCAAGCAACGCTACCCGAAGTCGTCCCCGCCAGTTTTGAGATTGAGTCTGGGAGGTTCGGGAGGGGGATGGCAGAGGGGAATCGAGAATCGGCAATTCTTCTTTCCTTTTCCCGACAACTCCTTGCCAAGTTGGTGGCAATACAGCCGGATTTTGGCAAACGATTGGCAACCAAGTCGCGCAAGGGAATTTAGCTTCTAGTCCTTGCAATCTTTCCCGTGCTTCCCGTACTGCTAAATAAAACGACTCACCACGAGCGAAGGCTTCTAGAAAAGACTTCAAAAATTCTTGTGCAACCTTATCCGGTACAGGCTCCCGCATCACAATAATTTGTGGAATCTGTAAAGAAGCCAAATTTTTTGCCAAACCCAACCCATCACAAGAGTTGAAAATAGCTATTTTTAATCCGCGTTCAACCGCTTTTTTTAATGCATATTTTAGTTCTTCAATCGATAAGCTTTCTGTTTGATTAATATAAATTTGTCCCGTCTCACCATTCTTATGGCTTGAACTATGACCTGCAAAAAATAAAATATCCCAGCCTTGTTTCCAAAGCTGTTCGGTTAATTCTTCCCGTTGTGGCTCTACCAGAAATCTGAGTTCCGCGTCGGGTAATTGCTCTAATAAAATGCGATCGGCTTGGGTATTAATTCCCGCACTATTCCCCAAAATTGCTAAAATTCTCACCTTCTCGATAGGCGATGAGAGTTGTTCTACACGTTCGTAGACTGGGGCGCTTAAGGCGATTTCTGCTTTTGGATAGCGATCGCATAATTCCCAAAGATGCCAAGGTAATTTCCGTAGCTGAACGTCTTCGGTTTGGATAATGAACCGAATTTCATCGGTAGGGACTAATTGTTCTAGTAGTTTTTCTCGAATTGCCCGAAACGGTTCCGAATTCAGCCAAAGATTCAAGCGATCGCGCAATACATTAGCTGCCAAACTACAGTCATCAATCTTGGCAACATTAGTCGATTGTCTGGTTTTTGCTTCTAGTCTATATTGCGCTCCCAAGCGACGATAAGCGGTTGTCCAGATGGTGTAGTGTTGGGGAATTTCTGGGGCTGGAGGTAACATTCCGACGATTTCTATGGAAGGTCGTTCGCTATCATTCCCAATCTGTAATGTGACTTGGAAACCATCTTCAAAAGAACCACTCCATAGCTTAATAACAACTAATTTAACCATTTTGACAGTAGGACGATTAGTTTTCAGCAATTAAATGTATGATGCATTTCCAGATAAATGGAAAAATCAATCTTGCATTATTACAAGAGATGCAGCAAGTTTACAAATAATCGCTAAATAACAAAGTCTTCTTGAATGCTGGCATTCCCCAAAGCGACTCTAACGCTAAACTGTTCTCCAGGGGAACCACTGAACTCTAATTGAATGTAATCATCTGCATTTCTGGACTCGGCTTCTAGAAAATTAGAGCCATCATTGAGTACAATCAATTTGAGGGAAGGTGGCAGATAAGTTTGACTGCCAGTAGGATGCACCTGAAGAAGAATATTCGTTTTCTCCTCAGATTCTGGATTGATTTCAACAACTAAAGCAACAGAAAGGTCGGCAATCTCTATCCCTAAGTCTATCAATTTCGCTTTGCGAACGGCAGCTTCTGGCTGTTCCAAACTGGGAGCAACTACATCGCCTCTAAAACTAAAGGCTAGATTTGATGCAGGCGTTAACAAAGTTTCAACTGTTTGCCAACCGGCTTCAAAAACATTGTTGAACCATTGGCTCAAGTTCGCTTGAGTTCTGCTGAAAGAACGGTTGAGGGACGATGCAGGCGCTACTGTAGCAGGATGCATCAGTTGCTGCAAGCGATCGATTAAATCTTCAGGCGATCGCAATTGGCTGATAGGCAACTCTGAGGTAGCGATGCTTGGGGTAAATCCCAACACACTTGCTTCCCGCAGCGATTCATCGATTTGAACCATCACATAGCCAATCCGGTCTGACCAAACTTCGGGGGGAATGTGGCAGATTTGTTCTGTGCTTCTCAAAGGACGACATTCTAATCGACCGATTCCCGGCACTTCCAGGTCAGCGACATCAGAACATAAGCGCACGATGGGATTCCAGCTGTCACTGGCTGCAAGATTGGTGGGAATCCCCATCATCTGCAAGTAATCATTCACCACAAAGACAGATAGGGTATTCAACAGAACTTGCTCTGCTTTGTGTGGTGTCGGCTGCTGAGTGGCAAACTGCTGTGCTAGCCTGCGTGCGGCTTGGGTAATCGGCAACGGTAGGGCAAAATCTTCTAGCTCATGGGTATTGTAAGTCATAGTTGGGAAGCTCCTTTATTTATAGATATCCCTCCGATTCACCAAATTTACGCAAGCGAGAGATACATTGACGCTGATAAAAACTGCTCAATGTGGAAATGGGGAGGTTAAATTCCGCTGAAAGCTCTTTCCAACTGGCTTCTGGGGGTAAGCGTCGCAAAATCAACACTTGGGCATTCACTTCTGGACGACCGGCAATGTGCGTGCGGCACAACTCACCTTGAGGATCTGCTTCCACCCATTTTCTGATGTCGTCCAATAAGGGGGGAACATCCGGAGTTGCTTCCAGATTATCCACCGGGTCAGTAGTTTCACCGATATCGCCCGACTTTGACCTTTTCGCTTGACCCGTAACGGTTCTCGATTCTTGCTTTTTAGCATCAATGTAGAAATCTTGAAGCCGCCGTTTCAGGTAAGTATTCAGCCAGGTGATGACACTGCTGCGACTGGGGTCATAAGCTTCGCCGGTATTCCCTTCACAGATATTTTGGCAGAAATACACCCAGGTCTGTTGCAGTGCATCTTCATAGTAAGGGGTATATTCTTTCCAAAGCTTGTGTGAGATTAAACGAATCACCCTGGTTAAGTTTTTCTGGCGCTGGGCACTTCCAGGCGGGTGCATACAGGCTTCCTTCACCAGATAGCGCAGCTTTGACTCCAGTCCATCCATAATTTGCGATCGCCCCTTCGGTTGATATAGCGCCAATTTTGTCTGGAAGCGTATCTATTTAAGATAACTTTCCCCTTGATGTCTACTACATACAGTTAGAAATTACGGATTTTCGATTGCTGATGAGTGAGGATTCCGGCAGATGGCAAGGAAGAACTAGGCGCGTAATTGTGCGTTCTTCAAGGATAGCGATCGCTCTGGTTGAAAGTAAATAGCTCTGCTGTCGCACGATTGAGTGACACTCAAATGAAGCGATGGCGCTAGCTGTGTTTCACCGCCAACAGCAATTGCCAACGAGCTTTGAACAACATTTATCTATAGTCGGGACTTACGCAAAGCTTATTACATATAGCGTTTTGTAGGGGCAATCCCCCTGTGGTTGCCCTCAGATGTCGCGCAAGTTGCGTAAGTCCTGTATAGCGCCAAAGCCGGAAAGCCTGTCTTAGAAGGATTTTCGTTTCCTCGCTCCTTCTTGAGTTAATTCACAACCACCCATATTTGCCAATTTTATGTAAACGTTTGTAACGACTTGCATAATTGGCTCCGTTGCGGCTGACAAGTGCATAGAGGTGAACAAAATGCAACGGGGAGATAAAACAACCCAACTTCTGGTTTCCCAAGCATCATCACCAGCGAGGCAAAGACAACGACCAACGATGTCCGAAAGCTCTCTAGAAGTGCAAAGGCGAACAATAACATTTCCTGAGAATACAAACCTTTCGGACATCACTCACCACCAATCAACCGATTCAAGCGATTGATTGATGACAACACACCAACAAACACCAATTCTCATCATCACTAAAGAGCAAAGATTATGGCGATTATCAACGGCACCATTTACAACGACACACTCTACGGCACTGCCTACAATGATTCCATCTACGCCAAAGAAGGGAACGACACGGTTTACGCTGGAGCTGGCGATGACTACATAGATGGCTGGAATGGCAACGACAGCCTCTATGGTCAAGATGGCAATGACAGCATCCTCGGCTACTACGGTGACGACTACATCAATGGCGGCAACGGCAACGACTACCTGTATGGCGAAGCAGGCAACGATACTCTAGATGGCTGGTATGGCAATGACTACCTCTCCGGTGGCGCAGGCAACGACACCCTGCTGGGCTACTATGGCGACGACAGCCTGAATGGCGGCGCTGGCAGTGACAAGCTGTATGGCGAAGCCGGTAAGGATTACCTGAATGGCTATGGCGGCACGGCTTATGAATACGACACCCTGAGTGGTGGCAGCGAAGGTGACACCTTCGTGCTGGGTACCGCTAGTGGTGCTTCCTACCTGGGTGCTGGCTACGCAACCATCACTGACTTCAAGTGGAATGAGGGCGACAAGATTCAGGTTAAGGGCAGCTACGCTGACTACACCCTGAACAAGAGCTATAACTTCGGAGGCACCACGGCGCTGGATACAGCAATCTATAAGGGCAGTGACTTGATTGGGGTGGTTCAGGATACCACCAATGTCTACGCTTCTCTTGACTTTGTGAGCGTCTAGGTTGACGAATCGGAATAACTTGACTCTATAACTTCAATACCCCTGAGAAATGCCTAAATTTCTCAGGGGCTTGTTTATTTTCTGCTGAAGCAATGACTACCCCTAGCTGAACTGTATGGTTGCAAAGGTTTAGTGGATTTACGCTCGGTATCTGACTCAAGGGGCGAAGATTCTTTAGCAATGCTTCAGCTTAGTAGTCGTAGATGCTCAATGCAGCCCAATAGACTCAGCAGCACCCATTAAAAATCGACTTTTCCAGCTTTTGCCGAGTTTATGTAAACGTTTGTAACGACTTGCATAAATGGCTCCGTTAGGGCTGACAAGTGCATAGAGGTGAACAAAATGCAACGGGGAAATAACAAATTCAACTTTTAGTTTCCCAAGCTACATTACCAGCCTTTAGCACAGAGCCAGCGATGTCCCAAAGATTAACATCAAGTGTAACCGCGAATTACATTTCTCTTAAATACAAACCTTTCGGACATCACTTACCATCAATCAACTGATTCAAGCGATTGATTGATGACAACACACCAACAAACACCAATTCTCATCATTACTAAAGAGCAAAGATTATGGCGATTATCAACGGCACCGCTTACAACGACAACAACACCTTCAACGGCCCCCCTTTCTTTCCTTTCAACTACCACGGTCAGCTCAACGGCACTGCCTACAATGATTCGATCTATGCTGGAGCCGGTGACGATATTGTGAAAGCTGGCGCAGGCGATGACTATGTAGATGGTTGGACTGGCAACGACAGCCTCTATGGTGAAGATGGCAACGACTCTCTGTTGGGCTGGACTGGCGATGACTACATTAATGGCGGCAACGGCAACGATTACCTGTACGGGGAAGATGGCAACGACACCCTAGATGGCTGGCATGGCAATGACTACCTCTCCGGTGGCGCAGGCAACGACACCCTGCTGGGCTACTATGGCGACGACAGCCTGAATGGCGGCGCTGGCAGTGACAAGCTGTATGGCGAAGCCGGTAAGGATTACCTGAATGGCTATGGCGGCACGGCTTATGAATACGACACCTTGAGTGGCGGCAGCGAGGGTGACACCTTCGTGCTGGGTACCGCTTACGGTGGTGTCTCCTATCTGGGTGCTGGTTACGCAACTATCACGGACTTCTACTGGGGTGAGGGCGACAAGATTCAGGTGAAGGGCAGCTATGCTGACTACACCCTGAACAAGAGTTATAGCTTCGGCGGTACCTCGGCGCTGGATACGGCAATCTATAAGGGCAATGACTTGATTGCGGTGGTTCAGGATACCACCAATGTCTACGCTTCTCTTGACTTTGTGAGCGTCTAGGTTGACGAATCGGAATAATTTGACTCTTATAACTTCAATACCCCTGAGAAATGCCTAAATTTCTCAGGGGCTTGTTTATTTTCTCAGGACTTACGCAACATCACCACATCTGAGGGCAACCACAGAGGGATTGAACCGACAAGAACGCTATATGTATAAGCTTTGCGTAAGTCCTGTTCTGCTGAAGCAATGCTTACTCTTACCTGAACAGTATGACAGTGCTGAAAGACTATCCAAAACCCCTGGAACCCTTGAAAAATCGTAGGTTGGGTAGAGTGTAAGCGAAACCCAACAAATTGCACCAGTGCTGGGGAACGTGAACTCAAAAGGAGCCTACATATCCGAGATTTGGATAGTCTTTCAGATGACAGTGACACCAAAGGTGGCGGGGTTGAACAGGCAAAGTAGCCTCTTGTGCCAAAATTACTGCTGCGCCGATTAGCAGAATCATTGTAAACGTTTGTAAAGCTTTGCAAAACTACTGCATTTGTACCTGACAACTTAATAGCGGTTCATCTAGAACCCAACCTGATTGAGAACCGCAACCAGGGTACAAACCTCGATCATCCCGGAAGGTGTAAACCAATGAAGGCGCAGTGGAAAAGAGTATTCGTTAAAACAACTGTTTGGCTAGTTACTGAGATCATCCTGAATCTCTTGGGACTCGATAACCTAGCCGATTACAACGATTTTATTCTTGAGCAAAAGAAAATGATGGCAATGAGCCATTTATTTGCGCCAACTCTCACCAATAAACTTGGCCTTTATTGGCTTGATTGTGACTCTGCGTTCCAGATGCCACTTTGCCTAGCACCAAAATTTTAAGTAACCTAAAGGGAATAGAAGTTAATAATATTAGGCAATTCTACATCTAGAAAGTAAATCTTGGGTTGACGATCAAACTAAAACTTTCAGTTGTTACCCCAAGACTCAGGAGGCTCTACAAATATGAAGAATGTTTTGCAAGTTGATAATCGCAGCAGCATTGCTGAAGAAATAATTCCCATTCTGCTGGGCTGGTATGGCAACGATTGGCTATATGGCGGCGACGGTAATGATATCCTCAAGGGTTATGCTGGCAATGACACTCTCATCGGCGGTTTTGGCAATGACCGGCTGACGGGTGGTGCTTGACTCCACTTCCGGCGCTGGCTCCTAGAAAAGGGTAGAGTAAAGTTTTGTAATTTTCTGCATAATTCCTGAATTTTTGGCTGATAAGTCCATAGAGATTTGCAGATGTCAAAAGAGCGATCGCGCTCAAAATCTCAGTCGCAAACCAGAAATTCAAAGGGACTCAGGTATGACTACAGTTTTACAAATCGGTAATCGCACCATCACGACTGAGGAAATCATTCCCCTACTGGCTAGCTACCAAATGTTTCCTCAATTGCTGCGTGAGAGCATTATTGACAGTGCGATCGCTTCCTTTAACTGTACGCCTGAAGAAATTGCTCATGCTTGCGGGCATTTCTACCAGCAAAATCAACTGACTTCGGAAGCCGAACAGCAAGCTTGGCTAGAACGCTACGGGATGAGCCAAGAGCATTTAGAAGCCTTGACAACGCGGAAGTTAAGAATTGAAAAGTTTAAACAAGCGACTTGGGGTAACAAACTAGAATCTTATTTTCTCAAGCGCAAAGCTCAACTGGATCAAGCAATTTATTCGTTGATTCGGACGCAAGATCCAGGCATTGCCCAAGAACTTTATTTCCGCCTTTGGGAACAAGAGCAGTCTTTTAGCCAACTGGCGGCTGAGTATTCCCAAGGTCCTGAAGCACAAACGGGTGGAACCATCGGTCCGGTTGAGATAGGAACTCTCCACCCGCATCTGGGGAGACTGCTATCGGTTAGTCAAAAGGGTCAACTTTGGTCGCCTAGACCTTTAGGAGAATGGATGGTCATTGTGCGCCTAGAAAAGTTAGTTCCCGCCCAATTAAATGAATTCATGCGTCAACGATTGCTGCGAGAACTTTTTGAAACTTGGTTGCAAGAACAAATCGGTAAACTACCAGAATCAGATAGGATTTGGCTAGGGGCTGCAACAAATCGTAAGGTTGAGGCGATCGGTCAACTAGCAGCAGCGTAAACGAGCGATCGCTAAGTAGAGATGTCGTCGATTCAGGTGTTAAAGACGACCTTGAAAACCCGGATTTCTCTCATTAAACTATTTTGATAAACTACGGAACAGTGGTGCTAAACCTGTCAAAATGATTCAAAAGGATCTTAAGCATCACTTATTAAATTATTCTGTTTGTTTTCAGCAATAGTATCCCTTTTAGCTGTAATAGACTGTAAATATTTGAACAAGGAGGGCGGCTTTCTTTCCCATCAAGTAACAGCTTGGATGGAAGGTGCAGCCGCAAGACGGGATGACCCATACGACAATTAGTATCAAAGAAATTCTCGCTGCTATATCTCCGTTTAATCAACTGCCATCTGTTGTTTTAGAAAGAGTGGCGGCAAAATTTCAATTTTTGCGCTACCGCATGGGACAGGCAATGTTTGTGCGGGAAACAATGCCAGCGCAGATTGCCATTATCTATCAAGGGCAAGCCCGCCTTTTAGGTTATGACCCCCGGAGCCAAGCACCTGTCACCCTGAAATTATTAGAACCCGGAGAAATTCTAGGATGGGTTAGCTTAATTCGGGGAACTGCTTGCGAGACAGCGATCGCTTCTACAGAAACCATTTGTTTAATCCTCCCCGCCGCCGATTTTTTAGCTTTATTAAACCAGGAACGCTCATTTGCGGCTGCTTTTGAAAACCGTTGTTCTTTAATTGAAGTATTTGATCTCCTTGGGGAAGAACTGGCGCGTCAAGCTGACGGGACAACCAATCTCAAGGAACTGGCTTTAAAAGCTGTCTCAGAAGCAACGATTCTCAACTTACCGCCCGGAAAAACTCCCCTCAGCAAGATAGATCCCAACTTGGTATGGCTGGTGAGTGGCGGAACCGTCGCTGATTTCCCCGTAGGAAGCCGCTTGATACCGAGTACACCCGGAAATTTACACGTAGAAGGCGCGAGAGGGGTTCGTTTATTAGGCTTGCAGAAGTCCATCCTGTTTCCCTCGGAATCGAAAGGCGCGATCGCTTTAGCATCAGCGTCCCTTTCCGCTAGCACGACAACTGACTGGGAAGCGATTCCCTACGCGCCGGAACAGCCTCCCGCCGGTGAGACGACGCCCTTCAAACATGAGAAACACCCCTACATCCACGGAAGAGGTCGTTTGGATGCAACATTAGCTTGCTTCCAAATGCTGTCTCAGCACTTGGGGATACCTTTCCGGCGGGATGTGATCAAGAGAGTCTTAGTCAATCATCTCAAGCACACAGAGAGCTTGTCTCTGCAATTTTGCGGTGCTGTGGCTGAGCTAACGGGGTTGAATACTCAATTAATTAAAGTGCCTGCGGTTGCGGTATGTCGCCTGCAAGCTCCCGCCATGATTACTTGGCAAGATAGTTTTGCGATTCTTTACAAAATTAGCGATCGCGAGTTAGTGCTGGCGGTGCCAGAAGTTGGCATCTTACGCAAAAAACCAGCCCAATTCATGGAAGCCTGGGGGCCAGAAGGGGAAGTTCTGCTGCTCCGACCCACAAAAGAAGCTTCTAAAGAGCGGTTTAGTCTGCGTTGGTTTTTACCTTCTATCTATCGCTACCGCAAGGTTTTAATAGAAGTTTTAATTGCTTCCATTTTTGTACAAATCTTTGGTTTAGTAAATCCCCTGATGACTCAGGTGATTATTGACAAAGTTCTTGTACAAAACAGTATTGATACTTTATCTGTTTTAGGCATTTTCTTAGTCGTCGTCGCTGCCGTCGAAGCAGTTCTGACCAGTTTACGCACGCATTTATTTGTTGATACCACCAACCGGATGGACTTGGCTTTAGGCTCAGAGGTAATCAGTCACCTTTTACGCCTGCCTTTGTCCTATTTTGAACGGCGACCTGTTGGGGAACTCGCTACTCGCGTTAATGAACTAGAAAATATTCGCTCCTTCCTAACTGGAACTGCCTTAACTGTAGTGTTAGATGCTATCTTTTCAGTCATCTACATTGTGGTGATGTTAATTTACAGTGGAGTGCTAACGCTAGTCGCATTGGCAACAGTGCCACTGTTTGCTTTGCTAACACTTGGAGTGTCACCGATCATTCGGCAGCAGTCGCGGGTGAAAGCAGAGCGCAACGCCGAAACTCACTCTTATTTAGTGGAAGTTCTGTCAGGAATCCAAACGGTTAAGGCGCAAAATTTGGAACTGCGATCGCGCTGGCAATGGCAAGAGCGTTATGGTCGTTATATCAGTGCTGGATTTAAGACAGTTTCTACATCTACTACTGCCAGTTCGGTGAGTAGTTTTCTGAATAAACTCTCCAGTTTGTTAGTGTTATGGGCTGGAGCTTATTTAGTCCTAAAAGGAGAATTAACATTAGGACAGTTGATCGCTTTCCGCATCCTTTCCGGTTATGTAACAAGTCCGTTATTGCGATTAGTGCAATTGTGGCAAAACTTTCAGGAAACAGCTTTATCTCTTGAGCGACTGGGCGATGTTCTCGACGCCAATCTAGAAGCAGATGAAGCTGACCGTCACAACATCCTCATGCCAGTCATTCAAGGAAGCGTGAAGTTTGAAAATGTTTCTTTCAGTTTCAATCCCAGTGGATCTCTTCAGCTAAGTAACATTAATATGGAATTTCCGGCAGGGCTATTTATCGGCATCGTCGGACAAAGCGGATCGGGTAAAAGTACCTTGACAAAACTTTTACCCAGACTCTATGAGCCAAGATCGGGACGGATTATCATTGATGACTATGATATTAGTAAGGTAGAACTTTATTCCCTGCGGCGTCAGATTGGAATGGTGCTTCAGGATACTCTCTTGTTTGATGGGACGGTGCAGGAAAATATTGCGCTGACCAATCCCGATGCCAGCGATGAGGAAATCATTGAAGCCGCCAAGGTAGCTTTTTCCCACGACTTTATCATGGCTTTGCCTAACGGCTACAACACTCGCGTCGGAGAACGGGGTTCGGCTTTATCTGGGGGACAAAGACAGCGAATTGCGATCGCGCGTACCGTTTTACAAAATCCTCAGTTACTGATTTTAGACGAAGCGACCAGCGCTTTGGACTACAACGCAGAGCGACAAGTATGTTTAAATCTAGCCTCGACATTCCGCGATCGCACTGTGTTTTTTATTACCCATCGTTTAACTACAATTAGAAATGCCAATCTGATTTTGATGATGGATCAAGGTGCAGTAGTTGAACAGGGTACTCATGACGAATTAATGGCTCTCAGAGGTCGCTACTACTGTCTGTATCAACAACAAGAAGCGCAACTATAGAAATCCGAATGGGAATTGCTAATGGCTAATTGCTAATGGGTTGTTAATAACTTCCCCTCTCCCACTCTCACCCTCTCACCTTCTATTATTCAGTTCGCGAACACAGCGCCGCTACGCTAACACTCCTCAGCCCTCAGTCCTCAGCCCTCAGTCCTCAGTCCCTCAGTCCCTCAGTCCCTCAGCCCTCAGCCCTCAGCCCTCAGTCCTCAGTCCCTCAGTCCCTCAGCCCTCAGCCCTCAGTCCTCAGCCCTCAGTCCTCAGTCCTCAGCCCTCAGTCCTCAGTCCTCAGCCCTCAGTCCTCAACCCTCAATCCTCAGAACTATTGTCAGCTATGCTCCAACAAAATGGAAAACAGTCTAACGATCAACTATCTTTAGTACCCCAAATAGTCCCAAGTCCTAATACTAATCAGGAAGTAACGCCACCCGCCTCAACCTCAAACAACTTCGATCAAGCTGTTATTCTTCAACAATCCCCGACTTGGTCTCGCGCCATCGTTTGGGGAATCATGGGAATGACAACTTTTGTGATAGTTTGGGCTTCTGTATTCCAAATTGAAGAAGCCATCCCTGCAACAGGCAAACTGGAACCTCAAGGTGCTGTTAAGGAAGTTCAAGCTCCAATAGTAGGCGTAGTCAAAGAAATTTATGTCAAGGATGGGCAACGAGTCAAAAAAGGGGATAAACTGCTGAGTTTAGACTCAAAAACGGCTCAGGCTCAGCTGACTTCCCTGAATAAAATTCAGACAGCATTAAAGCAGGAAAATCAGTTTTATCGTTCGCAAATAAAAGGCGCAGGTTTCCCCACGGCGATAGATGGAGATACTGCTCAACTAAAGCTGCCATTAGAGTTAGTATCTCTGACTAAAGTCCGATCTGCTGTAGCGTCAGAAAATCAACTTTATCGCGCTCAACTAAGAGGTTCTTCCAAAGGAACAAGTCTTAGCTTAGATCAACAACAGCGTTTTCAATCGAGTCTAGCAGAACTAAATTCTCGCGTTGCGACTGCTAGGTTGGAAGCTGAACAATTGGAAAAGCAATTAAGTCAAACTCAGGTAGAGATAGCGAGTTCCAAAGACCTATTAGAGGTGAATCAGGGGATTCTCGACGATATAGAACCGATCATGAAGCAAGGAGCGGTTTCCCGCGTGCAATACCTGAAGCAGAAGCAGGATGTACGCACTCGCAAAGCTGAGGTGGATCAACTGACTCAGGAACAGAAGCGGTTACAGCTAGCGATCGCGCAAGCGAATGAAAAGCTGCAAAATACCATCGCTTTGACTAAACAAGATTTGCAAACCAAAATTGCTGAGAATGAAAAACGTCTGGCAGAAATTGACGATCAGCTAAACAAGGCAATTGTAGAAAACAACAAACGCCTTGCAGAAATTGACAGCCAAATGAGTCAAGCGGAACAAAATTTAAAATACCAAGAAATTCAAGCTCCGGTAGATGGAACCATCTTTGAGCTAAAAGCTCAGGGGCCAGGTTTTGTTACCAGTTCTACCGAACCCATTTTAAAAATTGTTCCAACTGACACTCTAGTTGCTAAAGTTTTTATCACAAATAAAGATATTGGCTTTGTTAAAGAAGGAATGGAAGCAGATATTAGAATTGACTCTTTTCCATTCCGGGAATTTGGCGATACGAAAGGTCGTTTAACCTGGATTGGCTCGGATGCTCTACCACCCGAACAAATCCGCCCTTATTATACATTTCCTGCCAAAGTTAGCTTAGATCATCAGTCTCTTTTAATTAAGGGTCGAGAAGTCCCGCTGCAATCAGGGATGTCGGTGAGTGTCAACCTGAAGGTGCGTAAGCGCACAATCATGAGCATTTTTACCGATTTATTTATGGATAAAGTTGAGGGTTTAAAGACGGTTCGCTAGTGTTTCTTAGCAGGAAGATGGAAAAATAGGGAGAGGGAAGTCTGGGAAAAGTTGCATAGGACGCGATCGCATTCGTTGCCAGACGAGCCAGCGGAGTATCCTGGGAAATAAGTTCTGGAGAGGTGTCCTCATGCTGAAGCTTTATCACACCGCCCTTTCCGCCAACTCAAGCCGCGTATGGGTGGCGCTACTGGAGAAAGAAATTCCCTTTGAGCTGGTGTCGCTCAATCTGGATGGCGATCAATTTCAACCAGAATTTCTAGCGATGAGTCCCTTCCACCACATTCCAGTTTTAGTGGATGATGGCTTTAACATCGTAGAATCCTTAGCCATCCTTGACTATCTAGAGGCAAAGTACCCCACGCCTGCCTTGCTGCCTACGGATGCCAAGGCGCTAGCAACCGTGCGGATGGTGGAAATGGTGACTGTCAACGAACTGTTGCCTGCCATGAACCCATTCGTGAATCAAATGATGGGCTTGGATACAGACGCACAGAACCTGGAGCAGTCAACGCAGAAAGTGCTGACAGTGCTGAACTTTTTTGAGAGTCTACTTGGCGACGATCGATACTTTGCAGGTAGCTCTAGTCTCACCCTCGCCGAGATTGTCGCCGGAACTGTGGTGCCGTTGTTGCCCATGCTAGGCGTTTCCTTGGATAACCATCCCAAACTGAGTGCCTGGTGTGAAAACTTAATGCAGCGTCCTGCATGGCAAAAAACCCAGCCCACTCAGGAGGCAATTGAAGCTTTTAAGCCTCGATTCAAAGAGCTGATGGCAGCGCAGCAGAACCACTCTTAATACCAGTTGGTGGCTGTAATCCTGAAACAATGCAGATGCGAGAACAACCGTCGAGCCTCCCGCCCTAGGAATGGTTTCAACAAAGTTAACTTAAGATAATAAATACCTGACAAATTAACAGGGAGAGTGCTTCCTCATTCGTCAATCACCACCAGAAGCAGTCGGGAGGAGCGATCGCTTTGCCCTGTTGACATCCCACCACTCGCCATCCGTCAAATGAACATCCTGAACAATCTGCTTTTCCAACCCGCTCAACCTCCCCGCGAGAAAAAACAACGCCGTGGCATTGAAATTAAGTCACAGCGTGAAATTGAAATCATGCGACAGGCGGCGAAGATTGTGGCAACCGTGCTGAAAGAAATTCAAGAGATGGTGCAGCCTGGTATGACAACAGCGGATTTAGATGCTCACGCCGAAAAGCGCATCCGCCAAATGGGGGCAACGCCCAGTTTTAAGGGATATCACGGCTTCCCCGCTTCGATTTGCTCTAGCATCAACAACGAAGTCGTGCATGGGATTCCCAACCCCAAAAAAGTGATTCGGACTGGCGATGTCCTGAAAGTCGATACAGGTGCTTATTTCCAGGGCTATCACGGTGATTCTTGCATCACCATCGCCGTGGGTGAGGTGACACCAGAAGCGGCTAAGTTAATCCGCGTGGCAGAAGAAGCGCTTTTTAAAGGAATTGAACAAGTTAAAGCTGGAGCCTACCTGCTCGACCTTGCAGGTGCCATTCAAGACCATGTGCTAGGCAATGGTTTTAGTATTGTGGAAGACTTCACCGGACACGGTGTTGGGCGGAATTTGCACGAAGAACCGTCAGTTTTTAATTTCCGCACCCGCGAGATGCCAAATGTCAAGCTTCGCGCTGGCATGACTTTGGCAATTGAGCCGATTTTAAATGCTGGTTCAAAGTTTACCCGCATCTTATCCGACAAGTGGACGGCAGTGACGGTGGATAATGCCCTGTCAGCTCAGTTTGAGCATACCGTGTTGGTGACGGAAGATGGATATGAGATTTTGACCGACCGCTCAAAAGTTTAATCGCTCAAAAGCACGATTGACCCACATCCTCAAGGGTGGGGCTAGACAAACAATTAGCCCTGCCTGCGCGGGCTTCTAACTTTTTCTATCTGAATAATTATAATTTGGATAAAGTGAACCCCTGTAGAGACGCGATAACCGCAAGTCTTCTACACTAAGGCGAATACTCGCGCACAACTTAAAAAGGATTGCTATATGCCTTTTCCTCTCTCTTATTCACTCCTCACTCCTCAGTCCACCCTTCGGGAAGGCGAAGCGCCTACAGTCCTCACTCCTCAGTCCTCACTCCTTAGCCCTCACTCCTTAGCCCTCACTCCTCAGTCCTCACTCCTCAGTCCTCACTCCTCAGTCCTCAGCCCTCACTCCTCAGTCCTCACTCCTTAGCCCTCAGTCCTCAGTCCTCAGTCCTCACTCCTTAGCCCTCACTCCTCAGTCCTCACTCCTTAGCCCTCAGTCCTCAGTCCTCACTCCTTAGCCCTCAGTCCTCAGTCCTCACTCCTTAGCCCTCAGTCCTTAGCCCTCAGTCCTTTCTCAAGACAGCAGGTGGCAAGATGTACCAAACAGCGCAAGAGTTGGAAGCAAAAATGCCAGATGCTACAAAACTTTTGAGCGATGAACCAGAGATGGAAAGTTCTCTACATTACAAGCAACTTGCTTTATTAGTGAGTTGCTTAGAATGGTTTTGGCGTAATCGGAATGATTTTTTTATTGGCGCGAATCTGACAGTTTATTTTAGTCGGCAGCAACTGCGAAATCGAGATTTTCGAGGACCAGATTTTTTTCTAGTAAAAAATACCGAAAAACGCGATCGCACTTCTTGGGTAGTTTGGGAAGAAGAAGGCAAATATCCCGATCTGATTATCGAATTGCTTTCGACTTCAACGGCTAATATTGACCGAAATTTAAAAAAAGACCTGTATCAAAACCGATTTCGCACACCGGAATACTTTTGGTTCGATCCAGAGGATTTTGAATTTGCGGGTTTTCGGCTGGTAGGAGAACAGTATCAAGCGATCGCGCCAAATTATTCTGGCTGGCTGTGGAGTGAGGTTCTAGATTTGTATTTGGGTGTAGAAGCCGGAAAATTGCGCTACTTTACCCCAGAAGGTGTTTTGGTTCCCACGCCAGAAGAGGCAGCAGAACAAGAACGAAGACGAGCGGAACGATTGGCGGAACAACTGCGATCGCTTGGTGTCGAGCCGGATAATTAAACGAAGAAGCGATCGCGTGAAACAATGTAAATTGACCTAGGATTTTATTGCCTAGACGCGCTCAGGCGTTCAAGATTAAGTAGCGATCGCCCAAAGTTCCCATGAATCAAACTGATTTAGCTTTTACCCCAGCGATAGAACAGGCGCGGCTCATCCGCAGCAAACAAGTATCACCGCTAGAGTTGGTGGAACTTTACCTGGAACGCATTCAGAGACTAGATTCCCAACTGGGGAGTTATTTTACCGTCATGGCAGAAATGGCGCTTGCCGATGCCAAGGCGAAAACGGAAGCATTGGCAGGCAACACAGAGCAATTTCCGCCCTTTTTTGGGGTACCCATTTCGATTAAAGACCTCAACCCCGTTGCCGGTGTTCGCTGTACCTACGGAACAGCCGCGCTGATGGACAAAATCGCCGCTTATGATGATGCCGTGGTGACGCGGATTAAGCTGGCTGGATTTACGATTCTCGGTAAGACAGCGACTTCTGAACTAGGTTCTTTCCCTTATACAGAACCTCCGGCGTTTCCACCCGCCCGGAATCCCTGGAATCTAGACTATACACCAGGGGGATCGAGTGGTGGCGCAGCGGCGGCTATGGCGGCGGGATTGTGCGCTCTAGCTCAAGGTTCTGATGGCGGGGGTTCGGTGCGCGGTCCCGCCGCTTGTTGTGGTTTAGTCGGCATTAAGCCCTCAAGGGGTCGGGTGTCTTATGCACCCGTGGGCGATCATCTAAATGGCATTGCCACCAATGGCTGCTTGGCGCGTAACGTTGCCGATGCTGCCGCCCTTCTGGATGTCATGTCTGGTTATGTCACGGGCGATCCCTACTGGTTGCCCGATCCTGGAACGACTTTTCTGGCAGCAACTGCCCAAAAATTGGGGTCTTTGCGGATTGCTTTTTCCACAGCAATTCCCCCTATAGGCGAAGCCGATTCGGCATCTGGGCAAGCAGTCCAAAAAACTGTGCAATTGCTAGAAGAAATGGGTCATACCGTTGAACCCGGATGTCCCGATTTCACCGATTTGATCAAACCTTTTGCCAAAGTTTGGCAAGCTGGCGTGGCGGCGACGGGGATTCCTGGCGACTACCTGGAACCGATGAATCGCTGGATGTTAGAGCAATCCGGTTCCGTGGGTGAGTATTTGCAAGCGGTGACTCAGATGCAAATTACGGCGCGGCGCATTGTTGCCTTTTTTGACAACTATGACGTTTTGGTACTGCCAATTTATATGCATCAGCCAATCCGGATTGGGGAGTGGGCGCACCTGAATCCGGAGGAAAGATTGCAGAAAATCATTCAGTGGATCGCGCCCTGTCCCCCATTCAATGCCACCGGACAGCCTGCAATCTCACTTCCGACTGGTTTTGACGCCAACGGGTTGCCAATCGGCGTGCAGTTGGTGGGACGCCCCGCTGACGAAACCACGTTGATTGCCCTTGCTGCACAACTAGAAGCTGCAAAACTTTGGAGCGATCGCCGCCCTGACTTTGCAGCGTCATAAAACCGATATCTGTTTCTCGTTCCCCAGCTGAGATGGGGAACGAGGCTAAATTAAGCCCCAATACAGTTTAAGGAAGCCATAGAAGCAGTGTCTATTGAATGCGCGATCGCGCCTTTACTTCAGACGCACTGGACGAGCATCAATAATTGCCAGGTGCTAGCTGGAAACGAACAGAACCAGAGTTATGCAAGATGTGAGCAATTAACTTCTGCAAGCTTTTCCTCTAGGAGTCGCATCAGGATAAAAAGTAACAATCGCATCTCGACTCTTGACAAAAACCGCCTTATAAGATTTCTTTGTCTCATCATCTTGCACTGTTAGAATGCAAGCTCCCTGAGCATTTCCCTGCGCTTTTAATGCTTTCGTTGCATCTATTAATATTTCTTTGGCATCGCTGACGAGAGCATAGCCTTTGATCTCATCCTTCCAACTTTGACCATCCTTTTTGATGAATATTCCTAGCGTATAAACTAACCCAGGAACCACCTCTTCTTTCTGCAAATTATTAGAAAGTCTCCCCCCAATTCCTTGTTCTTGCAATTCCCGATATCTGCCAAAAAAGTGCATTCCGCCAATCTTAGTTGACCCTTCGAGTTCACCGCAAAAAATATGTTCAAAGCCGCCTCTCTCAGACCAAGCAACTGTTAGATCGTCGAGAAATTCTGCTTCTGTGCTGCGGACGGCACGCAGTTTACCGCCTACCGCTTGTTGAATCTCTCGCAGTACATCTCGATTTTCTGACATCAATGTTTTGAAAGCACTTGCTGTAACTTGGCTGCCAATCGACCTGCAGGTTCTCAACACCGCTTGGTCAAAAACACTGAGTTGGGGTAATGGCGGTGTGATGTCTGCTTTTTGATGGCGCGGAAAGCCATGAAGCTCTAGGTTGTTAACATTATCAAAAAAGGGCAGTACTGATGTCGATGACTGCGTTACGGTGCCATTCGGTCGAGAACTCGCATCTGTTGTGGGGGAAAAATTACCACAATCAGCACTAACCCAGCGGCGTTCTGGCTTAGCACCAGGGACTGCGATCTGAATAAACTTTCGCTTCGGAGAATTGAAGCCAACTGCTTGATAACGCTGACCGTTTGAGACTTGAATATTACCCGGATTGATCCCGTTAATTGCCCGTGGTGCTACACAAGTGCGTGTGGCGGTGAAGGTTCCAGAGGGTGGGACTTGAGCGTAAGCAGCCTCTATTGAGAGTAGCGGAATGATTCCGAGTAAGAAAATGGCAAATCTAAACATTGGGCTGGCGCTTAGACTAAGTAAAAAATTACGTTGCATAATTTTTAAGGTAAAAATCCGGAAGATTACGCTCATAGATGAGGGCGTTGACAGAGTATATTCAAGTGTTTTTATAAAAATCCGGACATTTATTGTAGGCTCCCTAAGCTATTGCTCTTTTCCAAAGTTTTTTACGTGGACAAGAGTTTATTTTACTTTACAGTCAAGCAGCAAAATATTAATTTTGGCAAGAAGATGACTTGTGGTTTTATGCTATTCTGAAAGTCTAAAATTAAGCTCTCGCTATGGCAGAATACGGCAATTTGAAGAAGGCGATCGCATTGCTAGGGCAATCCCGCAGAGAGAAAAAGGCGAACAAAAGATTTTTTACTTTTAGTTTATTTCTGTTAAGTGTTTATTGTGTAAGTGTTAATTTTTACGGCTCCAAGGCTTTACTAGCTCAGCCAGCGCCGCAGCCACCGCTGGAGTTGAAGGACATTGATTACTGGGCGAGTTTGTGTGACTTATTGGGGGACGAGAAGAAATATGCAGAAGCCGTCGCGGCTTGCGACCAAGCGATCGCTCTCGATCCCAAAAAGCCGAAAATCTGGACTGACCGAGTGGATGGGCTGCTAGGACAAGCAAAATACACCGAAGCCCTGGTTTCCGCTGATAAGGCTATCCGCCTCAAACCCAACTATTCCCTGGCTTTGGCGGATCGGTGCATCGCCCTAGCCAACTTAGGCAAATATGAAGACGCGATCGCCTCTTGCGACAAAGCACTCAGAGGCGATGGAAATTGGGAGAACAATACGCCGCTCTTGGCTTGGTATAATAAAGGATTAGCGCAAAAGAAGTTGGGACAGAATACGGAGGCGATCGCTTCTTTTGACCAAGCCTTAGAAATAAAATCGGATTATTCTTTAGCTTTAGCGGATCGATGCGCCGCACTTTCTGCCTCCGGGCAATATTCCCAAGCGATCGCCGCTTGCGATCTGGCGCTTAAAAGTGATGCTGATTGGGGCGCTGGAACTCCAGCCGTCGCCTGGTACAACCGAGGCGTGGCGCTCAAAAAATTAAGTCAGTACCAAGAAGCGATCGCTTCTTACGATCAAGCTTTGGCGCTGAATCCCACAGACGCCACCGCTTGGACTGAACATGGCGTTTTGCTGTCGCTGGTGGGCAAGTACGCCCAAGCACTCCCCTCTCAGGAAATGGCAGTTAAATTGAGTCCCAGTTACTCTCTGGCGTTGGCGAACCAGTGCGCGACGCTAAACAAAGTCAGCAAGTACGAAGACGCCGCCGCCGCCTGCGATAAAGCATTGCAAGGAGATGGGAGATGGGGTGATTTAAGTCCATCATTAGCCTGGGATCAGCGGGGGAATGCCTTAGCCGGACAAGGCAAGTATGAAGAAGCATTAGCATCTCACGATCGCGCGATCGGTCTTAACCCTGATTACCCTGAAGCTTGGAACAACCGCAGCGTTACCCTGTGGTTTTTGGGAAGATACTCCGAAGCGATCGTTTCTAGCGATCGCGCCACTACCCTCAATCCTAACTATGCCCAAGCTTGGTTCAACAAAGGCAGAATACTTAGGACAGTAAAAGACTATCCCAAGGCACTCGCCGCTTACGATCAAGCGATTAAGAATAGCGATCCGAACTTAAATCAATCGCTTCTTGCTGATATTTGGGCGAACCGAACTGTGGTGTTATGGCATTTGGGAAGATACCCCGAAGCCCTCGCCTCTAGCGATCGCGCCATTAGCCTCAATCCTGAATTATCTCAGGCTTGGTACAACCGAGGCGTCGTGTTAGTCGCTTTAGAACGGTATGAAGAAGCGATCGCAGCTTACGCCCAAGCGATTCGCATTACTCCCAATGATGCGAATATTCTGGCAGGTCGAGGCGTCGCCCTCTTGATGTTAGATCGGTTAGAAGAAGCGATCGCTGTCTTTGATGAAGTTTTGAAACTCGATCCAAAAAACACCTTAGCGCTGGAAAACAAAACCCTAGCGACGCAAAAATTGACAGAAAAGAAGTTGGAAGAACAAAAGTTGGAAGAGGAAAAGAAAGAAAGCCTCCCGCCACCCAAAGTATTACCCATTAAGAAGTAACAAAGAAGGGGTTTATTGTAATACGTCCCTTAGTTCTGCTTAAAATGACATTTAGGAGTACAAACGGTGTGTTTATCAACTCAGGGCTGTTTCATTCCCACCCAGTCAATACGGTTCATTTAAAGTTAAAAATCCCAAATCTGCGTAGGTTGGGTTGAGGTACGAAACCCAACAAATGCTTATGCGTGTTGGGTTTCGTACCTCAACCCAACCTACAACTTAAAATGACATTTAGGAGTACAAACGGTGATTTATCTAACTAGAAGCTGTCTGATTCATTCTGTAAGCTTCTGGTAGCTTCCACCAAGGAAGATGAGGATATTCGTGATGTTCCTCGTGGTAGCCAAAATGGTAACAGGTGATAAAAGACCAGAAAACAGGGAGAGCATTTGTTTGGGCGCGATGAGGATCTTTATAACCCTCTTGTGGCTCTCGATGAGGCAGAAAGGTACCAAAAAAGAATAATTGCACCGAACTCAAAATTGAAGGAATCACCCAAAATAAAGTCAAATTTATTTCTGGGATAGGCAGAGTGAAAGCAATCAGGTTATAGAAAGCCATTAAAGCAAACAAGCGTTTCCAGCTCCAATAACCTTTCATAAAGTGAAAGTACCAGGCAAAAAAGTTTTTATGCTGACTATTATGAAAATCAGGATCGAGTTTGCTTGCTGGGTGCTGGTGGTGTACCCCATGCTTTTTTAATAACTCGTCAAAAGAAAAGAATCCATACAACAATAATACGAATGAACCTATCAAGTTATTAATCTTACGGTTTTGAGGAAATACCACTCCATGCATTGCATCATGGGCGGTAATGAATAATCCTGTATAAAGAAACATTTGCCAAATGATGGCGGGGATTCTCCACACAGTAGGAATTTGCGACCAATCAAGGGAAAGTAAGAAAAGCAGACTGCTTGCCCAGATGCCAATAATAGCAAAAGCAATTACAAGTCCGATAATTGGATTTTCACTTCTTTCTATTCGCGGAAGTTTCGCTTGTTGCACAGGTGCGCGTTCGAGCTGGATCATGCTTGTATAAATGTGTAGTTTTCCTTTCAAGCAAAAATTTAGGAGAGAATAGCGATCGCGCTTAGTTTACACGATACTCATCCTTCAAAAAATATCGAAAAAATATCGCTCTAGTGCAAGTCCCTCTGGGAAGAAAACTCTGTTGATGCTCGGTGGTCTGGATGAGATAGCGCTTCCTTTTTGTTAAATACTGTAAAAATAATATAACTATTGTAAAGGATTGCTGGTACTGCGATCCGAACCAGAGAGGTTTTTCCGCTGCCCTGACTGCACATCAGTGGCAGCATCTGGATACTTGAGCGTCCGGCTGACAGATGTAGTATTTGTCTGCAACTGCCAGCCAGACGAGTCTTGCAGGTCAATAATTAGCGGGTATAGGAAATCAGGTGCAGCACGTCCCGGACAACGCTGTAGCCTGCCAGATCCCAAAGTACATAAGCTAAAAAGCCGATCATCGCCAAGCGCCCGTTCCATAGCTCAGCTTGGGGATTCCAGCCAAACAGAAAGGCATTGCGGTCTTTGCCATTGTACGCGCTAGCAACAGGAGGTAAATCAGTAGGGCTTTGCATCGTTTACATTCCTTAACAAATTGATTACGCATTCATCCTAGCTACCCAGCCAGTCACCGCTCTCTGCCTATAGTCCCAAACTGCATTTAATTCTCAAGGAAGATGAAAGGGGTTTTGGGCAAAGTAATCTATATCACAAAGTTAATCAAGATTTAGGTGAGCAGAATTACAGCAGTTTTTATCAAAAACTCTGACGAAAGCTAGAGGATTTCCCCATTTTTGTTGAACAAACTTAGAGAGCAAAGCAATATTATTTAAACTAACTCTATGGCTTCCACGGTACTAATTACGGGTGCTTCTCAGGGCATCGGCAAAGCAACCGCCCTCTTGTTTGCCCAGAAAGGATACGATCTTGTGATGGCAGCGCGTCAGGCTGACCGTTTGGAAGCGGCGGCACAGGAAGTGCGATCGCTCGGTCGAAAAGCCCTAGCTGTTCCCACTGATGTCACAGATCCGGAGCAAGTGAAAACCCTCGTTCACAAGGCGCTGGAAGAATATGGCACTATCGATGTGCTGATCAATAATGCAGGTTGCTATATATCGGGGCCAGCAGAGTCGTTCTCCCTAGACGATTGGCACCAAGTTATAGACCTCAACCTTTGGGGATATATTCATACAATTCACGCCCTATTACCTCATTTTATTGAGCGGAAGCGGGGCACGATTGTTAATCTGAGTTCCATCGGCGGCAAAGTACCCGTTCCTTATCTCGTGCCTTACAATACCAGCAAGTTTGCTGTGACAGGATTGACCGAAGCGCTGCACTCGGAACTCGCACCCAAAGGCATTCATGTTTGTGGGATTTACCCGAACTTAATCAAGAGTAGTTTGATGGAACGGGCAATCTTTCGAGGTAAGGATGCAGAAGATGCCCAAGCGCGTCGAGATCAGCTCAATCAGGTGCTGAGTACCCCGGTGGTGGAGAAGCCGGAGGATGTGGCAAAGGCAATTTGGGAGGCGGTGAAGCATCAGCGATCTGAGGTGTTGGTCGGTTCCGCAAAGCTATCGAAGGCATCTTATAGTATGTTTCCCGGCTTTATGCAGTGGGTGTTTCGGAAAACCTTCCAGCTCAAAGACAAGGAAGCTTAGCGATATCGCCCGTCCATTCAGCAATCTCGGAAGACCCGAACCAACCCAATACAATTCGGTTAGTCAAAAGGCGCAAGAATTTTCGCTGCGTAGAGACGCGATTAATCGCGTCTCTACAATCTATCTTGATTTAAGGAATCATCTTATCCGAACCGTATTGCTCCCCAACCCTCCCCGCAACGCTACCGTGTACACGGTAGCCGCAACGGGGAGGGAGCCTGATTTTCTTGTTCCTAGGCTGTATTAAAATCGAGGCAAATTTTTATCATTACAGGACTTACGCAACAGCATCACATCTGCCACCGCAACCACAGAGGGATTGAACCGACAAGAACGCTATATGTATAAACTTTGCGTAAGTCCTGATTATTTGGGTTCCCCAATTAGCGTGAATGCTGCCCAGTCTTTGGGATTGGGATTTTGTTGCTTGATTTTGAGCATGGCTTGGCGCAAGGCATCGGCTTTATCGTTGTTCTGCTTCAGCTGCTTGTAAAATTCACTCATCAACGCACCCGTGGGAGCATCTGGCGCAGACCACAAAGGCACGATTGCAGTAGGAACGCCAGCTGCCATCAAAGCAGTGGATAGACCAATAACGCCATCGCCAGTCGTTTTACCCTTCCCATTTTCAACGGCAGTGAAAACGACTAATTCGGGGCGGAGGTGTTGCCCTTTGGGTTGGGCGAAAGATTCCAAAATTTCAGCAGAAGTGAGTAAGCCATTATCTGAGCCACCCGGAGCCAGCGCGATCGCACCGGGTACACCTTGGCGCTTCACATCATCCAGAATCGCATAAGTTCCTAGATGAACGCTCTTAGCTTTCCGCATCTGTTCCAAAACCGCCGCCTTTGTTGCTTGATTGCCAATTAGCAGGGATTTTGTCTTGAGAAAGTCGGCGATTTCTAGGGCTTGCTGTTCTGCATTTGCCAGCGGCGGTAACGCCTTCGGTGCCTGTCCCAGTGCTGGTGCAATTCGCGGCATCACGGGATTTCCGACCACCAGACGATTGCCCCCAGAAGTTTTTCCTCGTTGCTCTTTGGTTAAAGCAAGTGCCTGAATTGCAGGTGCTGTCAGGATGGTATGTTTATCGATCAGGTAGTTGCCATAAACATCCACTAAAGCCGCAAACGGAATCCGAAACATTTCTTTTTGTGGAATAAAGATAACACGGGCGTTTGGGTCTTCTGGCAATAAATCAGCAATCGGTTTAATTAATAGTTGATGCAGTTGCAGCAACGGTTTTGGCTGAATGATTGGCGCGATCGCCTGTGAGGAAGAATTTGCATTTCCGATTGGCGCTTGTTCTGAACTTCCTCTCTTGTTCGGAGGATTCGCAGGCGCTGACAATCCGAGAGATTCAGGAATCTTGGAAATTACATTTTCGATTGAAGAGACAGGGAAAATTGTATTTTGGGCGCTGAGTTCGATGCGCCGAAATGTAACTTCCCCGCTAGGCGGAATCACCCAAACATAAAGTCCTTCATCGGGAATAATCGAATATTCAACGAGTGTGGCTTTTTCCTGCTGGGCGATTTTTTTAATTTCTTCAATGGTGGGGAAAGTCAGTTTCTTCGGTGCAGGTTTTAAACCCGATCCGACGGGTTCGGTAGCTAACCGCAACCGCAGTAAATCGACAATCGACCTGATCCGCCCTTGTTCAGCCATTTCTAAGGCGGCAATCGGCTGTTTTTGAGCAACTAAAACTTGTTGCAAGCGCTGATACGTCGTTGCTTGCGCGTCCAAATAGCGATTGGTGCTGCCTAAGTTGGCGCGAATGGCGTCCCAAGTTTTAACTGAATTGAGAAGGGTTTCTTTCGCTTCTTCTGGTTTACCTGATTTTAGAAGCGCGAATGCCAAATTATTCAGCGCCGTCCCTTCTGCCAAGCGATCGCCTGTTTTTCTTGCCGCCGCCAGCGGTTCCTGATACAGCGCGATCGCTTGCTCAAATTGCCCCGCATTTTGGTAAGCTTTTGCCAAATTATTCAGGGCAATTAATTGCAAAGCAGCATCGCCAGCTTTTTGAGCGATCGCAACTTGTTGTCTTCTGACTTCAATCGCTTCTGGATATTGCCCCTGTGCCTCATAAGCTTCAGCAATACTGTTAAGAAAATAACCTTCTTCCGTGGCGTTGCCGCTTTTCCTAGCAATCAGCTGCTGCTGCTGATAAAAGTCAATAGCTTGGGGGTATTGTCCGATGGTGCGATAAGCTTCTGCCAGGTTATTTAGAGAATCCAGCACTGCATTTGGATTGCGGCTGTCTCGTGCCGTCGCTAACTGTTCTTTGTAAAGTGCGATCGCTTCTGGATATTCTCTCTCTGATTCGTGAGTGATTCCCACATTGCCTAAAAAAGCAGCTTCTCGTTTGGGATTGCCGATTTCTTTTCTCAGTTTTTCCGCTGAATCGTGAAAATCTTTCGCTTGTTTTTCATCCCCCAGATAGAAGTAAGCATTGCCCAAATTATCCAGCACCTTAGCCGTACCCGGTTGATCGCCGATGGCTTGCAGAATGTCTAAGGTCTGGTAGTAGAATGCAAGCGATCTCAAATATTGCCCTAAAGTGAAGTAAGTTTCGCCAATATTTAACAGAACATTCGCTTCACCCGTGCGCGAACCGATCTCCTGGTAGAGTCTGAGTGACCTTTGCAAAGACTTTAATGCTTCTTGAAATTGTCCCGTTTGATGCTGCCGAATTCCTAGTTGCAGCAGTTTATCTGCGTTGAATTCGCTAGCGCTTTGCCTGTCAGATGTCTGGGATCGATGATCAATTGTGACTGGATCTGGTTTAACAACCTGTTTCGTTATGGATGCTTTATCAGGATGGGCGGTCAAACTTGCCCTTACACCACTGATAAAATCCTCATCTCCTTGCGGCTGGGGATTTTTCAGGGCATCTTCTAGTTCCGGTGCTGCTGATAAGGGGGGTAATAAATAGAAAGGCGCGAATAAAGGCAAGACAGCAGTCGCCAAAAACAGATAAAACTTTCCCTTTTTACTGTTTAACTTTTCCAGTTTTTGAGGGAACAATAGAAGAAAATAGCTTAGGAAAATTTTCATACGATCGTGGATAAAAAGACAGTTACGCCATTGGTGATTATTTTAGCTTTAATGTTTATTGGTTTTGGCGATCGCGTTCTGCCCAAACCCTTAAGTACAGCTAGTTTCAACACCCGAACCGCTTTGAATAATTCTTTCCTGGGATTATTTCCCACCAAGAAACCCAGAAATGTTTACGAGCGAACCGAGAAAGCCATTGAACAAGAGGAAAAAGGAAGAAAATAGTCAATTGGTAATGGGTTAGGGGAGAATGTTCATTTCCATTATCCATTACCGATGACTGGCAATTCTGAGCGCGTTTATAAAGAAAAATGAAAGTTGTCGAAAAGTGGTTTTTTTTCTTTACATAAAACTTTACACATACCCTCTAGGTTCACTACCGAATAGTTGTAGGTTGGGTTGAGGAACGAAACCCAACACGCATAAGCATTTGTTGGGTTTCGTTCCTCAACCCAACCTACGCAGATTTTGGATTTTTAACTCTAAATGAACCGGATTACTATCTAAGTAGGAATACTTATCGGCTACAGCTGTAATTGTTGGATATACCCCCAACCCCCTTACAAAGGGGGCTTAGAAAACTAAGTCAGGACTTACGCAACTTGCGCGACATCTGAGGGCAACCACAGGGGGATTGAACCGACAAGAACGCTATATGTATAAGCTTTGCGTAAGTCCTGAAGTTTTTGCTCTTGTCCCCCCTTTTTAAGGGGGGTTAGGGGGGGATCTGACGTGTTAGCTCAAAACTTTAACTAAAAAGTATTCATTGGAATAAACATCAAATTCCAATCAACTAAAAACCCGCTTTCTTTAAAGAAAACGGGTTTTCAACTATCCAGATTTTTTTCGTATCTAACCGCTTACACTTTCTTCAACCAGCTAAACATTGCCCGTAAATCTTTGCCAACTTCCTCAATAGGATGTTCGGCTTCCTGACGCCGCATAGCTGTAAATCCGGCTTTTCCAGATTGATTTTCTAACACAAATTCCCGTGCAAATTGACCCGATTGAATTTCTTGGAGAATTTTCCGCATCTCAGCGCGGGTTTGGTCGGTGACAATCCGAGGACCACGGGTATAATCGCCATACTCAGCGGTATTAGAGATGCTGTCGCGCATTTTGGCTAAACCGCCTTCCACAACCAAGTCAACAATCAGTTTGACTTCATGGAGACATTCAAAATAAGCCAATTCCGGCTGATAGCCAGCAGCAACAAGCGTTTCAAAACCAGCTTTAATCAGCGCACTTAAGCCGCCGCAAAGCACAACTTGTTCGCCAAACAAATCGGTTTCAGTTTCTTCCCGGAAAGTGGTTTCTAAGATCCCGGCACGAGTACCGCCGATACCTTTAGCGTAAGCCATCGCGCGATCGCGTGCTTGTCCAGTGGCATCTTGATACACCGCAAATAAACAAGGCACACCTTCACCCTGTTCGTAAGTGCGTCGCACCAAATGTCCTGGCCCCTTTGGTGCTACCATCACCACATCTACATTCTCAGGCGGGACAACCTGACCAAAGTGAATATTGAAACCGTGTGCAAAGGCTAACACTTTTCCTTCGGTTAAGTGAGGCGCAATTTCATTGGTATAAACTGTTTTTTGTGCCTCATCAGGCAGCAGAATCATAATGAAATCAGCCGCTTTGGCAGCGTCAGCCACCGTGTGGACAGCTAACCCAGCTTCTTTCGCTTTTTGGGCCGACTTACTACCCGGATACAGCCCGACAATGACGTTCATGCCACTATCTTTGAGATTGAGGGCGTGGGCGTGACCTTGAGAGCCATAGCCGATGATAGCAATGGTTTTTCCGCTTAATAAATCTAAGTTAGCATCGTTGTCATAATACATCCGAGCCATAGGGGCAACTCCTTGGAGCAAGCATCTTGAGTAGTGCAAACTCTTAATTCTATCAAACTAAGTCAAGATAACCCTACGCTTAGAAAATTGGTAATGGGTAATTGTTAGTAGTCGTGAGTCCTTGGTTTGTTGCGACTGACTAATCACCGATTACCCATTACCCATCCGTCAAGACTTAACTAACGTCCACTCTAAAATGTCGATCGGTGCTTCTTGAAGCGCTTGCGTGAGTTCCTCGTTTGAGTCGAATTTCACTTGTCTGAGGTAGGACGCTTCCACATTCACCGTAAACTTTTCCTCTTCAAAAGGCCAAGGTTTCACGGTGAGATTACCATCGCTACGCTGCACCACATCATAGCGCTTTCCGTCTGGCCCATTGCTAATTTCCAAAGCCCGCTCACCAGCAGGCAACTCGTGGTTGCAGAGGATGAGTGAGAAGCGATCGCACCATTGCATATATGCATAAGCTTTCTCGGCTTCCTTTTGGGTAATCTTCAACCCCTTAATCCATTGCTTTTGATGCTCTTTTTGCTCATCCAGAAATTTGTCCAATTCCGGCGACTCTCCACGTTTCCCTTCATTGAGAAAGCTGGTATGCATCGAAATCAACAAAGCTACCCAGCGTCCTCGGTAGCGGGAATTCTGCGTCAGTGCAGCCAGCTTTTTGAGGTCAGTTTTCTTGTCAAGGGTAAAGTCCAGCGGTGCCCCCGCTTCTGTAAGGTGGTTTCCTTCCCACTCCCGTTCTAAGTCGTCGTGATGGGAAATCGCCGCCACAGTCTCGATCAAGCGTTCTGGGCGATCTTTCTGGTGCCAGTGTCCCGCTATTTGAGCAGCCAGCAAGGCATGGGCGCGATGATAAATTACTTCCCAACCATTTTCAATCAGGTTAGCAATCACGAAAAACAGTCCTTTTTTCCTGGAATTCCCGATCTAGTGTGAAGTAAATTAACAAAGCACGTATCTAGCTTAGGGAAGCCGTTAGATGCGATCGCTCTCGTCAGACACGAGGAAGTATATAGCAATTTTCAGTTGGATGCAGTACGAACTGACCTCTCCCCTAGCCCCTCTTTTGCTCTTGAAAGGGGAATTTTGCAGTTCCCCCTTCCCTCATAGGGAAGAAGGCTAGGGGGTTAGGTTCTGCCTTATTTGGTTCAAGTAAGAACCGCTATCGTCGCCATTTCCCATCGCCGCCGCACCCTTTGTTGCATAAACCGCAACAATCAGCGTGCCCCTTCTATGAGTGAGGCATACTGGCGATAACTAAATTGGGGGTTATGCAATGAACGGCTCAATTCATCCCACGCTTAAACCTTCTTTACTCTTGAGTGCCTTGCTGGGAGGCATCGTTTTAACCAGTTGTGCCTCTTCTTTTGAAAAAAACGCTCAACTGGCTCAACTCGATCGCGCAGCCCCAAATTCAGAGCCAATGGCAATTCCGGCAGCCGAAACCGAAGCAGTTAGCTCCCAAAACATTGCAAAACCTGCTGTGGCGAAGGCTCAGGTGCCGAGACAGCGCCCCCAATTGATCAAAAACGCCGAACTATCAGTGAGTGTCAACTCGATAGAAAAAAGTACTGAAATCGCCTCCAAAATTGTTAAACAACAGCAGGGCGACTTACTAAAATTCCAAGATCAAAAACCCAAAGACGACAACTCTCGCCACACCGCATCCATGCAAATTCGGGTTCCTCAAGAGCAGCTCGAAACCAGTCTCGATTTCTTAGCAAAACTGGGAACCGTACAGCGCCGCACCCTCACCGCTGAAGATGTCACCGATCAACTGGTGGATAACGAAGCCCGACTGCGGAACCTGCGGAAACAGGAAAGCACTTTACTTAAAATTATGGAACGCTCCGGCTCAGTCGGGGATGTCCTTAAAGTTGCCAACGAACTCAGCAACGTGCGGCAAAATATTGAACAGCTGGATGCACAACTGAAAAGCTTACGCAGTCGAGTCGCCTACTCTACCATCACGCTAACTTTGGAAGAAGCGATCGCAGGTATACCCCCAGAGCGACCTTTGGGTTCAGATGTTCGGGAAACCTGGAACCAAGCCACTCACTCCTTGGGCGAACTCACCACCAGCTTCATCCGGTTGGCGATTTGGTTAGCAGTCTTCAGCCCGTTTTTGTTTGTGTTAGTGGCTGTTCCCGTTGGCTATCACCGCTGGAAGCAGCAGCGGCGACCATCAGCTCAACCGTCCGAACCTCCGCACGCCGGTTAATCTACGGGTCTGTCAACGTTGATTTAAGGCATCGGGGCAAACCGCCATTCGCCCCTAAAGACCGTTAAAACATAATTAATCCACAACGACGCACATTTATTTGTACCTAACGGCACGACACGTTTGCTGCTGGGAATGGCAAGATGGAAGGCGAAGCAGAAGCGTTGCTAGACAGCTGTATGCCAGAATTGCGAGTGTCAATTGCTCAGCACTATCACGAGCGGACTAAATACGATCCCCAGACGCTCGCCTCTAAGAGCCAGGGGTTGGATTGGGAACGTCAACCAGTGCCTTTCAAGGACTACAAAATTGGCACATCCTATGACCTGAAGCCCTATTTAACAGAAATACCAGAGCCGTTAGTGGATGAGGGAGAAAAGACCCAATGGCGTCGCCTGTCGCGGCTGCTGTTTTGCAGCTATGGCTTGACTGCCAAAGTGGTGACAATGGGAAATCCGATGTATCTGAGGGCAGCACCCTCCGCCGGTGGATTGTACCCAGCGGAGATTTATTTGATTTCCCGTGGGACGCCGCTGTTGCCACCCGGACTGTATAACTATCAGCCTCAGAGCCATTCTTTAATTCATTTTTGGGAAAGTGATGCCTGGAAAGCGCTGCAAACAGCTTGTTTTTGGCATCCGGTGTTAGACAGTACCCAATTGTGCCTGATTACAACAGCCGTATTTTACCGTTCCGCTTGGCGCTATCAAGACCGAGCTTATCGGCGGATTTTTTTGGATACGGGGCATCTGTTGGGCAATATTGAGCTAGCGGGCACCCTCAATGACTACCGCCCTCACTTAATTGGGGGGTTTGTGGATCGGGCGGTGAATGAGTTACTTTACCTCGACCCAAAGGAGGAAGCGGTCATTTGCGCGATCGCTCTGGCAGACTTGCTGGATGTGAAACAAAACTTGCCCCTCAGTCCAACTGCATTGCCCTCTGCCACCCAGACTGACTATCCCAATATCCCCGATGGCGAATTACTCGGCTACTGCCACCAAGCGACGCAGATTGAGGAAAGCCAGCAGATAACCGGCAAGACACCCATCCCCCAAGATGTCCTCCAAGCGCCACCCCCCGATGATAAATACAACTTCCCCTTCTGTCTCAAGGTTTCAACCGTCACGACGCCAATTGATTGGGCAGCAAATCTGCACGACTTGGAAACAACCATTCTCAAGCGGCGCTCGACTCGTGCTTACACGGGTGACGATCTGACTTTAGAGGAACTGAAAGCTTTATTAGATTTCACCTACCAACCCCAGCACTACATCGACCAAGGTTTAGATAGCTCTCCAGACTATTTTGATTTAAATTTAATCGAAACCTTTATCGCCGTGTCTGGGGTAGAAGGACTGGAGGAAGGCTGCTACTATTACGCACCGAAAGCTCAGGAATTGCGGCAAATCCGCTTTAAAAATTTCCGCCAGGAATTGCACTATCTGTGCTTGGGGCAAGATTTGGGTAGAGATGCGGGGGCGGTGCTATTCCACACAGCGGATTTGAAAACAGCAGTGGCGCAGTATGGCGATCGCGTTTATCGTTATTTACACATGGATGCCGGTCATTTGGGGCAACGGCTGAATTTAGCCGCCATTCACCTCGGTTTAGGCGTCAGCGGCATCGGCGGCTTTTTTGATAACCAGGTGAATGAAGTCTTGGGTATTCCTGCTGATGAAGCAGTTGTGTACATCACCACCTTAGGACGTCCGAGATAAAGGCAAGTAAAAGGCAAAAGGCAAAAGAAAAAATACTTGTAAATTTTAAGATTGCCCATTGATTCTTTCAATCTCAAATCTAAAATTTCTTTTTCCTTTTGCCTTCGTTAACTAGGCATTTCATAGAGGAAAAAGAAGATGACATGGAACCCGGAAACGGTCGAAAATAAAATTGGCATCCGTTTCAAAGACAAGAACCTACTCCGCCTAGCTCTAACCCATAACTCCTTCGCTACTCAAATCGGCGAATCTGAGCAAGACAATCAGCGGCTAGAATTCCTCGGCAATGCCATTCTCAACTTTGTGGTTGCTGACTACCTGTACGAACGCTGCCCCTATCTAGAGGTCAGCAAATTCTCAGTTTTGCGAGACAAGCTAGTCGATGGAGAAAGACTTACCAAGCTTTGGTTCCAATTAGGGCTAGGAGAAGAACTGTTGCTGGGTTCGGGTGAAGACTGGAACCTGCTGCGCCAGAAGGTGAATAACCCCTTTAAAGATGCATTTGAGGCGTTGTTAGGCGCAATGTACCTCGATCGTCGCTTCTCGCAGACGCAGAAATGGCTCGTCAAGCACTTAATCGATCCGGTTCTGGAGCATCATCTTCAGAACTTGAAGGAGCGCAAGCAGCCTAATAAACAGTTAGAATTTTTGGGCAACGGGATCATCAACGCTGCTGTGTCCGATTACCTGTATCGCAAATTTCCCCAGATTCGTACAGGCATTCTCTCCACTTTGCGAAAGCAGCTGATCAACTCTCACAAATTAGCTGAATTGAAGTCTCATTTGAGGTCGGAAGACTCAATTTTATTGGGGCGAGAGTCGGAAAAAATTGGCAGTTTATCGTTCAAGGCAATATTAGGGGAAGTTTACAATTACCATGAGCGTAGCTTCTCTGATACGTGTAATTGGTTTAAGCGCTTTATCCAAGAAGATGAAGTTTTGATTCTGGCGATTCCAATACTTCTGGAAGACGGAAAACACAAGGAGTGGATTATCAAGAAAGTGATGGGATATGAAGGGCAGCGCTACAAAGAAGGCGTAGAACGATTTAATCAGCTGATGGAGCCGCAAGCTTCTTAAAAAGTGCTAGATACTGTTAGCGTAGCGGCGCTCTACTCGCGGACTGCGATAAATCCGCTCTGGATCGTTGGGATTGAAGCGCATAGGCGTATATTCTAGAAACGCTTGCTTCCCCCTAGCAGCCAGCAAATCGCAGCTTTTGACTACTTTATAGCGATCGTCATCAGCGAGTATCCGACCAGGAAACCAGTTGTTCCGGGTCTGGTGGTCATCCCACTGCACGAGAGTCGGCACTTGGGCATTGAAGCGACGCACGTTCTCGTCGAGCAAGTTGTAGACATAATTTCCGCGAAACTCCGCTAGGGTTTCGGCTACCTTTGACTTCTCTGGTGTGGTCAAGTTTTTCCAGATACGACCATCCCCCAATGCACCTCAGGGCGGCTGGTCCCACGACCCGCTGCACATTCCGGAATGACTCGGTATGTCGAATATTCCACAATCATGCGTCCAGGGCGATCGCAACGGCTCCACACGACGGCGCTGTTGCCTGTGATGTCGCCGCTAGCAACCCCAAACGGGATTTGCGGACGCATCTGATCCGATATCACAATAGCAGGGGCAGAGACTTGTGCTTTTCCAGATTTTGACAACAAATCTGCGGCAACGATCCCGCCTCCACTCAGGGCACAGCCAAGTAAGAACCGGCGACGGTTCAGCCGCTCTCGCAGTTTTCCTTCCATGAATTTAAAATTATTAGTTATAACCGATACATAGAGTTTTATAAAAATTGGAACGAAAAGATGGCTCTGTATGCTTACGTATAAGGATAGTGACCGAATTCTGCTTCTCCGTATTTAGACGGGTTTTTACATAATCTTTACAACTTTTCGGGAAAAAGTAGGACTAACTTTGAAGGTTGAGTAAAGATGCCCGTTGATCGAGAATAGGATTCCAGAGCGATCGCTTAAAATATAACGGAAAGAATCCGGAAAAATTACGTACATTTACGTAAACACTTTTTAGACTCATAAGCGAAAATGAGCGGAAGTAGATAAGTTTTATCTAACCAAAGGCAATTCGACTTGGGGTGCGCTCATTTTTTTCCCGCGAACATTTGAACCTCGTAAGTAGGTAGGAGTTATGACTACAGTTCTGGTGGTGGAAGACAGTCACACGCAACGGGAGATGATCTCACGCCTCCTCCAAGATAGTGGGCTGAGTGTTACTGTGGCTTGTGATGGTGTCGAAGCGCTGGAGCAAATGGAGGGCAATTGTCCGGATTTAGTGGTGCTAGATATTGTGCTGCCTCGGATGAATGGCTACGAAGTTTGCCGTAAAATTAGAGCCGACTCCAAAACCCAGAAGGTAGCTGTGGTGATGTGTTCAGCCAAACGGGAAGAATTCGATCGCTACTGGGGAATGAAGCAAGGCGCAGATGCCTATATTTCTAAACCCTTTGAACCCCACGAGCTAGTCGGAACCGTTAAACAATTGCTGCGAGAAACAACTGTGAGAAACTAGGTTCGGGATCGGGGTGAGCAATGCCTACTCTCCTTGCCCATAAGTGCGCTGATAAAGCCGCGATCGCACGCGGTTACCGATGATTTCATCTAAGCAAAGCCATCCCCATTCCGGCTTCAAGTGAGGGCGCTTGTTTGGGGTAATAATTATCATTGAATGGGCAATTAGACCTAGCTGGTAAACGACGATAGGCAAACGTGACTCTGGCAGCAAATGCATCGCAAAGCTGCACGCAATCAAACTATAATGCCGGTCGTTGAGAATTCCAGAGGCAATGTCCTCAAAAGTATAGGGTTCAGCTTCTTTACCCGTGCGATTTAAATAGGCGTTGTAGGTGTAGGGATCGATGCCATCAATGTTGGTACAGCCTAAACTTTGCAGCGCTAAAGTCACTTCGCCGCTGCCACAAGCTAAGTCTAATACTTTGTGAAAATCTAGCTGCCATTGACTGACTGCAAGTTGCAAAACTTTTTGAATGGCGGACTCTTGAGGATTTCGATATTCATCTCCAAATTGTTCGTAGAAACCTTGGACGCTATATTGTTCGTATCCTTTCCGAATGGCTTGACTCTGGTTAGGAGAACTGGATTTGCCTGAGTTTTGCTTTTGCTTGTGCATAATATCAAATTGTCTGTATCGTCATTACACCCTCAGCCTGAATGGGGCTATACAAACAATTAGAAACTGTTTGTAAATGAAATTAAATATAACTGAACTACGTGTGCCTAGATCCTCCCTAACCCTCCTTAATAAGGAGAGAACCGAGCAAAAACACTGAAGTCCCCCTGATTCAGGGGGATGCAAGGGGGAGCGAAACCTTTGTTTACAAACAATTAGCCCTGCTGGTGCGGGCTACAGAATAATGCGTATTGGTAATAGAGAGTTCTGAAAAATTATCCATTACCTATTTCCCAATACAAAATCGGCTAAAAATGCGATCGAGAACTGATTCTGTGACTTCCTCGCCGGTGATTTCTCCTAAAGCTTGAATGGCACCTCGCAAGTCAATTGTCCAGAAGTCGAGAGGGAGTAGATTCGCAATGGTAGCCAGCACTTGTTGCAAAGAAGTTTTAGCCCTAGTTAGCGCTGCTGCTTGTCGCTGGTTAATCGCTAAATCCAAGTCAGCTGCCTTGAGGTTGCTGGTGTGTACGGCATCCAAAATGGCTTCTTCTAGGGCGTCAATACCGTGGTTGTGGGCGGCTGCGGTGGGTACAACCCGGTGAATGGTATCTGGGAGGGACAATTCGGGAATTTCCCCTACAAGGTCAACTTTGTTCATGACTAAAATGAGGGGGCGGTGTTGTACCTGTTCGTAGATTTCTCGATCGGCTGGCGTCCAACCGGCTTGGGCATCAATGGTGAGTAGTACCAAGTCAGCGGCTTGGGCGGCATCGCGCGATCGCTCAACCCCAATCTTCTCTACCACATCAGCGGTATCCCGAATCCCGGCAGTGTCTAGCACTTGCACGGGAATTCCACCGACTACCAGAGTCGATTCTACAACGTCGCGAGTGGTGCCGGGAAGGTCGGTGACGATGGCGCGATCGCTCCGACTCCAGGCATTCAGCAAACTCGATTTCCCCACGTTGGGACGCCCGACAATCGCCACTTTCAAGCCAGTGCGGAGGAGTTCGCCTTGTTCGGCAGTTGCCAAAATTTTTGTGGTTTCTGCCAAGATATGCTCGATTTGGGCGATGATATTCGCTTCATCCAACGGTGGCAAATCTTCCTCAAAGTCAATTCGGGCTTCAATCTCTGCCAAGATGTCGAGGCAAGTGGTACGCAGAGAGCGAATCGGCTTTTGCAACTTCCCCTGCAAACCGGCGAGAGCTGATTGAGCCGCTTGAGGCGATTTAGCTCCCACTAGATCGGAAATACTCTCCGCCTGCGTTAAATCCAGACGCCCATTCAGAAACGCCCGCAGGGTAAACTCTCCCGGCTGTGCTAATTTTGCCCCCGCCTCCAAACACAGCTGCAATACCTGCTGCACTGGCATAATTCCACCGTGGCAGTGGAACTCTACCACATCTTCGCGGGTGTAGGAGCGAGGCGCTTGCATAATCAACAACAGTGCTTCATCTACCGGATGATGCGTCTGGGGATCGCGCACATATCCGTAGAGGATGCGGTGAGATTCCCACTGCTGCTTCCCTGGTGCGTGGAAGAGGGTACGCGCTAGAGCGATCGCTTCCGCCCCCGATACTCGCACAATCCCCACACTCCCCTGTTGGGGAACAACAGCGGTAGCGATCGCGGCGATGGTTTCCCCCTGCACAAACGTTTCAGACATCTTGCCTTGAGATTCGGGTTAAGTGAAAAGCCGATCAATTTCCATTCTGCTGTAATAAAGTGGAAGAATTACCAGAATTATCAGAAGTTGTGCAATTAGTTTCTTCCCAGGCTCTTGAAGCCTATCAAAAAGTCGTTAAGCCTTACAAGGGTTTATTGGGAGTTGTCATTGGGCTAGCGATCGCTGACACTGCCATACACTTAATCCCAGCCTTTTTCCAGTCGGGTTTAATAGAAATTGCAGTTAGTTTCTCTCTAGCGATCGCTGCCAGTTGGTTAGGTTCGCGCCTGTTCAAGCAGGTTTTTGATGTCTATCTCTTAGATGCTGCCATCAACAGTGGACGTAAAATCAACAGCGAACTGCTAATTTTGGCTAAATTAATTGCTAATTTCATTATTATATTTTTGATTATCGTTATTTTTGCCGAAACTCATAAAATTAATATTTTTGGTTTGGTAGCCAGTTTAGGAATTGGCGGCTTAGCTGTTGCCTTTGCTGCCCAAAAAACTTTGGAACAAGTATTAGGCGGCATTGTCATTTATCTCGATCGTCCCTTTGTTGTCGATGACTATATTGGCTTGCCAGATGGTATTTTTGGCAGAGTTGAGTCAATTGGCTGGCGTTCCACCAGAATTCGCACTTCTGGCAAAGGAACATTGGTAATCGTACCGAATAGTTCCTTAACACAAGTGAATATTGAGAATTTTTCTGGTGCCAAGAAAGTTATGGCTCTCATCTACTTAAACTTTCACCGGACAATTGAGAATGAAGAACGTGCCTTAATTCGTCAAGTCATTTTAGACAGTACAGAGGATATTTTTGGCATTGACTCGCGCAACACCGAAGTGACATTTAGAGATTGGGGCAACGATAGCGAGAGCAAAACCCAAGCACAAATTACTTTTTTTATCTTAGGCTCTAGCGAAGTATCGATGGGATTGCGGCGTCAACTCCTCGATATTGCCAGTCAAAATATTACAGATAAATTGAAATATTACGGGATTGCCTTCGACATTGAAGAACCAACAATTTATGTGGATTCACCCATTACTATCTAAGCTAAACTTTGCCGATATTAGTTATCAGGTTATTCAAATTGATATTTCTAAACCCCTTATTTTCCTGCTGTTTGTCCTCCTCTCTTTGCTATTGGGACGATACACACCTGGGATCAGCAAATTGATCGTCCGTCGCTTTGCATCGGAGAAAGTAACGAGTATTTATGAAGACTTTATCGAGCCAATCAAACACTTGTTTAGAGTGGCGGGTACATTCATCCTGATCTCTCTTTCTCTAACCTGGATTGAAAGCTATCAATCACTTTATAAGTTAATCAAACCTTTTGTAGATTTAGCTGTCATTATTAGTGTAGCTTGGTTAATCTCGCGGCTATTTCGGCAGTTCATCCGAATTTATGGAATTGATTTACTTGGCAAATTTGGTCGAGATTTTGATGAACTGATTCTGGTAATTGAGACTTTAGTAAATGTTGCGCTCGGCTTCATCGCCGTTTTGGCTTTTGCCCAGAGCCAGCAATTCAATTTAGTTGGCTTGATGGCAAGTTTAGGCATTGGCGGTTTGGCGGTGGCGTTTGCGGCTCAAAAGACTCTAGAGCAGCTTTTAGGGACGATTGTTTTGTATTTAGATCGCCCTTTTGTTCCTGGGGATTATATTCGTCTGCCTTCAATTGGCAACGTACCAGGAGGTTTGTTTGGTCGCGTTGAATCGATTGGTTTGCGCTCTACCAAGATTCGCACGGCGGCTAAAAGTACGTTATATATCGTGCCCAATTCCACATTGGCAAATTTGGAAATTGAGAATGTGACGATGGGCAAAAAAGTAATGGTTTTACTTTATCTAGATTTTTTTCAGTTACTAGAAGATCGGGAACAGGCGCTAGTACAGCAAGTCATTAATGAGAGTACGGATTCTGTGTTCGGGATCGATCCAGGTAGTACAAATATCACATTAATGAATAATTCTGAAAAGCAAACAACTAGAGCCAGAGTAACGTTTTTTATTCTGGGTTCTAACGAAAACTCGATTCAACTGCGAAAGCATCTACTGGAATTGGCAAACGAAAAAATCTCTAAGCATCTGATGGAGTATGGCATAGAGTTTAAGATGCAGGAACCAACAATTTATGTTGAGTCACCAGTGACTATTTAATGACACCGCCTATACAGTTCTGGCTAGATTGGGTCATGCCATCCTACCAACTGTCCAGCGTTAGTCATCTTGCACGATGCTCCCGATTCAAGCAGTGATGGCTGTCCACTCTATCGACTGATTGTTGGGAACCTCAAATCGAATGGCGGTGGTAGCCCAGTTTTTAAAATCGGGTGCCATCCGAGTCAGCTTTTGCAGAATTTCATCGCTCACCCACAACACTAGCGGAAAAGCGAACTGTTTGCGGAACTGATTCCGGACGAGGTTCGTCGAGGTAAGTACTTGATTAATGTCCACCACAGACTCTAGACCGAAGACCATCAAGGCTGGCGGCTGCCGATCTTCAATTGTTTTTTGAATAGTTGTATAAAGCGTCTTCACCGAAGGATGCAGGACGAGTTCTTGAATCTCGACTGAGGAGAGTTCTCTCAGCAGCTTCGCCATTTGCTCCTGTAACTGGGGATAGTTACAGGAGACCAAAATCAGCGAGAACTCACCTTGAGAAAGCGCGATCGCCTTGGCGAGTCTTCTGAGCGATCGCTTGTGGTTTGCCTGAACATCTTCTGAATCATAAAGGTCAGTCATGGCGGGTACCAAAGGGAATTTAATTAACATTTTTCCAATCTAGGTTTCTTTTTACTTCCTTATATCGGGTGATTTTGCGATCGCTCAGGCGATCGCACTTTGACAAGACAATGACTGGTATCTTCTCTTTTCGTGATCTCTATCACTTAATTTAAGTGATCTAGGTGTGTCTGTCCAAAGGCAGCTAGAACAGTCCTGAGCTTGAATTGAGTGTCCTGTAGGGATTGTTGAGTATGCGTACACCCTGTTATTGGGTACATAGGGGCATTCGGCTTTTCCCTAAACAAAAAATAAATTTTAATAAAACTTAACATTTCGTTAGAGTTCTTAAAGCCACAAGTGCTTGCTCTGGACATGGAATGCAAGCGGCTTTAGAGATAACACCCGCGATGTGCTAAGAGCGCTCTCGCTTTCATGGAGGCTGATGGCATGGGAACGTCCTAGAGCGCTACGTATTCTAGGAACCGCAACTCTAATTTTTGAAAATGCCTACAGCTTGTGTCTACGTTAAAGAGCTTTATTCATAAAATCCATAAGGGTTGATTGCCACTATGCAAACATCGCACACCTACCTAATGACACTACCGAAAGTAAGAGAAATTGCTGACACAGTAACAGCAGCAGACTTGGCTCTTTTTGAACGATTTAGAGCCAAATCCGCCTCTTTCTTGGCTGTATAAATGAAAACTGTAGCAGAGGAGACAGCAGCTATGGGCGATTTATTAAGTAATCTTCAGCTTTATTAGCTGAAACCAGACTTATGGCAGATGCGGGTACACAAAAGTTAGTAAATTAGGCGATCGCCCTTCAAAATTTGAACCGCAAAGAAAGCGAACAGCGCCTCGCTGTCTGCCACAGTCCACGAACTCAAAGTTCTAAATTTCCTGGGGCGAAATGCGGAAACTTTGAGAGAACGCCACGCCAATCAGCCAATAAGCGACTCAAAGTTGGCGTTTATTGTCATAAAAAGGGCTAACTTTTGTCATGACGTTCAATAAATTTTCTAACTTCTTACACAGAATTGCTTGCTTTCTTTGCTGCCTGAGTATCGATTCAGTTTTTTTGAACTAAAGTACCGGAAGTTATATGAATTTATTCTGAATTCTTGAATCAATAATACGTGTTTTTTGCACGATTAAATTACGTATAAATACTTGAATTAATCCAATTATACTCTCGTCCCCGAAGACATTTATCCTAGTTTCCACTAACAGGTCAAATAGTTTAACGCTGCCCAATTGCGGGACGATCTCGTGGGGTACATTTTGTGGATACGCAGGTAGTGTCCAGGGCAGGTACAAGCCTGCCCCTCGATCATTTCCATCATCAGCCACTTCAAAAACTGTATGCTGGTTGCATTTGTAGCATCCTTAAAAGGAGCGATCGCTATTTTCGATTACCAACGATCTCGATGACACCACGACCTTCACCCAGTCAGCTTGCTGCAACCTTTGCCGAAATGCCCAAGTCATGATTTATGGTTCCATAATATTGGGTAAGTTTTTGTACACCCCTATTGAGGTAGATATTGAAATACTCTGTCAAACGACTTTTTACGAGCCTAGCAGACGGGCTGGTTTGGTTTAGCCGCGCCTTTGGGCGTCAAGCTTGGTTTGTCTTCCTGCTTGCTTTTAGCTTCAGCATGGCGCTGGTAAACCCTGCCGCATTTGCTCAAACAAAATTTTTGGATGTGCAAGGACTTTGGGCGCAACCCTGTATAGAACAGTTGGCACAAAAGCAGATTATTAGTGGCTACCCGGATGGGAGTTTTAGACCAAAGGCACCCGTAACCAGGGGTGAGTTTGCCGCAATGATTGACAAAGCTTTCCCCAATACAGCGGAAGTTCGTAGCGGCGGTCAATTTGCGGATATCCCAGCAAATTACTGGGCGGTAGATGCAATTCGTAAAGCCTATAAAAAGGGATTTATGTCGGGTTATCCTGGTGGGGTGTTCAAGCCGACCGAAAAAATCCCGCGATCGCAAGCGTTGGTATCTTTGGCGAGTGGTTTGAAGTATTCGCCGACTCAGGCGGTGAGTAGCACCTTGACTGGGGCATTTACCGATGCAACGGCAATTCCTGACTATGGGCGGAATGCGATCGCTGCTGCGACCGAAAAACAAATCGTGGTCAATTACCCCAACGTCAAGACACTCAATCCAAATCAGTTGGCAAGTCGTGCAGAGGTTGCGGCTTTCTTGTGTCAAGCCACCGGAACTGCTGGATTAGTGCCTTCCCAATACATTGCTAGCGTTAGGACGCCGCCAACCGCGCAGTCCAAAGAGATTCGGGGGGTGTGGCTGACGAATATCGATAGTGATGTGTTGTTTGAGCGCGATCGCCTCAGCAAAGCCCTACAACGCCTCGATGAGCTAAATTTCAACACCGTATATCCCACCGTTTGGAACTGGGGTTACACCCTCTATCCCAGTGCTGTAGCCCAAAAAGAAATTGGGCGATCGCTCGATCCCGCCCCAGGCTTACAAGGACGAGACATCCTCAAAGAAATTGTAGACCAGGGACATCAAAAAGGCATGGGAGTCATTCCCTGGTTTGAATTCGGCTTCATGGCACCCGCTGATTCTGACCTCGCCAAACGCCACCCCGATTGGCTACTCAAAAAGCGCGACGGTTCCCAAATTTGGAAAGAAGGCTCCCATGACCGAGTTTGGCTAAATCCGATGCGTCCCGAAGTTCAGAAGTTCATCCAAGATTTAGTCGTCGAAATTGTTAGCAAATACGACATTGACGGCATTCAATTTGATGACCACTTCGGCTTTCCCGCCGATTTCGGCTACGACGCCTTCACCGTCGAACTGTATAAGAAAGAAAACGGCGGTAAATCTCCTCCCGCGAACGCCCAAGATCCTCAATGGATACGCTGGCGGGCTAACAAAATTACTGCCTATCTGAAGCAGTTGTTCCAAGCCGTCAAAGACCGCAAACCAAACGTTATTCTTGCCCTTTCTCCCAATCCCCAAGAATTCTCCTACAACTCCTTTCTAGCCGACTGGCAGACGTGGGAACAACAGGGGCTGATTGAGGAACTGATCGTCCAAATCTATCGAGATGACCTGAGCCGCTTTATTGGGGAATTAGAGCGCCCAGAAGTCAAAGCAGCGCAGCGTCATATCCCCGTCGGCATCGGCATTCTCAGCGGCGTGAAACCTCACCCGGTTAAGGTTGCACAGATTCGGGAGCAAGTTGCAGCGGTTCGTCAGCGCGGATTTGCCGGGATGTCATTCTTCTTCTACGAAACCTTGTGGAATAATACTCCAGAAAAGCCAGACTTCAGACAGGCTGCCTTCAAAGGACTCTTCCCAGCGTCCGTAGAGCGACCAAATCTTTTGGACGGGTGGAAGCCATCTAGTTAGGAATGTGGACTAAATAACGGGTAAAATTCACGTTTTGTAGGGGCTTTTTCTGTGCCCCCTACTACGCAGGAAATTGGAAGTTAATAAATCCGAGTTTGTGTAGCCGGTAGGGACAAGAAATCTGTTTCTCTTAACTGTTGAGTACTTTTACTCATCATTGACAGGGGATTTACAGCCAAGTAGGGTAGAATGCTGACGAGCAAAGCACAGCTCAGTAAGTAGCAGTAAAGCGACGAGAGCGTGCAGCTGTGTAGCCGGGGCAGGAGTGTGGTGGTGAGAATATCGCTTTTAGATAGGTTACGGCTGGCCGTAGCAGTCGGGACGGCAAAGACAGTGACGCGGCTGGTGCGCCTGCTGCGTTTGGGGGCTGCTAGCGTTTTACCGGGAGAAATTGCCGGACGCATTCAGCCGCAGCTGTTGTCCCTGCTGTCTGGTCAGGTAAAGCACGGTGTCATTTTCATTGCGGGGACGAATGGGAAGACAACGACATCGCTGCTGTTGCGGACAATGCTAGAAAGTCAAGGATGGCGCGTTGTTCACAATGCGGCGGGTGCCAATCTCGTGAATGGATTAATCACGGCACTGCTGACCAACACCAATTTAATCGGTCAGCTCAATGCTGACTATGCAATTTTAGAGGTAGATGAAAATATTCTGCCCAAGGTTTTGCCGCCGGTTCAGCCAAAATTGATTTTGTGCTTGAATTTATTTCGGGATCAGCTGGATCGGTATGGTGAAGTGGATACGATTAGCCAGCGTTGGCAGAAAGCGATCGCCCAATCAAAAGAAACGGTAGTGATATTAAATGGCGATGACCCCACCTTGTCTAATCTGGGTCAGCAATTATCGCAACGAGTTTTATTCTTCGGTTTAAGCGAACCTGAAGCTTATCTTGACGAAATTCCTCACGCAGTAGATTCTATATATTGTCCTCGGTGCGGTCACTCTCTCGATTATCAGGGCGTCTACTTATCTCATCAGGGAGATTATCGCTGTCCTAGTTGTGGCTTTGAAAAAAGCCCGCTGGCAATTGATAGTCGCCAATGGCCTCAGATTCTGATTGGGATTTACAACAAATACAACACACTGGCGGCTGTTTTAGCGGCACAAGAAATTGGCGTTGATGCCGCAAACATCCTAGACACGATTAAAAACTTCCATGCAGCTTTTGGACGGGCTGAGGAATTAGAAGTCGCCGGGAAAAAAGTGCGGATTTTGCTATCAAAAAATCCCGTCGCGCTGAATGAAACCATCCGCGCCGTGAATCAGCAAAGAAGCCACGGCGGTTCCTCCACAACGCTGATGGTGCTAAACGATCGCACCCCAGACGGCACCGATGTCTCTTGGATTTGGGATGTAGACACCGAAAAATTGGTGGAACAGGGAGGAACAGTGGTAGTCAGCGGCGATCGCGTTTATGATATGGCGCTGCGCCTGCAATACAGCCAAGCAGACGAGGAACATGGCTGCAAACTGATCGTAAAAGAAGATTTGCCAGAAGCGATCGCCACTGCCTTAGAACACACCGCCACAGGCGAAACTCTGCACATTCTCCCGACTTACTCTGCGATGCTAGAAGTCCGTGGCATTTTGACTGGGCGAAAAATTTTGTAGAGAAATGTTTAACGCTCTCGGTACGCAAAGAATAGCATATGCGAAAGCGTACCGAGAGCGCTTCCCTTAGCGCTACGAGAGCGTTAAAAACAGGACTTACGCAAAGCTTATACATATAGCGTTCTTGTAGGGGCAATCCCCCTGTGGTTGCCCTCAGATGTCGCGCAAGTTGCGTAAGTCCTAAAAAATCCAAAAATTTGGCAGTACCTATGAATCCCGAACAACTTGAACTAACAATTGGCTGGCTTTATCCGACGCTGATGAGTACCTACGGCGATCGCGGTAATGTCATCTGTTTACAGCAACGCGCTCAATGGCGGGGTATAAAAGTAAACGTGATGCCTTTAGATCGAGACGCCCCAACTGAGCAATTTCACCAAGTGGATGTACTGGTGGGTGGCGGCGCACAAGACCGACAGCAGGAAATCGTCATGCGGGATTTGCGCCTTGGCAAGGCAAAAGCGATCGCCCAAAAAATTGCAGCAGGAACGCCTGGGGTATTTACTTGCGGATCGCCCCAACTGCTGGGACACTACTACGAACCCGCATTAGGGCAACGGATTGAGGGATTGGGTTTATTGGATTTTGTCAGCAAGCATCCGGGACCCGATGCCCGTCGCTGTATCGGCAATGTTGTGTTTGAGATCACGGCGTCGCGATTGGCGTCGGATTTGCGAAAGATGTCGGGGGATGCGCCTCTGGTAATCGGCTTTGAAAATCACGGCGGTCGCACTTATCTGGGGAAGGTGGAACCGCTGGGGCGCGTCCTTCGCGGTTATGGGAATAATGGGGAAGATGGGACGGAAGGGGCATTTTATCGGAATGCGATCGCTACCTACTCTCACGGTCCTCTTTTACCCAAAAATCCCTCAATTGCTGACTGGTTAATTCAAACTGCACTTGCAGAAAAATATCAAACGCCAATATCTTTAAAACCCCTGGATGATGCCTTGGCAATGCAGGCGCGAGAAGCAATGTTTAAAAAGTTGGGCGTCAAGGTGCCAGCGGCTTCTGCACAGCGGTGATGGAGAAATTAGGATTCTTTTTTCCCCTCTCTCCCCCTGCACCCCTGCCCTTTTTCACTTCTGGCGTTCGCCATTTTTGCCAAACCGAGTTTCTTGCAACGTCGTGCCAATGCCTTGAATAATGCCGCGTCCAATTAAGCCAATGCCTCTGCCAATCACTTGCGTGAGGACGTAAACAACACCGCTACCCAGGAAGGCAACTGTTGAGCGCAGACGCGGCGCGATCGCATCTCTGGTTTCTAGCGCTAGAGTACAAGCTAGCTGGACACCCGTCAGTTGGTGCAATTCATCAGTGCGCGGGGCATAGATAGAGATTTTTTTGATTCCGATGCCACTCAGTGCTAGCAGAAGATATCGGCTTTCAAAAATTGCTGTTGGCTCACCCACATATCTTTCTAAACGATATTTCCACGATAGATTGTTCCGAAATCGGGCAATTTCCCGCGATGAAATCAAACGTCTATCGTAAAAAATTTGCTTAATTGCTTCCACATCTGCAAAATAGTTTAGCAGGGGTTGGACAACGCTATTGGCAATTTGAATTAATAAATTCTCCAAGATAACTTCGGCTCGAACTCGCGCTTCCGGTGTTCCAAAAGAGTAGGAAACATTATCAATCATCAGCGGAGTTTGAAAAAGCAGATAGTTAATGATTTCGGCAACTAGAGGAATTTTATCTAGAAAAGATTGTTGAATAATTGTTGCATCCTGTAACAAAGTATTGACAATATCTACTTCAAGATTGCCGACTTGAATCGTGTAATATTTGCCAAAAAAATCAGTGGTAGACGCTTGCCACAAATCCCGCAGAATCATCGATTGCCTCAGAGCGATCGCCTCCGGCTGTAACTGGGAGCGCAGTTCCTCTAAGACATCCTCGAATTTACGCAGGATCAGATAAAGCAATTCTCGTTTCTTGTCCTCCAGCAGAATATCAATTTCTAAAGGAGAGCCAGTCAGATTTTTTAGCCCAAATTGGAGTTTATTTAAAGTAGCGTCAAGCAGCGGACTGAGAATCGAGGATTGAGAAAGCGCTGAGGACTGAGTAGTCAGTGCTGAGTCTAAAGAGGGATTATTCCTTCTCCTCGGTTCCGGGGTAGGCAGGGGGGCACCACTGCGGCGATCGCGACTTCCTAATCCGGGTGGGTTGAGGAAGTCATTTTGGCTTTCCCTAGGGCTTTTGGTAAAACCCGTCCCTGACACCTGATTCCTTGCGCCTGTCGCCGCCACGGGTAACAGCTGATTTACCAGCCAACGAGCTGTCCGCAATTCTCGTCGCCTTCCCGTTAGGATGAACCAGTCTAGTGTAGAAAGATTGGGGTTTTGTACCTGCTTTGTCACCTGGGCGATCGCGGTATCAATTTGCCGCAGTCCAGACTGACGGATTTGCCAGAGCCAGGATGAACGACTTTGCTCTATGACATCTGAGGCTTCTAGCGCGTAATTTTGCGTTTGTACGAGTTCTGACCAATAAACTTCCCCAGAGGCGACTTGACGAAGGGCTGGCACCAGAATCGAGAGATCGGTGCCTTTGGGACAATAGCCCTCGACACCCAGCGCCCTGGCTGCCGTCAGTTCCTCTGGCGTGAGTCGTTCGCTCAGCAGGAATCGGGGTAATTTAGGGTATTGCGTCTTTAATTCCTGGCACAGCTGCAACCCTATCGATCCCCCCAAGGACGAGTTTGAGCGACCTAAGCTTAGTTCTAAAATCAGCAAGTTTGGAGCGTTGTCTGTACCAACCCCGGCTGCCAACGTCTGCAAAGCGGCAGCAGCGCTATCCGCCTGGGCAACTACTTGCAGGTCAGGAAACGACGCCAAGGCGGTGCTAAGACCCAACCGAGAAATCGGGTCATCATCAATTAGCATCAACTTAAAGGGGCGAGCAGTCTCAAGGGCATCCGCTACGCGATCGCTCATCAACAACCTCCTGCTTCACACCGCTTTCTCCCTGCTATAACAGATTACTCATTCCAGGCGCGATGCGAACGCCAGCGCTATCGCCTCGCTTGTACTTCCCACAGATGGCGATCGCTCTCATCTAGTTAGATTTTTTGGAAAAATTTATCCTAAATCATCCTACTATTTGATCTTCCCTTCTCTCTAGTTCAAGCTAAAGAAGAAGTTGTAGATTTTGAAGCGGACAATGCCTACCAAATGCGATTAGGGCGGGCATTGTTCCCCCTCCTACTACAAAAACATCATCATCTAATTCCTGTATTGAAAATCAAATAGCTATTTCTATAGTCAGATATTTAGCAACTAGAAGCTCTAACTATAGAACTATGCTCAGATTTGACATCTCCTATAAGCTAACGAAGATATACAAAAGCTGGAAATCATTCAAATTAGCAAATTTGGATGAAACAACAAATAGGAGGCTTTCTAAGCCACAAACGGTGCATTTATTAGCATCTTGTGTTTTTGAAAGAGGAACTGACGCTGATGACAGCAAAATTTTTTAAGTCAAGTATCAAACCCCTAAGCATTCTTTCTGCCATTGCCTCGCTACCGCTACTCTTGAACGGGATGAGTGCAAACGCTGCTGGGATTAGCGCCTCTGGGATCAACCCTGAGATGAATGAGGTGCCAATTGATATGCACGCCGGAATCTACGATCGGCAAACTCAAATTGAGCAAAGACAAGCGCAGCTGATTCCCGATCCAACTGGGCGTAATGAAGGACCAACTGTGCCGATGGAAAACGTGCCGATTGAAAACACAGCGCCTGCAAAATTTAATCCCCTTGCCCGCTATTCTCCCTCACCCGCTCCCATTCTCAAAAATGGTAGCCAGGGAGCAGTGGTGACAGGAGTTCAGACAGTATTAAAAGAACAAGGACTCTATAAAGGCGGAATTGATGGCGTGTATGGCTCGCAAACGCGCTCAGCCGTCATCGCCTTCCAGCAGTCGAGAAACTTAAGCCCGGATGGGATCGTTGGGCCTCAGACTTGGGAAGCCATGATCGCAGCTTAAAGTAGACTGAGAACGATGGAAAGTGTCTATCGGGAGCATCCCAATGAGACAAAACTTACGCAAAGCTTATACATATAGCGTTTTTTCGGGTTCAATCCCTTGTGGTTGCCCCCAGATGTAGTGATGTTGCGTAAGTCCTGTGAGAGTAGAGACGCTTGCATGAAAGCGTCTCTACAAAGACTGCGTAGGCAGCGTTTGTTTGTGTAGCTCCAGGATGAGAACCTGTGGGGTATTTGCACGCATTGGGATGCTTTGTTGTCCAGCTCCAGTTAGGGCTACGGTGTATACACAAGTCGGTAGACCTCTCCCCAAACCCCTCTCCGAAGCGGAGAGGGGCTTTGAAAATGGCTCCTCTTCCAGCTAAAAAAATTTATTCCTTTTCCCTCCCCTCTCAGGGGAGGGTTAGGGAGAGGGGGGTTAGGTCTGGGAGCGCTTTGAAGAAAATAAGTCCCTTGTGTATACACAGTAGCCCCAGTGAGGGGGATGGACAGGGTCAATTATTCCCCTCTGACTGACTATTGCTTTGAGATTCAGAGGAAGTTTCTTCGACAGACTGCTGAAGTTCAGCTGCCTTTTGTCTCTCTGCTAAGAGGGCTTCTCGTTCTGAAGCCCAACGAGCGATCGCTCCTTGCGCTTCTCGATAAAGTGCCCGATCGTAGCGAATCCCAGAAGCCTTATTAATCGCGGCAGTGAGCCGCCCCTCAGCCGCTAAAGCGGTCGCCTCGTTAAGAATCGGCGTATCTTCAGCGATTTGAATTTGAGCCACCCAATCGCTGAGTGCTGCCTGTGCCTCAGAGTACAAAGCACGTCTAGGAGCGATTTTGGAGGCAGCCGCAACCGCCGCCTTGAGATTTCCCTGCTGAGCCAAACCCCGCGCTAAATCCAGAGTAGGTCGGTCTTCCATCGTTTGGATTGTTTTAGTCCATTGGGCGATATAGGTTTGTGCCTCTATCCGCAAAGGCTGACCCAACTTTATCTGGCTTCCCTCCTCAACAGCAGCCCTCAAACTCTCTAGGGTTCCCGGTGTTGCCAGCTGTTTGGCTTTAGAAAGGGCGATTCGGTCTTGAATTTGTTGAATTTGCTTCCGCCAGTGGGCAATTTGAGTTTGGGCTTCGATGCGTCCGGGTCGTTTGGGCGCGATCGCCTCGGCTTGGCTAATCGCCAGTTGGAATGTCAACGGTTGATCGAAGCTGGCAATTGTCTCGGCAAATTGCATTTGCAGCCGATCGTGTAAATTAGATTGCCAAAGCGCCTCGGTGACCCGTGCTTGCTGGCGAAGAGGACTTTTTGGGGAAATCTGACGCACAGCCGCTTGCGCCTCTAGGAAGCTGAGGATTTTATTTTCCTGAGCAACGGCATAAGAACGACTCAGTTGAATCCAGTCTTGAGCTTCGTTATAGACTGAAGCCTCCGGAGGAATCAGCTTAGCGGCGGTAATGGCACCGTCAAAATCTTCCTTCTCCAAATGCTGGGCAGTAATTTTTAGCAAGTCCAGACTCCAGCGATTGATTTCGGCTTTCGCTTTGGGTTTGGCATAGGTGTTGGGGTTTACCTTTCCTGCCAGAGCGATCGCTGGTGCGAATCCCTCAGGTGTCTTCGCTTCGGCAAACTTCTGCGCCTCTTCTAGCTGCTGCCAAGCTTTTTTTTCCTGAGTCATCCGCTCGATCAGTTTATCCAGTTGTTTTTGATCCCAGTAGTGGCTATCGAGGCGAGACAAAGCCTGTATTTGCAAAGAAGCTTCAAACCACTTTTGTTCTTTTAATGTTGCTAAGAATTTTTGGGTGATATCCTGACCCTGCTGCCAATCACCTTGCCATTGTTTCATCGCCACTTGCACCTCTGGATACAGGGGACTTCCGGAAGGAATTTGGCGGGCAATAGCGATCGCTCCCTTTAAATCTCCTTGGTCAATTTTCTGACGGGCGATCGCCAATAGCGAGCGCGACCATTCCCCCATCATTCGAGTCGCTTCTGGGTACACCGGGTTATCAGGGGGCAAACTCTTCACAAACTTCATTGCTTCCTCCAGCTGCTCTAACTTGCCCGACTGAGCCGCCTGAGCCGCGCAAGCCAACTGCTCCATTTCCGGAGCCAAAGGCGAAATATTTTTGCAGTTTACTTGCGGAGGAATCGTTGCCAACAAGAAGAAAGCCGCTAATACCGTCCCTCCCAACCCGAAAATAACACTCAGCCACAACAGCCACCACCGCCAAAACTTGTTTTGCCCTCTAAGCGGTGTCAGAGGCGGCTGCGTCGCTGAGGCAGCTTCAGTTTTATCCACATCGTCGTCCCGGAGCGGGGTGGCAGATGCGTTAGCATCCGAGACGACTCTAATCACCAGTTTACGTCCGTGCCGCTGGCGCAATCGGTTTACCGCCCGTACTTGAAATTCATGTAATTGTCTTTTCACTACCATCTCACTACCACTACCCTTGAATCCTCGTTTTGCTGCTCCTGCTCGATGACATCGATCCGGAGCCGAATTGCCGTCAGCGTAAAGGGTCTAAAACTGATAATAAAAGCTTTAAGTTTGTAGGGGTAAAGCTTTTGTGAGTGAATTTAGAGATCGAGCTGATTTTTTGCACCCGTGCTTCGCTCCTACATAAGTTATCCTGAAATTCAACTCAACTAGGGATGATGAAAAACAGCTTCTACCCAATTCATCGCGATTCGTCGGCACACCAGCCGCATTCCTCTCCCTATAACATGACTAATAAGTGGCATATTGAGTTATTTCCTGAAATTGAGGTGGGATGAGCCTTAGCATTCGGCATTGGCTGGCGGAGCGCAACATTGAACTGGCGACCTTGAGGCACTCAGGCACTCAGATTGCCGGGATTGCCTTTCGCATTGTCCGGGAGATGGAACTCAAGAGCCTGACACCTTTTGATATTAGTGTCTTAGCGGAAGTCTTAGAACTGCCTTTGAGAGCAGCTTGGGAAGTGGCAGGCGTAGCTTCCCAACTTTGTGTCGGGTTGCTGCGTATCCTGAGTCAAAAAAAGCCCCTGAAGCGCAACGAAGGAACCTGGCTAACTTTCCAAGTTGCTTACCTTAACGCCTTACAAGGAATTTTAGAACAAGAATCTCAACTGAGAAGACCGTGGCTATCCCGTGCGGGTGTCCCAGGCGAGTCTGAAGACTTGTACGGGCAGGTGTGGGATGCGCCCCTTGCCGATCCCCAGTTGCAAGCCTTGCTGAAGACTTTGCGTCCCGGACGCCTCACCGATAGTCAGGCAGAACAAGCTCTGAGTATGGTGGGCGAATCCTTTCTGGTGCAGCAGATGAACAGCACCGGCATTGCCTGGTTGATCGCCAATGGTGCCGAGGAAACAGAAGCCAAGCTAATCGCCCAACGCCTGGTGCATGGACTCCCCGGATATCTGCTGGCGATAATTGCTGAAAATGCCCTGCCATTAGCACAACTGCAAAAATTTGTCCAGCTAGGGAATTTATCAACTTGGCAGGATACTCCAGGGGCGGGAAACCCGGATCGGAAGCGTTCTGGGTTCTCAACCACTTTGAATTTTGAGGCAAATCAAAACTCAGACCCAAACACGCCACAATTTCCGCTTAACCTCGAACGAGAACGCTATCGAGCGACCCTTCTACAATCTTTGAGCGAACCGTTGCTGGCAGAACCTTTTGCGCTGAAGGATTTATACGTCCCCTTGAAGGGGGTGCTGCTCGAAGAAAGCTCCAGCCGGTTAGAGACGAAAAATCCCAAGTCAGATCCGACCACGACACCGCTTGCCGCGAATTCCGTGCCTGCGAAACCAGTGGATTTAATGGAGTGGGTCACGGCTCAACTGGATGATCCGACAAGCATTGCTGCCATCGAAAGCCCTCCGGGCACGGGCAAGACCAGTTTTTGCCAGATATTGGCATCAACCGTTGCCCAGCAGCTTTACCCTAGCTGGATGCCGGTGTTAATCCGACTCAAGGATGCTACCTTGGGGCAAACTTTGGCGCAAACCCTGGACTCTGCCTTCCCTTTGGGCAGATTTACAGATGCAGATGGTTGGCTTTCACCGATGCATCCTCCTTGCTTGTTGATTCTAGATGGCTTGGATGAATTGCCTCGCTCAAGTCACGCAGGGCGTCATTACCATGCCTTCCTGAACCAGCTGATGCAGTTTCAAGCGGAAGCAATGGCGTCTTTTGAGGGCACGCCCCGCCACAAGATTATTCTGACTAGCCGGACAATTGGGCGAGAAGGAGAATATTTCGATCTTGCCTCTACTCTGATACCTTTGCCCCACGATCTGCGGCGGCGGATTGCGATTCAGCCAATGGAACACGAGGAGTTCCGGGAGTGGTTCAAGCAGTGGTCGAAACTGCAATCGAAAGCGATCGCCCAAGGATATTTCGCCTTTGTCAAAGAAAGAGGCGGCTTTTCCACTCGTCCCGTCGGTACCCCAGGCGCTGCTAACGTACTCGCTGCCCTCGTCCGCAAGCCTTTGATGCTCTATCTACTGGGCATCTTGCATCGAGATGGACTGCTCAACGACACGATTTTTCACCTGACATTACCCCAAGCGAAGTTTGAAATTTACGACCGGATTTGCCGCTGGCTATTGGCATACCCCGAAGCTGGCAGTGGTTCCATGCCTTTTGTAATTCGGGAAGGTCTGGCTCATGCTTACCGCAGCAATGATGCGATCGCTCATCTCCTGCAAAACCGACGCCCCCAAGACCTGCGCCACCAGATGCAAGTGGCGGCACTGACCATTCTGCAAACGGGTCGCCATCAAGCCCCCCAATCGGCTGTAGAGGCGACCTTTACTAGAATGGCAACGGAGACAGAGAAACCGCTAAACCCGCGCTTACAGCCGTCAGATGACACCCTGCCAGCCTTTTTCTTCCACACTCGGCACTCAGCGATCGAGTTTTCCCACCGCAACCTGGGAGAATATCTCTGCGCTGAAGAAATTGCTGCTCAGCTACAAGTCCTCACCCAGCCAGTCCAAGATACCTACGGTGAATTCACCTTTGCGATCCACTCGCCGGTCAATGTAGCCCAGCATCTTTATCAATTACTGGGTTATGGCGTGTTGTCAGTTGAAATCGAAGACATGGTGATTGAGCGACTGCGGCGGATTTTTGAGCGCAACCCCGCCCAGTTTAGCTTCAATGTTTTGTTTGAACGCCTCTATCGGTTTTATCGCACCTACTGTCGAGGTCGCTGGCTAGATGAAGGAATTGCCCACCAGTGTCACACCCAGTTGCAGGCGTTGCACAACCCCCTAAAAATCTTGCAAATCGATGCAGCCGTTGGGCTGAATGTCTTCTTGTTGCTCAGTGCGATCGCTAGGCAGATGCGCGAAGCCCATCTAGATCATCGGGCAACGCAGATTTCCTTCTGGCCTTGCGGCAACCCCGACCTGCCCTCTGAATTTGACGCCGAAGCCCTGCTGACTTTAATCGGTCGCACCGTTGTCCTATCGCCCACCGCCTTTTGGCAGAGGGCGCGGCACAGCCTCAGTCAATTGCAGCTACGCTCTGCCTGTTTAAATCATGCCCTGTTAGCAGAGGCTAATCTCTGGCAAACCAATCTGTTAGCGGCTGAGTTAGCAGGAGCAAATTTGGCAGGTGCCAACCTCCAGCAAGCCAATTTGTCTTGGGCTAATCTCTCCGGTGCTGACTTATCAGGAGCCAATCTTGCTGGAGCGAGGCTTGAAGGGGCAAACTTGACAGGCGCTAATCTGCAAAGAACCAATCTTACCTTAGCGAACATCACTCATGCCTGTCTGTTTCAAGCCCAGTTGGATGACCAGAATCACCACTTTGCTAGGAAAAATGGTGCCTTATTTTCCTTGGAAGAATTTCAGGCATACATTCAAAGTTTACCCCGTCTCAAACAGACTGGAAGCGCTCAGGACAAAGGCAGTGCAGATTCAGAATCTACAGTGTTTCTGATAGAAAGTGCCGAAGGAGAACCGATGTTGCCGGAAGAACCTACGGAGGATGAAGACGATGAAACGGTGATTGCAGAAACTTCTTCTACCCTAGGGGAACCCTTGGCATTCCAAGAGGCTCCTAAGGTAGATTACCAATACGATGATGAGACGGCGCTGGTAGAAAACCCTCAACGAAGCAACTAGCTTTTGGGGGTGTTAAAAACTCTAAAACCGTATGAAGTATTCGTTGGGTTTCGCTAACGCTTAATCCAACCTACTAGCGATCGCGCGTCTAGTTGAAAATGTTAGGTAAAGCAAATATGGAGAAGCGATTTAATCTCCAGTTTTCTAGTCCTCAGTCAGCCCACTCAATAAAACTAGACAGCCTGCTACAAGCATTCTTAACTAAACCTTAATGATCCTGTAGTCACGCAAAACTTTTCTCCCCTACAGACGGTTCAAAATATTATTGATACAGCAGCAATAGGTCTTAAAAAGTGGATTCTCCCCACTACTGATTACCCGTTCTCCGCTTGAGAGCCAGATTCCGGTAATTTATACCCGTAGAAGTTGATGCAATATTCACTAATCCGAACCCCTGTTTGTTGTTCAATTTCTTTGAGCAGGGTTTCAGGCAGTTCTACGTAAACATCCAAAATCTGATTGGTATCCAGGCAGTTTACGTGGCTGTGAGCGTCGCTGATATTGCCGTACAAACGACCATCCGCACGCTCAATACACTCAATAATGCCTTGAGCTGATAGCGCTTCTAAATTTTGATACACCGATGTATGACCGATGTCCTTGCCTTGGTGATTCAAGCGGTCATAAATTTCTCGCGCCGACAGGTGTTCTTTAGCTTGCCACAGCAATTCCAGAATGAAGCGGCGTTGACGGCTCACGCGCATACCCAGCGCTTGACACCGATTTAAGGCATCTTCCAACGAGCGAATAGGTTTGACCGCTGCCGCTTCTTTTTGCATACTTAGACTTTTACGCGCTTGTCTGCTAATCCAAACTCATTTCCACTTTAACCTAGCTATTCTCGGAATGTCCACTGTCCGAAGATTCTAGGACAGCACTATCGATTGCAGCCGGTTAATTGATTCTATTATTGCAGTAAATTTTCTTCTAGAAGGCGGGCGATCATGGCGGTTCTAGAAGTGACACCTAATTTGCCAAAAATCCGGCGTAAATAGGTAGCAACTGTCCAATGGGTGATGCCCAGCTGATTTCCAATGCACTTGTTGGGAAGACCCTGTGCGACCAATCGGGCAATCCGCCGTTCCTGGGGGCTGAGGCTAATCCCGCGTTCTGACTTGGGTCGGCAACGCACAAGATAATAGTGGGTTCCGTCAACATCAGATTCAAAGATTACTTCATCCACCGTCTGCTCAGATTTTTGAAGCACTTTTGATGGACTAACAGAATCAACTTGTTCTACGAGGTGCTTTAGCATTTCTTGGGGAATCATTGCCTCTCCTCGTTCTTTGGTTTTCATTTAACGATCCCAATTCGTAATTTCACGCAAAGTATCAGGAGTAGATGCCCGATCTTTATCAAATCTTCATAAAACTATGTGGAAAATACTTGCTTCCTGACATTGTGCTGCTACAGTAAACCTGAGGTGGATTTCGGAGATAGATTAATACCTCAGGGTTTTTACTGAGTGCAGCGTGTCCGCCTCATGCCGGAAAACCTGGAAGCGAAGCCTCAAGTCGCCGGTATTGAAAGATTGCACGCCTGATCCCCGCACAGTTGCTGAAATAATTAACACTTAAGTGCGATTAAGTGCGATCGCGCTGATTGGATGTCACCAAACAAAATGTCTGTTAACGCAGTTCTAACAGCGGCGATAACAAAAAGCTAACGACATCTTATCTAAAGATCCTTTCTACCCTGGTCAAAAAGGGAGATGACGGTGGAAACGCTATCAAGGGACATCAGGCGAGACGAATCGCCGATAGCCCGACCCAAAGCGTGGGACGACTAATTTAGAGCCGGGACTGACGTGAGATCGGAGCAAGGCTGCAACAATGTAGAGAGAAGCCAGCGCTCATCGTGCGCTATTGTCGGCATTCAAAGTGTGTCACCTTAAGAATGGTTCAATGACGACAACAATCGCGCTCAATTCTGACTTGATTCAAACTTTGGATCTATCGCCGGTGCAGTCGGCGATCGAAAAGTTGCTCCAAGAGGGAGCGATCGCATCCGAGGAACAGCAACTGCGTTTTGAGATTGACTATCCCCGCGAACCGGAAGATCCACGAGAACTCTCAGAAATCCCAGAAGTACGTCTATGGTTTATTCGCTTAGATGCCCAATATCCCTGGATGCCCTTTCTGCTGGATTGGAAAGCCGGTGAACTCGCCCGCTACACTGCTATGCTCGTGCCACACCAGTTCAATCGTACAGAAGGGATAGAGTACAATCCAGAAGCCCTAGAGATTTTTGTGATGCAAAAAATCTTTGTCCTGACACAATGGATGAAGCAGATAGGAATCCCCAGCACCTCTCGCCTGAAGTCAATTGCTAAGATGCTGGGCTATGAGCTGGATGATGCCTTCTTTGAGTTAATCGGCTGATAGATAGCAATCCTAAATACTTGGTGAAGGCGAGATCCTAGGGCAACTCTTACGAAGTCGGGGATCTGAAATACTCAAATAGGATTGCTATTGCTATACATAGCAAAGGCGCAGAGGAGACTTTCTCTTTTCACTCACTCCTCCTAACTCCTCCCTCCTAACTCCTCCCTCCTAACTCCTCAGCCCTCAGCCCTCACTCCTCAGCCCTCACTCCTCAGTCCTCCCTCCTCACTCCTCCCTCCTAACTCCTCCCTCCTCAGTCCTCCCTCCTAACTCCTCCCTCCTAACTCCTCCCTCCTAACTCCTCCCTCCTAACTCCTCAGCCCTCAGCCCTCAGCCCTCAGCCCTCAGCCCTCAGTCCTAACTCCTCACTCCTCTTTCACTCAGTCCTCTTTAAAGATAGGCTTCCAGCGTTTCAGGTTAAAATCAATTGCGGAAGGCTCTGAAACATTGGGAGAGGTTCCGTTGCCTACACTTGGCGTCAATATCGATCACATTGCCACCATTCGGCAGGCACGGCGGACAGTAGAGCCAGATCCGGTGGCAGCAGCGGTGCTGGCAGAACTTGCCGGTGCCGATGGCATTACGGTACATCTGCGGGAAGACCGGCGGCATATTCAAGACCGGGATGTGCGATTACTGCGGCAAACAGTGCGGACTCATTTAAATTTGGAGATGGCACCCACCGAAGAAATGGTAGCGATCGCTCTCGACATTAAACCCGATTACGTCACCCTCGTGCCCGAAAAACGCGAAGAAGTGACGACAGAAGGCGGATTGGATATTACCAGTCAAATCGACCGAATCGGGGAAATGGTGACAAAGTTGCAACAGGCGGGAATCCCCGTCAGCTTGTTCATCGACGCCGATCCAGGTCAGATTATGGCAGCTGCGATTATTAAGGCGAAGTTCATTGAACTGCACACGGGTTGCTATGCCGAAGCAGCGGATGAAGCCAGTCGAGAGAAGGAATTAGCCGTGTTAGCCAAAGGATGCCAGCAAGCGCGTGCTGCTGGCATCCGGATCAACGCCGGTCACGGTCTCACCTACTGGAACGTTTACCCTATTGCTTGCCTTGAAGGCATGGAAGAACTCAATATTGGTCATACCATTATTAGTCGGGCAGCTCTTGTCGGAATAGAAAGAGCCGTTCGAGAGATGAAACAAGCAATGTTCGGTCATCGGTAACAACTGCGTCATGAGTCATTAGTCACTAGCTAATAACTAATAACTAACAACCCATTACCCATTACCCATTAGCAACCAATCAAGATGCAAAATTACTACTACATTCTGGCTAGCCAACGCTTTTTACTCGAAGAAGAACCCTTGGATGAAGTGCTGAAAGAGCGCACCCGCAACTACCACGAACAAGAAAAAGAAATTGATTTTTGGCTAGTCAAGCAACCGGCATTTTTAGAGGCACCGGAAATGGCAGCAATTAAGGCTCAGTGCCCTCAACCTGCCGTCGCAGTAATTTCTACGAATTCCCAATTTATTACCTGGTTAAAGCTGCGGTTAGAGTTTGTGCTGACCGGGGAATTTCAGGCACCTTCTCAAAGTATCCCCAATCCACTGGCTTCCCTCGCATCCGTTTCCTGAGAAGGCAAAAGTAAAAAGTTAAAAATCAAGAAAAAAAGCAAAAAGAAAAAACTGAAAACATGAAAAAAATCTCTCTTTTGCCTTTTGCCTTTTTTCTTTTGCCTGGTGTAGTTGCCTCTGCTCAATCGCCGCCTCCCACTTGCCAACCGCCTCCCCAAGGCGAGTATTTGGTATTGGTGGGAAGCCAAACTAGGGAGAGTCAAGAGCAAATTCAACGTACTTTGCCTAACAACACAAATACGTCAACTTGTAAATACTTTGACGATACTATGACGCGGATTGGTGGCTTCAGGAGCGTGGAAGATGCCAACGGCTGGGCACGTTATCTTAATGAGATTGTTGGGCTATCGGCTTTCGTTCTCCGCCCCCCAGAGGCACCGGCAAATCCAAATGCACCCACCTATAAACCGCAAGCACTCGGATCTGGTTATGCGGTGTTGGTGGATTACTTCAACAAACCGGAAGTAGCGGCTCAAGTACGGCAGATGTTGGGCGGCGATGTAGGCTTGGTTTCTTATGCACAACGTCCTTATTTACTGGCAGTTTACACAACCAATCCAAATGAGGCGAATTCGGCTTTGAGAAGATTGAGCGATCGCGGTTTTTTGGTAATGCTAGTAGATAGCCGCAGAGTGACACTGCTGAGATCATCAGTGGTGAGTAAATAATCTTTAGTCCTTAAAGCTCAAGTAGCCTGTATGACGATTTTTCGTTCAAGTTCCCTCAATTCTAGTAACAGAAAATTATTTCTGTTGATAGTTTTAAGGTGTAATTCAACCATGAAAGGCATATATAGAGAGTATTTTCGGCTTAGCATCCACTTATCCAGAGTGGGTATGATGTCCCTTACTACCACAAGCACAGAAACTTTGTAGTCTTGAATTTAACTATTGGCATCAAAGATTAGGAACTTTTTTGGGGTATGGAGTAGGCTCAATATACTTTCTATGTGCTCAACGCCTATTGGCATCAAAGATTAGGAACTAGGTTTGCTTTGTGTTTTTATCGGTTGACTGGATCGGGTGCTCAACGCCTATTGGCATCAAAGATTAGGAACTTTCCAACTAATGATGTGATTCAAAACGGAAGACTATCTAGTGCTCAACGCCTATTGGCATCAAAGATTAGGAACTGTTGATCAGGCTGGGAAGACGCCTTTTTGAGCGGGGTAGTGCTCAACGCCTATTGGCATCAAAGATTAGGAACTGATTCGAGATTTTGGCGGGATGAATATTCAGATTGTGCTCAACGCCTATTGGCATCAAAGATTAGGAACTGATTGCCCAAAAGCTTTAAGTCCCCTGGCAATGGGGGTGCTCAACGCCTATTGGCATCAAAGATTAGGAACTCACTCTCGGAGAGTGACCAGGATTTAGACTTTTTCACGTGCTCAACGCCTATTGGCATCAAAGATTAGGAACTTTTGTCTGTGGATACTGCCTTAGAGGATGTTTTAAAAGTAGGGTACTGTTGTAAGAAAGCTCACAAAGCTTATGCTGAGATTTGTAGAAACCAGCACCTTGTGAGCGAATGACTAAAGCATATCGTAGCAATCTGACATGGGAACAGT
>NZ_JBHZGO010000087.1:0-1159 GCF_042747725.1 Coleofasciculus sp. H7-2
GGTTTTTGTTCACCCAACTGACTTTACCAGCCGCTTAGAAATGAGTAGCAACTAAAGTCTTGCACTAAAGTGCAATGTGCCCTGTGAAACGGGTATAGCTTTGGACTAGCGTGCTGGAACAGTAAAGGACAAGAGACTTATGGGAAGCTGTACTAGTTTGGGGCGTTAAGCTAGAGGGTGTTTGAAAATTACTTTGACCTGAAAGCAGGGGTCGAACAACCCGCTAAGCGTTTGGTCATAAGGTCGACCATTGCCAGGTAGATGAAGGCTTCACTCGTTTCAGGTAGCACCTCATAGTCTTTGCTCAAGCGCCGATAGTTGCCCAGCCAGGCCAGTGTCCGCTCAACAATCCACCTTTGCGCTTGGAGCTGAAAGCCCTTAACGCCTTCAGGGCGCTTCACGATCTCAAGGCTGCGCTGGTACGTTTCTTCCACCCAGGCGCTGAAGTCCTGACCTCGGTACGCCTCATCGGCTTTGATAAGTCCTAGACGAGACAGCTTGCCGGACATGATTGCAAGCAGCTTTTTCAGCCCTGCTTGATCGGAAATGTTTGCCTTAGTCCTTAGTGACGACGACAGTGAGCAACAAGCCGAGCGTATCCACCAATAAATGGCGCTTGCGGCCAAAGTGCCCGCCGCTAGCGGGTATTGACCTTTTTACCGCCATCGTAGCCGTTACCCATATGAACTGTCCCCTTTACCGCCTGGCTGTCTGCAATACCGACGCTCGGGTTCTTCTTGCGACCCGCGCTTTCTTAACCGTTTACGCAAGCGCTTGTCGATTCTTTTCCATAAGTTTAGAGCCCGCCATTGAGCAAAGTGGTAGTAGACGCTCTGCCAAGCTGCTAAGTCACAGGGTAGGTCCCGCCAATGCACGCCGTTACGTAGCACGTACGTGATGGCTATTGACGACTTCCCGAAGAGGCAGCTCCAGCGGTCTACCTCGCAACTCTCGCCTGCTTAGGGCTTTTTGCAGCAGAGGCTAGAGTATCGCCCATTCTACATCGCTTGGGTCGGTAGTATATCCTTTCCTCAGGCTTTTATCACAAATGAGTCCAAATTGCTTAGAATAGCAGTCGAGATGGAAGAGATGATCAAGATTCCAAGCCCGCTACCATTTCTCAGTCGAGTTCGCGACCCCCGCCAGCCGGGCAAACGCG
>NZ_JBHZGO010000088.1:0-1137 GCF_042747725.1 Coleofasciculus sp. H7-2
CCGCCTCCTGCTCCTTCAAGATCGCGATGATCTGCTCTTCGCTGAACCTGCTGCGCTTCATTCTCGTCCGACTCCTTTGCGTCGGACTCTACTCAAAATCGGTCACATTCCAGGGGCGCACGTCACCTCGCGTTACCATCAATGAATCTATACATCCGCAGAGCTGCGGTTCTCCTTTTAAAGGTCACGGGAATGGTTGATCCCTTCGCTGACGCTCAGGCATGGTATGATCGAGCTCAGAAGCACATCGCTGAATATCGGCAATTGGCCAATGCGCAGCAGATTTGGACTATTCACCGCAGTCAGCCCAGCGAAGGGGTTTTTGAATATTCGCTTCGCTTCAATCGTAACCTCCTGGTCGAATTGAAACCTATCGCTGGCGAAGCGGCAAATGCCCTGTTTCAAGCCCTGGATAACATCATTGGAGTGGCCGCAAGACAGACGAGCGTTAAGCGCGGCACACAGATTGGTTGGCCATGGGCGATTGAACCAATTCCAGATTCCAAACTCCCGGGAGCGGTTCGCCCTGCAATTACCAGCAAGCTCAAGACCCTGGATAAAGCGGGCTTGCCGCAAGCTTGGCTGACGTTGATTGAAGAGACGTTCGCCGCGCCAGCGGTAAGCTTGCCTCATATTGATGTCGTAAAAGAAGTCTCGCTCAGCGGGAAGCACTGGGAATTGGTGCCTACCAAGGCGAATGCGCTCGCAATTGCGTGGACGCCGCAAGGTTCAACGCAACAAGTGGTTGTCAACATTCCAGAAGATTATTTTGAGGTGAACGATGAATTCATCTTTCACAAGGGCGATTCTATAGATGTGTATATTCAGGCTATTGTAAAAGTTACGCTTGCCGTGTCGAAAACAGATTTCCAGCCTGAACCGGTGTTTGCTTTTGAGGCGACGTCGAGATTTGTGATGACGGCGCTGCAAAAAGCTAGGCGGCTCTGGGAAGCCGCTGTTCACTGATGCGAACTGCTGCTCCGTCCGCCGCCAGGCCACCATGCACTTCTTAGGGTCAGGACCCATTGATGTGAGAGGTGCGATCTGATTCAGGCTCCGCAAGGAGACTGACTGTGAGCAACCTGTACTGGCTGACGGACGAGCAAATGGCGCGGCTCGCGCCGTATTTCCCGAAGA
>NZ_JBHZGO010000089.1:0-126213 GCF_042747725.1 Coleofasciculus sp. H7-2
CGTCGTGCGTCAGGCAAACTGGAAAAGGCTTCCACAATGGCAAGCGTTCTCATAGCTCGATAAGAAAAATTCGTTGAGCTTTAGCTTACTGGATTTCACCCTCTCTGTCTAGAATGAAATAGCCCTGTACTCACCCCTCCAAGCCTACCTGCTTAACTATCTCCAAAGGTAGCTCTAGCGCCCCTGCAATTTGCTCATCGCTTAAGCCAAACTGCCGTAATTTAGCAATTGTTTCAAGCTTATTTTGATTTTTTGTGCGATTAAGTAGGTAGACATAATTAAACTCGCGCATCTGATGTAGGTTGGGTTGAGGAACGAAACCCAACATAGACGAGGGTTTGATGGGTAACGCTTAGTCGCTCTACCCATCCTACAAATAGTTATATCCATCTACTTAAGATTGAAAGTTTCAAACTGATTTTTCTCTGGAGTAGCAGTGGAGCGATCGGGACCAATATTAATATAACCAAGAATATTGTTATTACCAAAAGAAATATTTTGATTTCCTTGCCGTTCTAAAACAGATTTAAGATTACCTTTATCAACAGGTTCACCAAAGGCATCAGATAACATTTGCAAAAGCTCGTAACCCATTGGTCAAGTAGAAATCTCATTCTCAAGCAGGTACGAGGCGAACATCTTCAGCAGCTACCAGCGCGATCGCATATTGAAGACAGGCACGAATGTCCTCAACCTGTAAATCGGGATAGTAATCTCGAATGATTTCTTGAAAGGAAAGTTCTTCCTTGAGCAATTCAAGTACACTTTGCACGGTGATGCGTGTACCTGCTATGCAAGGTTTACCAAAGTGAATTTGAGTGTTAACCGAGATTCTGTCCATAAAGTCCCACAAAGTTGTACAGTATATTGATTGTAAGACATAGTTGATTGAAAGCGGTCTAATGCCGTTAAGCTGCAATGGTAAGGTAGGGTAGTTACGAGGTTGTCGGTGAGCGATAATTAATAGTATTTGTTTAATAGAAGTTTGGTAGGAATAATTGAGTTATAAAGGAACTGGCGATCGCTCCCTCTAAAAACATTACCTGTCAGCGAACAGGACGCAATTTGCTTTAGCTCTCGCCATGCGCGTCAGCGCTTTAGAGCAATACCGCTTCGCTACCGTCCACATCATCAACCTAATCGTTAAGTGACAGATACTCAAGCGCTTCTTTTACTATCAAAATATTTCGGCTAATCAAAATGACTGATTGCTAAATCAAGCTAGGAGATAGTGTCGAATAGGCGATCGCCCTCAGCCAAAAGATAACGTAAAAAGCCAGACCAGCCGCTAGGCGTTAGCATCAGCTGTTAGGCAATAGCCGTTAGACCGCAAAAAGAGAGAAGGCATTAAACTGAAAATATGTGGAAAAATAGTGTTTGGATAATGCCTGATTTTGTATGAATCAAACTGCTTTAACTTTAGCTGCCATTGATAACCAGCTTTCCAAGCGTCATATTCACCTCGATCCGGCTGGATATTTCATCATTTACCTGGATCGGGAAGCGGGGCTAATTTGTGCTAAACATTTCACAAATGTAATTAACGAACGTGGTTTAGCTGTCGATCCCGAAACTGGCAAACCCATCCCGGTGCGAGGCAAGGTAGAACGTACCCACACCGCTGTCTATACTGGCAGAACCGCTAAGGAACTTTGCGTCAAAATTTTTGAGCAAACTCAGTCCTCCCCAGTCACAATGCTGGATCATGCCGCTTATTTGGGGCGCGAATTTGTCAGGGCTGAGTTTGCTCTAATTAATGGGCAGGAGTACGTTCAAGACTAGCCTGAGAAGCCTTGATACCAAAAGTAAGTCACCATCGGAATGACAGTGGCAGCAAGCAGTAAGCCAACCACCCAGATAGTCGCGTTGCCAGTGTCGGTTTCTTCTGCTTTTTTAAACGTTCTTTCTACGTTAACCGTATCTTTGACTTCCGGCGGACCTGGGTCTGGCTCACCTGATAGTACGGCAATTAAGCGATCGCCTGCATCCGAGAAAGCTTGATTGTATTTGTCGCCTTCCCGCAATGGCACTTGCATGGTTTCCTCGGCGATGCTCTTGGCGATATCATCGCTCAAGACAGACTTTACCTTTTCACCCGTGCGAATGGCAGTGTTGTTTGTGACGCTATCAATCACCAGTAAAATTTGATTGGCTTGCGCTTCTGGTGTGGGAAACCATTTTTCAAACAACTGGTTGGTAAAACTTTCCACTGTTTCACCATAATCGAGGCGGCGGACGGTCACAAATCGCACTTGATTGCCTGTCTCGTTGGCTAATTTATCCAACTCGGTGTTAATTTGACCTTCGGTAAGGCGACTGAGGACTTCAGCTTTATCGAGAATCCAGTTGCGATCGCCTGCTGCTACATTGGGAATTTGATAAACGCCTGTAGCATTTACTGGCGCTGCTATCAGCTGAGTTGCCAGAACCATCAGCGCAATGGCTACTATCAGGCGCGTCTGGTATTTTATTCGAGGAAAGACTTGGGTGTGGAATTGTTTCATTGGATGAAATGACAAAAATGACTTTTTTCAAAAAATACTACACAAACTCCCCGAAAACTCACTTTCGGTGAAGTGAACGTGTTAGTTTTTAAAAATAGCCTTTTTCAGGCTATATCGAAAGTGAGCGCGATAGGTTAGCAAAATAATCAATAAAATCGCTCTGGATGGTGTCAGCTATGAGTTCACCAGAAATTTACAGGGGTTGGCTGATCGAAGCACGACCAGTATTCTGCGTTCAGGTTTGGAGTGCTGGTGGAGAATGTCTGATTCCCGTCCATAATGCCAAAACAGAGGCAGAGGCGCTGGAGTTGGCGAAGCGCTGGATCGATCTGCAAACAGCACCAGAAAATTCTCAGCCAAACCCGTTCGATCCGTTTTCCAATGAGATTGACTACGACGATGATATTCCGTTTTGAGCGATCGCATCCTTTGAGTAACCGCAGCGGTTTGGGATGATGCGATCGCTTCTTTTGTATCCTGCTTGTGTTTATCTTAGACAGAGTAGGTTGGTTGAGGCATGAAACCCCAACCTAAGTTGAATGGCACTGACGCAAAAAGCCTGGAAATAAATTTCACAGCCAGAAGCTAAAATAAGCTTTAGCTTACTGGTAAGCCGTTGAACCCGTTAAAACTCAGATATTGCACCAGTTGTAATAATCCGCCAGGGGTTCAAACCCCACAGCTTATAGCTCAAGTCCACGTTTCGTGGACTGGGGAAGAATTTCAGTCCATTTTAATGGACTTGATTGTGTTAGCCCGGAACTTGAGTTCCGGGCGGGATTGGCGGCTTGTTGAGAATGGTGCAAGATGTCAGTTAAAACGGGTTGCGAGCTTTTAGCCCAAACTTTAGTTTAGGGCTGAAGTTCGTCTCGCTCCTAGCAATGGAAAGATAGCGATCGCCTCTGGAGTGGCAAAACTCAGTTCGCTTCAGTAAAAGAAATGGAGACATCAACAGAGCGATCGCATTGTCTTAATTTCCATGTAAAAATTTTCATAAATCTTAAACTACCTACATCAAAAAAATGATCCAAAAGTTAACGTATTTTTGGCGATCTATTTGGGAACTCTAAAAATAGGCAAGTTATCGCTGAGAGAATCTGGAGAAATCATATGGATGCACAAGAACTAAAACAGCGCTATGAAGAAGGACAAAGGAATTTTAGTGGAGAAAATCTTATAGGGATAAACCTGGAAAGAGCAAATCTATCTGGGTCAAACTTTTCGGGAGCGCATCTATCAGCGGCAAACCTGAGTCGCGCAGTCCTAATCGGAACAAACTTCAGTGGAGCCTCCCTGCATCGAGCCGATCTGAGTTTTGCCAAAGTGAACGAAGCAAAATTCATAGAGACAGACTTAACAAAAGCCAACTTAAGAGGAGCTGTCCTCGTTAAGTCGGTGCTGCTAGGAGCAAAACTGAGTGGTGCAATCCTGACATCAGTAAATCTGCGTTTGTCAAACTTGTGCGGAGTCAACCTGTGTGGTGCAGACCTGCGGGGGATAAACTTGCGTTCGGCTAACCTGGTGGATGCCAATCTAAGTTGGGCAAACCTGAGTGGAGCCAGATTGAGCGGCGCATTGATGCGAGGAACGATACTCAACGGCGTACACCTGAGAGCAGCTTACTTAAATGGCGTCGATCTCAATGGCATAGACTTGGATGGAGTCAACCTCAGCGAGACCAAACTGAGTGGAGCTAATCTGAGTGGTGCCAACCTGACAGCCACAAATCTGTCTTCCGCCCAGATGCGTGTAACGATTCTATCTAGGGCAAATTTGCATGCATCTAATCTGACTCACGCTTCACTTACCAAAGCAGACTTATGTGAAGCGAACTTAAGTAAGGCAGATTTGAGTGAAGCCAATTTGAGTGAAGCTGACATGACAGGGGCAAACCTGAATATGGCAAACTTGCGTGAAGCCAACCTGAGTAAAGCAAGTTTGCGGGGAGCCTACTTGTGGGGAGCTAACTTAAATGTGACAGAAATGCGTGGAGCCGACTTGACTGGAGCTAGCCTGCGGGGAGCCTACCTGGAAGACTCTGATTGGCGAGAAGCAATCTTAACGGATGCAATCCTCCCTGATGGAACAATTCACGAATAGGCGGCGCTGGCTGGCATCCCTGGCGATACTTCTACCATTTCTATTTGTGAATGCTACAACATGAACTAAGAGGTAATTGGTCAGGACTCGCCGCACATCACCACATCTGGGGGCAACCACAGGGGGATTGCCCCTACAAAACGCTATATGTATAAGCTTTGCGTAAGTCCTGATCTGTAGGTGAAGTGAGCTTTTTCTTCACGGTGCCGCTGGTTTCACCTTGTGAAGTCTTCCATGTAACTTTGTCGCCTTTCTTCAATTGAGCGCTCAAAGTTCGACTCCTGCGTAATATTTCTTTATCTACTAACTGTCACATTCTGGGGGCTGATTTCCAGGGAGTAATCAGTCTGATTGCAGATTAGCAGCCCGAATGCCGCCACAAATATGCCTTTTGTAGGTGGTTGGTTGCCTATATGCGATCGCAGCTCTATACATTGGTTCGCGCTCAAATTTCCCCAGTAGCGATCGCGCCCAATTGCTTGATTTTAGTAGCATAATATTAAAAATTTTTCAAGTCGCACAATCGAGTGACACTCAACTGAGTTACCAAAAATAAGCGGCTGGCAAGGAACTTTCAGCAAAGGTTATATCTGTAAAGCAAAGGAATTTGGCTGGAAACCTGAAAATTAGTATTAGATGGGAGCAGTACCCTTTTGTTTTGTTATTGCCGATTTAAATTGCTGAAATTAATTACTATCCAATCTGCCACAATCTGCAATTTTAAATCGTCTAATTAGATACCATTTTTCTGGAATTACCTTTTTCCAAAAACATAACGAAATATTCATGAACATCCAAAATCTCTAATAAATGATTTTGCTGTGATTTGGGAACAAAGATTGTTTGCTAAAGCTACATTTTAGGATTTTGCAAATTTTATTTGGCAACGCCATTACTGATGAGCAGGGTAAATTCCAAATCGATTTTGAGGAATCCGAATTCCGCGACTCTTCCTAGATCGACAACCAGACCTCTTCTTTAAGATTTTTCAAAAAGCTCAGCTAATTAGAAGCACTGAAAATTCAATTTTGTGGAATCTGGAAGCAAGAAATACGGAAATTTCAATCGAGGTAGTCAAAACCAGTGCCACACACAACGGTAATCAACAAGGAGGAAACACAATGACTAGACACGGACAACTGTATCTAAGAGACCAAGTTCCACCTCGCTCCACTGCTTACGATCAAGGAAAGTTTGGTCGGCTGTTCCCGTCCTTACCCCCCTTTGCTAGCGACTCCCAATCAGTACGCGAGAGGTTGATGGAGCTTGGGAAACCAGGCGGTTTGATGGATGCAAGAGACGATTTAAACGCGACAGATCCCGTACCTGGAAGTTCTAGCAACGTCGATAACCCCAATATGACCGCAGGGTTCACTTTTTTGGGGCAGTTTCTGGATCATGATATGACCTTCGATCCCACCTCTAGTCTTGAGCGACAAAGTGACCCGGAATCTATTGAAAATTTCCGAACGCCTTTTCTAGAGCTAGATAACGTTTACAGTTCGGGTCGTGCAGCCACTCCTCACTTGTATGACAAAACAACGGGAGGCATCAAGTTCCTGATTGAGAAATTGGGTGGAGAAGGGTCGAAAGACGATCTCCCTCGAAATAGCCAAAATACCGCACTGATTGGCGACCCAAGGAATGATGAGAACACGATTCTTTCTCAGATGCAATTGGCGTTTCTGAAATTCCACAATCATGTTGTGGATTATGTCATTGATAGTGGAATCAAAGATCCCAACGATGCATTCACCGAGGCACAGGAGCTAGTTCGCTGGCACTACCAATGGATTATCGTGCATGAGTTCCTGCCTACAACTGTAGGACAGGATTTGGTAGATGAGATTTTGAAAAAAGGTCGGCGGTTCTACAACTGGCGCAACAAGCCATTTATCCCAGTTGAGTTTTCGGTAGCTGCCTATCGATTCGGTCACAGCCAAGTCAGACCGGGCTACATCGCTAATCATGGCACTAAGGATATGCCAGAATTCAGGGCACCGATTTTCAATTTCAGTTTAGACGCCAATCATCCCGATCCGAATGACCTGCGCGGTGGCAAACGCGCACCTCGGCGGTTTGTTGACTGGGATACCTTCTTCGATTTTAAAAACGGAAAAGTCAAGCCCAACAAAAAGATTGATTCTAAGCTCTCAAGTGCATTATTCACGCTGCCTTTTCCAGCACCCGGCTTGCCAGGACAAGGGGAACCAATCCGGTCGCTGGCGCAGCGCAATCTGCTGCGTCACCTCACCTTCAGCTTGCCGTCCGGTCAGGATGTAGCAAGAGCGATGGAAATCGATCCTCTCAGTCCATCCGATCTGCGCGACCTCAAGGATTTGGGATTCGACAAGCGAACACCCTTGTGGTTCTATATTTTGAAGGAAGCGGAGCTGAGAGTGCAAGGCAAGACACTCGGTCCTGTGGGCGGACGCATTGTTGCGGAGGTGTTCATCGGTCTGCTGGAAGGCGATCGCAAATCCTACCTCCGGCAATGCCCCAAGTGGAAGCCGATTTTAGGGCAAAAGCAGGACTTCAAGATGGTTGACCTGTTAAAGTTTGCGGGACTTGCCCCATAGGGAACTACTGAGTGCCCAAGGGCTAACTTTTGGGCCAGACTAAGTACCGACCGAGCGATCGCGCTTGTAAGTGCTGGCAATCTCTCACAAGCACGCAAGCAAAATTTATTCTCCACTAAGCTATAAGCGGCTGGATGAAAATCTACCCGCTTTTTTTCTGTGGTGAGGTTTAGCGATTCGCGTCCCGGAAAAGACATTTACCCGCACGACTCGATTTAGAAAAATTTTGCCGCAATCTCACAGCAACTTCACAAGCTAGTGCTAGCAGACAGCACAACATTATTAGGACTTACGCAGAGATCCCCCTTGCATCCCCCGATAAATTGGGGACTAAAAAAAGTTGCACATGGCGTCTCTCCCGCTTTCGGCTTAGTTTAAGTCTATGTAGCCTTAACTAAGATGTACTGAAATTTCAATCGTAAACTCTGCACCCTGTTCGGGGAATGAATGACACGTCAGCTGACCTTTATGCTTTTCTACTACAATCTCATAACTCGTCAATAACCCTAACCCGCTGCCTTTGCCTATAGGCTTTGTCGTAAAAAATGGGTCGAATAAACGCGATCGCATTTCCTCGGCAATACCAACACCATTGTCTTTAATTCGGATAATTATCGTTTCCCAGGCACTGAACTCAGTACTAATCCAAATCGTTGGACTTGAAGATTCAGAAAATTCTTGCCCAATCCCCAGTTCTAGAGCATCAATCGCATTATTCAAAAGATTAAGAAAGACCTGGTTAAGCTGACTAGCATAACAAGTAACCAAGGGTAAATCCCCATAGTTTTTTATCGTCTTAATCTCTGGACGTTTCCCTTCTTCCCTGAGTCGATGCTGCAACAATAATAAAGTGCTATTCAGCCCTTCATGGATATCTACAGCTTTAATATCTGATTCATTAAGTCGTGAGAAAATGCGTAAAGCAAGGAGCATTGTGCAGATACGTTCTACACCCGTCTGCATTGAGCCTACAAGCTTTTGGATATCTGAACTGAGAAAATCTAGGTCGATTTCTTGAATTGCTTTTTGAATGGGAAGAGTAGGTTTTGGATAATCTTGCTGATAGAGACAAACCAGATTTAGCAAGTCTTGAATATATTTGCGTGCCGGATCGAGATTGCTAGAGATAAAGCCAATAGAATTATTGATTTCATGAGCCATTCCTGCGGCTAATTGACCCAAACCAATCATTTTTTCTTTTTGAACCAGTTGTGCTTGAGCTTTCTTGAGATCGCCCAAGGCTTTTTGAAGTTGTGAGTTCTGCCCTTTTAACTGAGTTTGAAGGCTTTGAATCGTCAGTTGATTTTGAATTCTCACTAAAACTTCTTCAATTTGAAAAGGCTTGGTAATATAGTCTACGCCCCCAACCTGAAAAGCTTTAACCTTATCCAATACATCATCCAAAGCACTTAAGAAAATTACAGGTACAGAGGAAGTTTCAGTATCTTTTTTTAACCTTTCGCAAACTTCATAACCATTCATGCCCGACATATTAATATCCAACAATATTAAATCAGGCTGAAGTGTCTTAGCTGCGGTTAACGCCATCTGACCATTAATCGATTTACGAACGTTATATCCTTGCTCTAACAACAGAGAAGATAAAAAGCGAATGTTGTCTGGTGTATCATCAACTATCAGAATATCGGCTTTGAAAATATGAGCTGATTTTGCATTCATTGGGTTTTGAATTAAAAGTATATCAAAATTTTTCATTCGCGGATTATTACTGCCTCCGAAATAGTTAAGGTTTTTACAGAATCAACTATTATTTAAAGTTATTAACTTTTTTTGAAAGATGTTCGGCTTAAGTCAATAATTAATAAACTAGGTTTATTAGCATTAACTAAACTCTTTACTACCGATATTCCCGACTATCCAATGCAATTAAGTTTGTTGCTTTTTTGCCCTCTACAGCTTTAGAAAACAGATATCCCTGACCAAACTCACAATTTAAATATTTTAGTTGAGCTAACTGTTCGCTCGTTTCAATTCCTTCAGCAATTACGCTCATTTTTAGGGTCTGAGCAATCTTCATAATCGCCGGTATCAGTCCCAAACTATCTGCTTTTTCATCCAAATAGCTAATAAAAGAACGGTCAATTTTGAGAGTATCAACGGGAAAATTATATAAATAACTTAGAGAAGAATACCCTGTACCAAAGTCATCAATACACAACTGAATTTTACGCTCTCGAAGTTGCTGCATAATCGCTTTTACAGATTGAGTATTATTCATCAGAACACTTTCGGTGATTTCTAACTTCAAGCTTTGGGGATTAAGTTGAGTTTCCGCGAGAATTTGGTCAATTTGCTCAATTAAATCTGGCTGGGCAAACTGCCGCGCTGAAAGATTGACACTCATAAATAGGGGATAATCACTCTGTTTTTCTTGATACCATTGTTGAAGCTGATGGCAAGCTTCCCGCAAAACCCAATTGCCAATTTGGTTAATTAAACCTGTTTCTTCTGCTACAGGAATAAACAAGCTGGGAGCAACCATTCCTCGTTGAGAATGATGCCAGCGGACTAATGCCTCAAACCCAACAATCTTGCTGGTGTCAAGGGCAATAATCGGCTGATAGTGGACGATAAATTCTTGCCGTTCGATGGCTTTACGTAGGTCATTTTCTAGCTGTAAAACTTGAATCACAGCATCGTGCATCTTCGGGTCAAAAATTTGGTATTGACCTTTTCCTAAGGTCTTGGCACGATACATTGCGATGTCCGCATCCCGCAATAGATGTTCTGGTAGCTCGTAATTAATATTGCTCAAAGCAATGCCAATACTGGCGTTTATAAAAATTTCTTGTCTATTAAGTTGAAACGGAGAAGAGAAAGATTGAAGTATTCGATCTGCTACAAAGAGTACGCTGCTGATATTTTCAATGTTTGTCAAGATAATCGCAAATTCATCACCGCCTAACCGAGCCAAAGTATCATGTTGACTCAGTAATTTTTCTAAGCGACGAGCCAGACTAATCAGCAGTTCGTTACCGGCAAGATGACCTAGAGAATCATTAACTACTTTAAAGCGATCGCAATCAAGGAACAACACGGCAAACGCCTCTTCTGGACGTTCCTTGGAGCCTTTGAGAGCTTGTTCTAGACGCTCCATGAATAAAACTCGATTGGGCAAACCCGTGAGATTGTCATAAAGTGCCATTTTCAATAGTTGTTCTTGAAGGAGCATCCGCTCGTTGATTTCTCGCCTCAGTTCTTGATTCGCTACTTCTAGCTGCAAAGTCCGCTCTTTAACTCGTTCTTCAAGTTGGGCATTCAGTTGTTGGTTTTGAATTTTTGCTGCTCTTAACTCTAGTTGATTCTGAACGCGAGCTAAAACTTCTTCAAATTGAAAAGGTTTTGTAATATAATCTGCTCCGCCAACAGAAAAAGCTTTTACTTTATCAAAAGCCTCGCTGAGAGCGCTTAAGAAAATTACAGGAATCGCGGCAGTTTCTGGATCGGCTTTCAGTTTTTCACAAACTTCATAACCATCCATGCTAAGCATCATAATATCGAGCAAAATTAGATCGGGTGCAACCGTTTGTACCGCTGTCAGCGCCATTTGCCCACTCAATGCCTTGCGAATGCTGTAGCCTTGTTTCATTAGCAGAGTAGACAGAAAACGCAAGTTTTCAGGAGTGTCATCAACGATAAGAATGTCTTCTTTTTCCATAACAATCGGAAGATAATTTATTTCAAGTTTATCATCATCGTTTTTGGCGAAATGGTCATTGATTTGGGGTTTTATTGAAAATTGCATTATTCCTTCCATTTTCTAGTTTCTAGATCAAAGTTAATTATGAGCAATTCAAAAAATTGAACCCCATCAATCTCAGCCCCAAATCTTATTGCATTTCTCATTCAAAAAAATTTTCAATCACCCACCGTAGGCGGGAGAATAGAGGAAGGTAGTGAGAAAAAACCTATTTACCATCCTGAAAACAAGGTTTTTCAAGTCTTACTCCCGCTGGTAATGTGATAGAAGGGGCGGGGGATTGAGGGAGGTTTGCTGTGAGTTTTCCCCAGTAAGCTGTTTCCCAGTTGATTGAATTAATTCCATGATTTGCTCAAACTGAAAGTTCTCGACTAAATTGGTCAAAGCATTTATGACATACGAATTTTCTACGGGAATTTCTTGAAGGAGCTGAAGGAGGAAGAAATCGCTGCCTTGGGAAGCTGCATAATGTACCTGTTGTATCCATTCAGAGGGCATTGTGGCAATCTGAAGCGGGATGTCGGAATCGTCGGGAGCCTCTTGTAGATTTTGCCTTCTGCTTTCTGTGGGCAATGCTTCCTCCTCGTAGAGATATCGCACCCCTAGATATTTGTTCATTTTAAAGAGTAGTTCCTCTTCTCGAAAAGGTTTACGCACGAAGTCGTTGCATCCAGCTGACAAGATAACTTGTCTCTCTTCTTCAAAAACGCTGGCAGTTAGGGCAATAATTATTGTTGCCTGACCTTTTAAGGAAGCTCTAATTTTTTTGGTAGCTTCATAGCCGTTCATCACAGGCATCCGCATATCCATCCAGATTAGATGGGGTTCCCAACTCTCCCAAATTACCACGGCTTCTTGACCATTCTCAGCTTCTTGCACCTCAAAGCCCAACCAAGTGAGAAGCTTAACTAGGAGGAGACGATTTGTTAGCTTATCCTCTACCACTAGAACACGATAGGTGGGTTGGTTAGGAGCTAAACCGATAACTTTTTTATAGATAGATTGGGGTGTTTCAATCGCAATCTGTTCAACCAAACCTGCCTGAATGTCAAAGGAAAACTTGGCTCCCTGACCTGGATGACTACTAACAGCGATCGCTCCTCCCCCCATCAGTCGGACAAACTTTTGACTGATTGGTAAACCCAAACCCGTTCCTTGGCAGGATTTCAGCCCAACTGTGGTTTGTCCAAAAGCTTCAAACACCAGCTCGAATTCATTTGGGTCAATACCGGGACCAGTATCTTCCACTTCAAAGAACAGACGGATAAAAGGCGCAGGTGAGGGGTTATCTGCTTGCTCCCCGACATCCCTGCTTTCCGGCTCTCCTTGTTCCCCGGTAACGCGCAGGGTGACGCTCCCTATTTCAGTAAATTTGATGGCATTGCCGAGAAGGTTAATCAAGACCTGACGCAGTTTACTTTCGTCGGTTCTTACATATTGGGGCACAGATGCCGTGCATTCAAAGTTAAGCAAAATCCCCTGGGATGTGGCTTTCAGTTGTAGCATCTGTTCGAGACTATTGAGCAGACAATACAGGTCAAAGTCATTTTCATGTAGCGTGACTCGCCCTGCCTCGATTTTAGCCATCTCTAAAACATCGTTAATCAATGCCAGCAGATGATCGCCACTGCGGCTGATGATCTCCAGGTATTTCTGATGTTCGGCGGATAGGGAGGTATCTAGGTTCATCAATTGGGTAAAACCCAGGATGGCGTTGAGAGGTGTTCTCAGTTCGTGGCTCATGTTGGCAAGAAATTCGCTTTTAGCACGGTTGGCAGCATCGGCAGCTTCCTTGGCGATCATCAGTTCAGTTGACTGCTGTTGAGTTCGCGCTAGTAATTCTGCTTGTTGGATGGCAACTCCTAACTGTGCGCCAATCTGAACGACCATTTTGATTTCTGTCTCTTGCCATTGGCGAGAACCGGAATTTTGGTAAGTTGCTAGCAAGCCCCACAGTTGACTGCTATAGAAGATAGGAACGATGATGTAAGCTCGTGCTTGAAATCGCTCCAATAGTTCCAGGTAACAAGAGTTAAATCCAGCCTGGTAGATGTCTGGGACACAGCGATAACTGATTCCTTGGCGATAAATACCGCCTTGAGTTGCTTGCAAATAAGTATCTTGAATTGGCTCATCTGCATTTCCCAAAGTTTTGGCAACGCAACCTGCCTGGTTAACAGCTACCTTGGTCAGAGTGGATTCATGGCTTTGTTCGGGCACTAGCAAATTCCAGCCTTCTGCTACCGACTCCGATACAAATTCCCCACTCCAGTCGGGATGGAAACGATAGACACCGACGCGATCGCATTTGATAGCATGGCGTAGTTCTTCAGTTGTAGCGACAAAAATCTTGTCAATTTCTAAGGTTTGGCGCATTCGCTGAATCACGAAAGCGATCGCTTTTTCCCGTTCTGCACTCTCCTGTAATTCTGCTTTTGCTGCTTGACGTGCCTGAGTAATTGCGATGAATTCGTTGACTAATTTCAACCAATTAATTTCTTCTTGACTCCAGACTTTTGAAGAGCTAGTGACATCCAAACCCATAAAACCGACAACGGTACCAGAGTAAAGCGTCGGAACGGCAAGCCGGGACTGGATGCATTGGAGTTCCGTCAAGGTTGGTTCGGCAGCTACGGGTGGGAGTTCGGCAGGAATTTGAACCGTTTTGCCACTCAAAAGTTGACTGTGAACCCAGTGATGATTTTCAACGGGCAATCCTTGAAACTTATCGATAAATGGCTCAATGCCAAAGCCGCACCACTCGTGGGTCATTGTCAAGCAACTTTGGTGATTGTAGTAATTAAACAGGTAAGTGCGATCGCACCCCAAAAACTCGCCAACGACTTGCAAAGTGAAAGCGATCGCAGTATCTAATTTTTCGTCAATCAATGTCCGGGAAATTCGGCTCAAGCAACTGTCCATTGCCGCTCGTTTTGTTAGCAATTCCTCGGCTAACTTCCGCTCCAGCTCGGCTCCCGCTCTGGCGACAAAAATTTTCAAAATCATTTCTTTGTCGGGATTGTGAGCCATTGGCTGCACATCCAACACCGCCAAATTGCCAATTATATTGCCAGCAGAGTCTACTAACGGAATTCCCCAATAGCTTTGTGCGCCTAACTTCTCTAAATCTTGGTAGTTAGGAAAGAGTTTTTGTAGTTCTGATGGGTAAAAACGGCTCGTCCCCTCCAAGACGTTTTCGCAAGGAGTACCAGCCAAGTCGTACTCGAAGTTTTCGCCAAAGTCTTCGCCTGTCCAGAATGCCAAAGTCCGCACTCTAGTTTTAGTATCGTTTGCCAACTTACCAACCACAGCGTAGCGAACTCCCAGAACTTGGGCGAGATAGCGAACGCAGGAGCGAAAGAACTCATTGCCAGTTGCAGAAGCTGTCCCCTCAACAATTAATTGTAGTGCCTCTTCCTTCTGCTTGCGATCGGTAATATCAGTATGGGAACCTGCCACGCGATAGGCTGTGCCTGTTTCATCCCACAATGCCACTCCACGGGTGAGAATCCAGCGCCAGCTGCCATCTTTATGTAATGCCCGAAACTCTGCTTCGTAGTTGGGGATTTTTTTCGCTAAATAGGCAAACAACACCGTTAACACTCGCTCTGAATCTTCTGGGTGCAGCATTTGTTTGAAAGCATCGATGGTATTAGGAATTTCTAAGTCTTCATAGCCCAACATACCTTTCCAGCGAGGTGACAGATATGCATAACTTGTTTGAATATTCCAATCCCAAATCCCGTCGTTAACTCCTTCTACCGCTAAAGCAAATCGTTCTTCACTTTGGCGCAGTGCGGCTTCAGCTTGCTTTTGGTTCGTAATATCGCTGAGGGTGCAAATAATTCGTTCTACACTCTCATCCTCTGCTAGCTGCGGATCGGCATTTACTAGCAGCCAGCGTTGATTTTGACTCTCAGGATGCTCGATTCCCACAACAATATTATGAATCGGTCGGCGCTGGGCGATGCTGAACTGCACGGGTAGTTCTGTGGTTGGGAAGGGTGTACCATCTTCTTGCAGCAACAGCCAATTTGCACCAAATACTTGATGCGATAAATCTTCTGACTTGAGATTGAGCAGATGAATTGCCGCTTGATTGCAGATAAGAATTTCAGCATTGGCATTGAGCAGCAATACTCCTACCTGCATTTCCCGGATCAGCATCCGAAAGCGTTTCTCACTTTCCTGTAACGCTTGCTGTCGCACTAACTGCGCTGTTAAACGCCGATCGAATAGAGCGGTTAACAGGGCTAAGCTCAAAATGAACAGGGTAGCAATCCCGATGGCAATCGCCAACCAAGACTGAGTCATGGCGGGGGACGGCTCTACTGGAAGGACTTTGTGGGGAATAAAGTGAGTTGCCCACATTCCCGTGTAGTGCATCCCGCTGATGGCAATTCCCATAAGCAAGGCGCTGCCAAATTTCTGCCACAACAGTCCTTTTAAGGAGCGATCCTGGAGCCGAAATGCCAGCCAAAGTGCGGCAAAAGCAGCGATGATAGCGATCGCTACCGATAGGCTCACCAACCTCCAGTCATACTCAATCGTCGCCTGGATTTGCATGGCTGCCATACCTGTGTAGTGCATCCATGCAATGGCAATTCCCATACAAACGCCGCCGCCGATGACAAGCGGTATTGAAACAGCGCGACTCAGCAGCCACAAAGCAATGCTTGAGGCAAGAATCCCGCACATGAGGGAGAATAGGGTAATCCACACATCGTAGTTGACAGACTGTGGCAATTGGAAAGCCAGCATGGCAATGAAATGCATTGACCAAATTCCGGTTCCCATTGCCACTGCTCCACCCAAAAGCCAGAGCCGTCGCCCCCCTTCCACAGCAGAGCGCACTCGTGCGGCTAAGTCTAGCGCTGTGTAAGAGGCAATTACCGCGATCGCCAAGGAAAGTATTACCAAACCTATGTCATAAGTGCCAGTCATTGCGCTATGCATATCTTTTTCAACGTCGTTCGCAGATTGCTAAAAATCAATTGATATAAAAAAAGTTTTCCAGGGAAAGGAATGCATTTCTGAATAACTTCCTTCTCACCCTCATTTGCCGGTTTAATGCCCTGTCAACCTATCGCCCGTAAAAAGGAAGAATGAAAGCTCCCAATCCGATAAATTCGCCTAAAAAAGGAACTTTCACCGTTTTTAGACGAATTCATCAGCATTCGCCAGAATTGGATAATTAAATTTTTCGATAACTTGCTTTAAATTGTGTAATTTTATACTTGATTTTTTTGCTATCATAAGATAATACCTTCAGTTAAAGCGTCAGATTGGGACAGTAACAGTTCTGTCAACCACCTAAGCTAGCATTTTTTAATTAAATAAGCCCTAGTAAGAATTACTTATAAGACAGCTGCTGAACACTCACTTTTAGCAATTGGTTCAGTAGTCCTGTGGACAAAGAACTTCGGCAGTTCTGGCAATTAATGCAAATGAAGCCAAAAGTAAAATTACTTACTTTTCCTACTTTTCCTACTTGTTATTTGAGAGCTGCTGCGAGTATTGCCAAAGCCAAGCAGGTTTTGCTATTCAATCATTTTCGGTTCAACATATCATCCCCAGAAGTCGAAGGGTGGCGATCGCGCTTTTGATTTACTTCAACCAAAAGAAGCGCGATCGCTCTTTCTCCAGCCGCTGCGCGATCGCACTATTCATCTCAAGGTTATTATGCAGTTGATAGAATATCGCTAGATTCGCTAGCGAGAGGTGGAAAATGCCAACAGTTCAAGTTGAAGTACAACTATCTTCAGAAGAGTTGCTAAAGGCTGTTGAACAATTGAGCTTACCTGAATTAGAGAAATTTGTATCTCAAGTCCTCTTGCTACAAGCACAGCGCAAAGCTAATAGCCTACCGCAAGTCGAAGCTGAATTGTTAATAAAAATCAATCAAAGTATTCCTTCAGATATTCAGAAGTATTACGACGAATTGATTGCTAAGCGACAGGCTGAAACTCTCACGCCTACCGAGTATAGCGAGTTACTGCACTTGACCGAACAGATAGAAAAGCTGCAAGTGCAACGCATAGAATACTTGGCAGAGTTGGCACGTCTTCGTAAAATTTCGCTCACGGTATTGATGGAAGATTTAGGCATTCAGATACCAGCGTATGCCTGAAAGTCAAGGAAGACTTATAACATTTAAATCTAAGTTTTAACTGCGAGGATAGTGGGTTTTTACATAACAATTCACCACAGGCTGAAGTATGAAAAGTGTTTCGTTACCTTGTTTAGTTTTTTCTATCAACGAACGTCGTCCCAAAGATTGCATCACATCTAATAATTCTAAATGAGATAATTGCATATTCTCTGTAATTTCTAAAATAGAAACTGGCTCAGTTTCACTCGCCATAACGGACATCACCTTTTTTTCTAACTCTGATAAGCGATTAATACTGTTGAGTAATATAATATTTCAACTCTTCACTCAAAAATAGCGTGTCATACTTGGAAAATTCAGAAACTCTGCCACTAAATAAATCTTGAATCATTGTGGAAACTATCTTTAACCATAATGGGTTGGCTTGGTAGGTATTAATCAGTTTGTCCCATGTTTCCTCTTCAGCTAAACCTTTGTCTCTGAGTATTTCCCGTGCAGCTTCACCCAAACCATCTAGTTGTAATGAGCGAATTGGTCGATTTTCGCCTTCTAATGCAGCAAGTTCTCTAGGTTTATCCCAACTGTTCAGCACTACACAACTGTTATGGGATAGTTCTCCTAATCGTCTGAATAGTAAGCCATAATTCTCATATCCTGGTTGATAGTTTCCAGCGAGTTGTCCGCTGCTAAGAACCATCTGCACATCATCTAGTATGAGCAGACATCGGTGCTTTTTCAGATACTCCATCAATTGCGATAGTCTACAATCTGAATTTTCTGGTAACTCGGTTTCTTGATAGATAGAAAAAAATTGAATCAAGTTTTTCTCAATTAGTTTGAGGGGTGGTGAGTCGCAAAGACTCCGCCAAATTACATATTCAAATTTATCCTGAATTTGTTCTACCAATTTTACAGCCAGAGCCGTTTTACCAATACCACTAATTCCCAGCAGTGTTACTAGGCGACAGCGTTCTTGCACAATCCATTTTTCTAGCTTAGTCAGTTCCTCACTACGTCCATAGAAAGGCGAGACATCCGGCGCATCCCCCAAATCTTGACGCACCTTGATGGGATTATCTTCGTGAGAGGTTTGCTTATTGCTTGGCGTGGTTGTAACTTTTGGAGATTGCAAAGTATCTGCACAGATATTAACGTTACCAATCCCTACAAAGTCTTGTGCGAAATTTGATGAAATGATAGAGACTTGCCACCTTTCCAAGGTTGAGCGAAAATTTGCTCTACTAACATTTTCTCCTAATACATCTGAGAGAATCTTCCACAATTCAGATGCAACATCCCTGACATGACCTTCGGTGCAGTGGGATTCCTCTGCTATTTTTGAGTATTTATTACCTTGACAAACACCCCGTAATATAGCCTCTTGCAGATCGTCCAGGTGTTTTCCAGTCTTATCAAAAATTAGGCGATCGGCAAGCCTTAAGACTTCTTTAACATCCATTGGTCGGTTACATCCGAGGTTTTACCTATTATAATCCTACTTTTTCCGACTTTCTCCGAGCCGACCAACTAAATCCGACTTTTTCTTACTTCATTAGATGCTGAAAAATTATAAACTTGCCTACATTATCCGGCTTACAAAACTCATATAAAGCGATATTTGTATATTTATAGGATAGTCTAGGAGTCAGCAAATAACGATGAACGTACACCGGAATAAAAATTATCTCAAAAAGATGCTCAGTATAGCCGGAGTTGCTAGTACCAGCGTTTTTCTGGTTTTTCCAGCTTTTGCACTGGATAATCACAATGAAAATAACTCTAATGGCTGTTTAACTAACTATGTTTCCCAAATTGACTCAACTACGAAAAGTACAGGAGTAGTAGCTCAAAGCCCCACAGAAAATGGTCAGTGTGTTAATGCAAAAACCGGAAGTTTTATATGTTTAAATAATCCGAATCCTGCTTGTGGGAATCCTGTAGGATCTCGCATAACTAATATCACACCTATAAGAGAAAGTCCTGCTAGACCTGGCTCTTTTGCGTGTTTAAATAATCCAAGCTCCGAGTGTGGTAATCCTCCAAGCTTTAGAATCTGTCCATAGTTTTAGCTGGTCAGAGCGCGATCGCACTATTCTAAAAGGGCGATCGCGCTTTTGATTTACTTCAACCAAAAAAAGCGATCGCTTTCTCTTTTTACCCCAGCGTCAACACTCCCGCCGAAAAATTCACCGATAGTGGCAGCCTTTTTAACCACTGTAAACCTAGTAGAGGTTCGGCAATTCCTGCTCCCGCCAAAACTGGGATAATATATTCAACTTCATCTAGTACAACTCTTCCCTCATATATATCAAAAAACTCCTCGCCCCGTGCCAGTTGCATAGCTCGTTCACTTTCAACCTTATGCCATCCTAGGCTTTGGACATCTTGAGTATCAAGTGCCAGCCAGCCTGTTGTAAAGCCCGTATCTAATAACACTTCAAGGGGTAATTTTTCTCCATCATCTGCAATTAAATCAATTTCAAAAATTAGCTCTCCCCTCTCACCGAACTTGCCTGAAATCATATCTTGCCACAAGTTCCAGTTTCATTAAGACGCATGACACCTACCATACCAGTAGGGTATTTTTCACGAGCCTTTTGAACAGCTATTTCTTCATCGATATCAATAAAATAATCCCCACTGTTTGGTTCAATAATCATGAACCAGTTGTAATGGTCATTTATCAGTTGAGGGCTAACTTGTGCAAAAATCTCTCGATAACGCTGACCACGGGCATTTTTTTCAGCTTCTTGTCTGGCTAGTTCTTCTGGCAGTATTGTATATTCAGGGAATATTCTACCTTGACGACGCAGACGAGTTGGTTTGGTTTGAGTCATAACTTGGCTTTCTTATTTAAGGATAAGTGTTGGTTTTATCATGTATTAATTATAGGTTACATATTGTTGGCAATTCCATAACCTCCACCTCCAGGCGTCTCAATAACAAACACATCACTGGGTTGCATTTCTACAACCCCTGTACTTCCCAATTCCTCAACAGTTCCATTACTACGTTGGACAGAATTTTTACCCAATGCACCCGATCCGCCACCGTGCAATCCAAAGGGAGAAATTACACGACGACTTGATAAAATTCCAGCAGTCATTGGTTCAAGAAAACGAAGGCGACGGATAACACCATTACCGCCGCGATGATGCCCATTCCCACCACTATTGGGACGAATAGCAAAACTTTCTAAAAGGATGGGAAATCGCCATTCTAATACTTCTGGATCGGTGAGGCGGGAGTTTGTCATGTGAGTTTGTACGGCGTCGGTGCCGGGGAAATTTGCGCCAGCACCAGAACCACCGCAGATAGTTTCGTAATATTGATAGCGATCGCTTCCAAAGGTAAAATTATTCATGGTTCCTTGGGAAGCTGCCATTACCCCCAGCGCCCCATACAAAGCATCGGTAATGTTTTGCGAAGTTTCCACATTTCCCGCCACTACAGCAGCAGGATAACGCGGATTTAACATACACCCTTCGGGAATAATAATTTCCAAAGGTTTGAGACAACCAGCATTGAGGGGAATATCGTCATTCACTAAAGTGCGGAAGACATACAATACTGCTGCCTTGCACACTGCTGCTGGTGCGTTGAAATTGCTAGGTTGCTGAACAGAAGTGCCGGTAAAATCTATTTTGGCGCTGCGAGTTGATTTGTCGATGGTAATTGTAACTGCGATCGCGCTGCCATTATCCAGAGGACAGGTGAAACTGCCATCTTTGAGAACCTCGATAACCCGACGTACAGACTCTTCTGCATTGTCCTGCACAAAGCCCATATAAGCTTGCACCGTCTCTAAACCATAATGAGCCATCATTTTGTGGAGTTCCTGCACGCCGCGTTCGTTGGCGGCAATTTGTGCTTGCAAATCTGCAATATTTTTACTGGGATTTCGCGCTGGGTAAGCGCTAGATGCAAGCAGTTCCAGCAGTTCTTTTTCTCGAAAATGTCCCCGTCCAAGTTGGAAATTATCAAGTAGCACTCCTTCTTGTTCTACCGTGGTGCTGTTTGGAGGCATGGAACCTGGGGTGATACCGCCGATATCTGCATGATGTCCCCGCGAGGCGACGTAGAAGAGGGGAAGAGTGGGAGGGGAGATTGTAGAGTCGCGATTTATCGCGTCTGGAGAGGAAGCAAATACAGGGGTAATAACGGTAATATCGGGTAGGTGCGTGCCGCCGTTGTAGGGATTGTTCGATGCAAAAACATCTCCCGGTTTGATAGTGTCGCCAGTGTCAATTAAACTTTTGACACTTTCACTCATGGAACCCAGATGCACGGGAATATGGGGGGCGTTAGCGACTAGCTGCCCGTTTTGGTCAAAAATTGCACAGGAGAAATCTAAGCGTTCTTTGATGTTGACTGAAGAACTGGTATTTTGCAGAGTGATACCCATTTGTTCAGCGATCGCGCGAAACAAATTATTGAAAATCTCTAGCATCACCGGATCGGGGCGATTCTGGATTTTAGATTCTGGATTTTGGATGGATAATTGTAAATCTGCCGAACGCTGCAAAATCAGATGATTGCGATCGCTTAGTTGTGCCTGCCAACCGGGTTCAATCACATTCGTACCCGTCGCATCGGCAACGATCGCAGGGCTAGAAATGCAGTCTCCTGGTTGCAAATCCTCTCGCTTATACACTGGCGTCTCGTGCCACCGATCCGCCGTATACATTTGTACAGTTGCCACCGGCGAGGGAAGTTCAGCGCTGCGACGCTCAATTATTGATTCCTCTACCACCTCCGTCTTCGCCACCACCTCAACCGAAACCGCCTCTACAATCAGCCTTTTATCTTCCACAACAAAGCCGTAACGCTGCCGATGCGACTCCTCAAACCGCCCCCTCATCGCCCCTGTATCCCCAAAATCTACAATCAGCGCCGAATCAGTTCCCTCATACCGTAAATGCACCTTCCGAATTATCTGAACCTCCTCTTCCTGCGCGTCTTTGCGGTTTAACTCCTCCTCTCCCTCTGTTGCCAACTCCGCCAATATCCGATCTAGCGTCGGTAGCAATTCCTCACTCAGCTGTGCCTCCACCGCCCGTTCCCGCAGCACCCGCACATCTGCCAAACCCATACCATAAGCCGATAACACGCCAGCGTAGGGATGCAGAAACACCTGCTTCATCCCCAAGGCATCGGCAATCAGACAAGCGTGTTGTCCCCCCGCACCACCAAAGCAGCACAAAGTATATTCCGAAACGTCATAACCGCGCTGGAGGGAGATTTTTTTAATCGCACTCGCCATTTTTTCAACAGCGATCGCTAAAAATCCAGCCGCCACCTGTTCCGGCATCCGGTTGTCGCCAATTTCTGCCGCCAGTTGAGTAAACTTTTGCCGCACCACTTCTGCATCCAGCGGCAAGTCTCCGTTCGATCCAAACAATTTCGGGAAAAACTCCGGTTGCAACTTGCCCACCATCACATTGCAATCCGTCACCGTCAGCGAACCGCCTTTTCCATACGCAGCGGGACCCGGATTCGCCCCCGCTGATTCGGGACCCACGCGATACCTCGCACCATCGAAGAAGAGAATCGAACCGCCACCGGCAGCAACCGTATGAATTGCCATCATCGGCGTTCGCAATCGCACCCCGGCAACTTCCGTTTCAAAGGTGCGTTCGTATTCGCCATTGTAGTGGGCGACATCGGTAGAAGTGCCGCCCATATCAAAGCTGATGATTTTGTTGAATCCCGCCATCAAGCTTGTCTGTACCGCGCCGACAATGCCCCCAGCCGGACCAGATAAAATACTGTCTTTCCCTTGAAACTGTTGGGCATCGGCAAGTCCACCGTTGGATTGCATGAACTGTAGGGGCGGGGAAAAGCCTCTCTCCTTGTCGGAGAAGGGTTGGGGAGAGGTTAATCCAGATGTATTGTCTCCGCCCGTACCACCCAACTGACTTGCCACGCGATCTACATATCGGCGCAAAATGGGTGACAAATAAGCATCAACGACAGTGGTATCGCCGCGACTTACCAACTTCATCAACGGGCTAACTTCGTGCGACACCGAGACTTGGGTAAAGCCAATTTTCCGCGCTAACGCCGCGACTTGCTTTTCGTGTTCGGGATAGCGATAGCCGTGCATGAAGGCGATCGCGCACGAGCGAATACCGTCGTCGTATGCTTGTTGTAGAGACGCAATATATCCTGTTTCTACCGGGATTAATTCTTCGCCTTGGGCGCTGTAGCGTTCCTCGACCTCAATCACTCGCTCGTAGAGCATCTCTGGCAATACAATGTGACGGGCGAAGATATCGGGACGATTTTGGTAGCCGATGCGGAGGGCATCTCGAAATCCCTGAGTAATCACCAGAAGAGTGCGATCGCCTTTGCGTTCCAGCAGCGCATTCGTCGCCACTGTCGTTCCCATCTTGACAACCGCAATCTGTTGCGATGGAATGGGTGCATCTGCCGCAATTCCCAAAATGTCCCGAATCCCCTGCACTGGCGCGTCAGTATAGCGTTCGGGATTCTCCGACAGCAGCTTATGAATTACCAGTTGTCCATCCGGACGCCGCGCCACAATATCAGTAAACGTACCACCGCGATCGATCCAGAATTGCCAGCGGTTATTCCCGTGGGAAGGTTGATTGGAATGCATAATAAAAAATAATCGGGCTATCTTGATGATAAAATCTTTCTGAGTAATTCTTATTATAAATACAGTTGCTAGTTTGTTCGGTTTTAATTTAAAAATAGCCAATTTACTTTAATAACCATATTTTTTAATATAAAAATGCTTTTTTGCCCTAAAAAATCTTTTAAGTTCGTAGGTTGGGTTGACGTAGGAAACCCAACATCTGCACGGGTTACGCTATTGCTATCCCATTCTACAAATAATTACTCCCACCTACTTATGAAAATGCTTTTTTGTAAAAAAAGATTAGATTATAATTTTGGTTAAAAAGTTAAACTAACAAATATAAATGTAACTCAGTTTTTTATAGCAAAAGGATGTTTTAGATAATGCCTTATCTCACCGAAGCCAGTAAAATCAAACTTATAATTGATGAATATTCAAAGCGTCAACTTTTATATTTAGATACAGAAGTTGCTGATTATAATACTCGCAAGCCGAAACTCTCTTTAATTCAAATACTAGATGACTTCACCGATGTAAGTGGTGAAAGTGTTTGTATTTTAGATGTTTTAGAACAACCTGAAATCGCAGAAATATTTATTGAAAAAATTATGCTTAATCCCGCGATTGAAAAAGTGTTTCACAATTCTAGCTATGATGTGAAGTTCTTAGGAAAAACTAAAGCTAAAAATGTAAGTTGCACTTTAGAAATTGCTAAATCAATACCTTACTATTTATTGCCAGTGCCAAATTTACAATTGAGAACTCTGGCAGAAAACCTGTGCTATTTTCCCAATGTAGACAAAACCGAACAAGGCAGCGACTGGGGAGTGCGATCGCTGACAGAAAACCAGCTACATTATGCAAAGATGGACCCAATTTATCTGGCTCATGTGCATCAGCGACTGTTGGAATTAACTCAATTGAGTAGTCCAAATCCAGAACAGGAAGATGTAACAGCCCTAGCCCAACGCTATCGAGAAATTGAGCAGCAATGGAAGTTGCTGGATACAGAAATTAACCACATCCAAAACAGGCTCAAAGCAGCAATGCAGGCACAGGAATTATCAGAAACCAAGTATTTCCAGCTATCTAGTTATGAGCGAACTACAAAAAAAGTTGCGTTTAATCAGTTGGCAAGACTGGCAGAAATTCATGGAATTGATTTAGAGTTTCCGGTGACGCTGACACAAAATCTTCAGAAAGAACTGGGAGACTTGATCTCGGAACTTCCAGTGGAAGAGGAGAAAAGTACCAATGTGCGGCTGACTCCCAAAGAACAGGAAGACGAAGAGGATGATGATATTCCATTTTAGGGAAAATTCTGGTAACTTAGATTCCAGATTTTTATCCGGAATAGCAGTCTGTTCTCGTGTGTAAAAGCTCGTAGCTAACCTTCGTATTCAAGAGGTTTTTGTAATGCTTCCCAATTTATTACACCGCAAACAGACGCATTTCATTTTGTGGCGTCCAGGAAATATTCAACCACATCCAACGCTTTACATTGGCTACTTTCCAGCAGATAATCCAAACTCATTTGCAAACTTTCAAGAATTTGACCTGATCCAATCAACAGATTTTCCAGAATTGTGGGAAATCCCCGCTGAAAACTGCAATTTAATCGACGGGCAGGTTTATTTTTACTGGTTTAAAGTCCGCGACACCGACGCCTACACCAACACCCCTCGAATTCTCTACTGCACCGATCCTACAGCTTACACAGTAGATCGGCGTTTCTCTGCCCCAAAAGAATCCTCCCAAGAAAACAGTATCTCCAGCCTAGATCCAGCCAGCGTAATATTGTATCGAGATAAAATGCTGGTTCCGTGCGATCCGGAGGGGCAAACTGCGGATTGGGAAGGAGATACGACAGAAAACCTACAACCTAATAATCGGTTAGTTATTTACGAGTTACCCACCCGCTGGACTCGAATTCGTTCAACTGGGGGAATTCAAGAAGGAAATGGGACTTTTCAAGACGTAATTTCTCTATTTGTGCAAGAAGCGATCGCGCCTAATTTTTCTACAGTCCGCGCCTTACAAAACCGCGCTCATCTTGTGGAATTAGGTGTCAATGCTTTGGAACTTTTACCGCCATCTGATAGCGATCAAACGGATAATTGGGGCTACGGTACGGCTAATTATTTTGCCCCCGATTATGACTTAGGTCGCCCAGATAGTCAAGAAGCACCTACTGCTTCCACCGATTTAATCAATATCATCAAAGTTTGCCATGAACACGGCGTGCGCTTTTTTGTTGATGCGGTAATGGCTTTCTCCTACAACAATCCTTACCGTAATATCAATTATCTGGATTTTTACATCAAATTTAACAGCGGCGATGCAGAACAAGGAAATCGGGACGGATTTGGCGGTGATTTGTTTAAGTACAACTTTTGGGTACAAGGCTATCACCCGATAACAGGAAACCTGTCGCATTTCGTTCCTGCCCGCGAATACATGAAAGCCTACATTGCCCACTGGATAGATTATTATCGGGTAGATGGTTTGCGCCTCGATAGCGTCAACAATATCGGCAATTTTGACTTTTTGCAGGAATTCAAAGATTATGCGCGATCGCTTTGGCAGGAGCAAGGCAAAAGCGGTGATAAATTTCTTGTAGTCGGTGAAGAATTAAGCGTCCCTCTGGCTTTAATTTCTCAGAATCGCCTCGACGGACTGTGGAACGAAAAGTTTAAGCAGATTGTCCGTAGCGTCATTCTAGGACAAAATTCTTCTGATGAGCCTAGCTTTGAATGGAGCGTCCGCAAACTCATTGACTGTCGTAACTTAGGGTTTGCAGATGGTTCTCAAGCGGTTAATTATTTGACTTCCCATGATGTGGGAGGTTTTGGCAACGAACGTCTCTACAGCTACCTAAATAACAATCAAGTTTTTGATACAGAAAAGCGCATCAAACTAGCATTTGTTTGTTTGTTTACTGCTGTCGGGGTTCCGATGATTTTGGCAGGAGATGAATTCGCTGATCAGAATGACTTGCCAACTTCAGATGACCATAAAAAACAGGTCGATCCGGTTAACTACAGCCGTCTGACGGATGATTGGCGACAGCGTATTTTCAATTATGTTTGTAGATTAGTGAAGTTTCGGACTACTTCTAATGCTTTAGCAGTAAATGACACTCATTTTATTCAGGTTGACTTCAATGAAGGCAAGCGAGTTGTTGTTTGGCAGCGAGGCAAAGACGATCAATTAGTGATTGTGGTGGCGAATTTCTCTGAGTACGGGACTCCTCCAGGTTCTGAGTATAAAATACCGAATTGGCCTGCAACTCCGGCAGGTAAACAGTGGAAAGAAATGACGCAAGATCGCATGGTTCCAGTTGAATGGGCAGGCAAAGAAGGTGTCTTCCCGTGGGAAGCGAAGGTGTACGAGCTAGTTTAAAGCAATTCACCCTTAAATAGGGACACAGCACTGCCGTGTCCCTATGGGTTTCTAAACATCAATACACGCTATTTTCTGCTAAATTCGCTGGTAGCTAATTAAGTTTCGTCGTAGCGTGGCGCAGTCAGAATGATAGCGCTTGACTGAATTTCTAGTAGTTAATCCCGATTTCAACTTGGTTTGCCAACCGCTTGAGAATGACTTAGCGTTTTTTGCATTTTTCCATAGTTTTTCTTCTGATTAGATGGGCATCTAATTAAAAGTTGAGAGAATTAGTTTTGTCCAAATTACCGTCACAGATGGCGAATGCCAAAAGCCAAGCCGTGACAGACGCCAGTAAGAAAATCTAAATCCAGGGTGTCAATGCGATCGCTCGGCTGATGGTAGTGTGGATTCCGCATAAACGCCGTATCCGTCACCATCATTGCTTTATAGCCCAAATCCCAGAAGGGCGAATGATCGCTCAATCGCGTTTGGCGAACCATTAATCCTTTATTTGGCACCGGCAACCATTCGCTTGGAACCCCAACTTTACGAATGTTGCGGCTAAGGTGGATTAAATCAGGAATGGTCGGCAAATTACCGATTAAAGCAATGAAATCACCCCGATTGGGGTAAAAGCGTTCTAAACCAGTCGGATAGCGTTGCGAACCAGGGGCAGAATCGCAATATCCCAGCATTTCTAAGGAAAGCATCAAACGAAGCGATTGTCCTTGTTGCTTCAAATCAGCGGCATATTGCTGACTCCCCAGCATCCCGTATTCTTCCATATCAAAAGCAACCAATCGCACCGGGTATTTTGCCGGTTCTGCTGCGAAAATTCTCGCTAATTCCAATAGCGCGGCGACACCCGTGGCATTATCATCTGCGCCTGGGGTGCCCGGTGCCGCGTCATAGTGTGCGCCAATGAGAATCGGGGACTTCTGGTTATTTGTCACAGCGGGTAGATTCAGGATGAGATTCTGATGGTTTTGACCTCGAATGCTGAACTCATGGGTTTTTACAGTTCCCCATTGTTGCAGTTGTTCGCGGATGTAGTGCTGTACGTAGAAATGCCCCGAACTGGCGAGATAAGGATCGCGATCGCGTACTATTTGGGTGAGATGCGATCGCAAGTTTTCTTTTAAATCCAATTGTCTATTGCTCCTGAGTTTCTAACCAGGCGATTAAATCATTTACACACGAGAAATCCAATAGCGCCTTGCCCAAATCTTCTAACTGGGGAATGGATAATTGCTCAACACGCATAAGCATTTGTTGGGTTTCGATACCTCAACCCAACCTACCTTTGTTTGGGATTTTTAGCTTCTTCGTGAACCGGATTGATTACTATTAGGACTTACGCAAGAACTCTCTGCAACTCTTATTCCTTCGTGTCCTTTGCGTCCTTCGCGGTTCGTTTTTCCATAACTTTGCGTAAGTCCTGGCTATACTTGCATCGTTTCTAAAAATAGGGATACGGCAATGCCGTGTCCCTATTTAAGCCCAAAGAATTGAGAACAAATAACCTCAACTTAGCAGTTATTTTAAACAGACAAAGCTGAGGAAAAAGCCTTGGACTGAGTGGGCTGGAGTAGATACTCAGAGTCAACTTTTTCAGCAGCCAAGGGTACCAGTTGCACCGCACAAGCTTTCAGTTCTGGTTGCAGTGATTCGGGACAAGATTCGGCATGGGTGAGGGCGTTAGCTTCGGCACCATCCGCCCAAAGAGCGCCCCAGTGCATGGGGACAAAGGTAATACCGGGAGCGATCGCCTTTGTGACCTTGGCGGGGAATCGAGCAGTGCCGCGACGACTTCGCACTTCCACCCAGTCATTCTCCTGAATCTTCAAAGAAGCCGCATCGCGGGGATGAATTTCAATGAATGGCTGCGGGTGCATCTGGCGGAGTTTCTCAATGCGTCCGGTACGGGTTTGGGTGTGCCAGTGTCCGTAAAGTCTGCCCGTCGTCAGAACAAAAGGATAATTGGGATCGGGCGGTTCTGCCAGCCCCCGCGAATGATAGGCACCAAACCGCGCCCGTCCATCCGGCGTCGGAAAGCTCAAATTGGTGTAAAGCCTTTTAGGAGTGCTGAGGGAAGATTTTTTCGGTTCATTTTTAATTTTTAATTTTTCATTTTTAATTGGTTCGGGCCACTGAAGCGGACCTTGTTGCGCCAGTCGTTCGTGACTGATGCCGCTCATATCGCAGACGCGATCGCGTGTCAACTTCACATATTCGGCATAGACTGACGCTGACGTATCGTAGGAAAATTTTTCGGCAAAACCTAAGCGCCGTGCGACTTCTGCGAAGATTTGCCAATCGGGTTTGGCTTCTCCTGGGGGAGTGCGAAATGCCTGACACAGCGTTACCACTCGCTCGGAGTTGGTCATCGTGCCGGTTTTCTCGCTCCACTGCGCCGCCGGGAGCAAAACGTGAGCAAAGGCGGCGGTTTCGGTGGGGTAGTAGGCGTCTTGATAGACCGTGAAAGGCGATCGCTGCAATGCGGCTTTCGCACGTTCCAAGTCAGGTAAACTAACAGCGGGGTTCGTAGCGGCAATCCAGAGAACGCCCACATCTCCGGTTTCCAAACCCGTGATGATGTCCCACGCCGTGCGACCGGGATAGGGCGAAATTTGTCCGGCGGGGAGTTGCCAAAACGCTTCAAGTTCCGCTCGATGTTGGGGATTTTTGACCGCTCGATATCCAGGCAGAATGTGGCAAAGACCCCCAGTTTCCCTACCGCCCATTGCATTGGGTTGACCCGTGAGGGAAAACGGCCCCGCACCGGGTTTGCCAATTTGGGCGGTCATCAGGTGCAGATTCACGATCGTTCGCACCTTGGCAGTACCTTCTGAAGACTGATTCACACCCATCGACCACAGAGACAGCACGCGCTTCGACTTTGCCCAGTATCGCGCTGCTGTTTCCAGCTCATGGATGGAAATGCCGCATCGGTCGGCGACCACTTCCGGTGGATAGTGCTGGATGACTTCTGCAAAAGCTGGAAAATTTGTCGTGTTCTCGTCAATGAAATAAGAATCAATCTCGCCCCAACGCAGCAGCAGGTGAGCGATGCCATTGAGGAGATCCATATCCGTGCCTGACCGAATCGCCAAGTGCAAATCTGCTGCCTCAGCCGTTTTCGTCCGGCGCGGATCGACCACAATCATTTTGACGTGGGGGTTTTTCTTGTGGTGTTTCCGCAGGCGGTTAAAGATGATGGGGTGACACTCAGCGGTGTTGCTGCCGATGATAAAAGCACAGTCGGTCAAGTCTAAATCTTCGTAGCAGCAAGGAGGACCATCTGAACCAAAACTTTGCATATAACCCGCAACGGCGGAGGACATACACAGCCGGGAGTTGGAATCAAAATTATTCGTGCCCAGACACCCTTTGAGCAGTTTCTGAGCAACGTAGTAATCTTCAGTTTGCAGTTGCCCGGAGCCGTACATACACACGGCGTCCGCTCCTTGAGTTGCCAGAACGGTTTGAATCTTGCCCGCTACGCGATCCAAGGCTTCCTCCCAACTGGCGCGGCGGAAGGGTTCATCCAGGGAGTCGCGCATCATCGGATAGAGAAGGCGGTCTTTGGAAAGGGATTCGGCAACGGTAGCACCTTTGACACACACCATCCCCTGACTGGAAGGGTGCGCGCGATCGCCCTGCACTTTCCAGATGGGATTCCCTTGAGCATCCCGATGCGTTAGCTTACCGGCTTGGGCTGGAGGTGACACCTCCAATCCACAGCCGACGCCGCAGTAAGGGCAAAGGGTTTTTGTACTGTCAGTTGTCATTAGTCAGTTGTCAGTTGCTATCTTGTTGGATTGCTAATTGCTATTAGCCATACTTGCATTGGGGAAAAGGGGATTAGCCATTAACCAATAACTAATCATCATCATGAGCAAATCGGTTGAACAGGAAGTCGAGGGCGTAGTTCCGCAGGTTGTAATATTCCGGATCTTCCATAATCCGGGCGCGATTGCGGGGGCGGGGGAAGGGAATCTTCAAAACTTCGCCGATGTTTGCCGATGGCCCGTTGGTCATCATCACCAGCCGATCTGCCAAGAAGAGTGCTTCGTCGATGTCGTGGGTAATCATCAAGACGGTGACTTGATGTTCGCGCCAGATGGTTAGCAGTTCTTCTTGTAATTCTTCCTTAGTGATGGCATCTAAGGCTCCGAATGGCTCATCCAGAATTAATACTTTAGGACGAATCGAGAGCGCCCTAGCGATCGCTACTCGCTGTTTCATCCCCCCAGACAGCTGAGACGGTTTTTTGTCAGCCGCTTCAGTAAGTCCTACCATTGCCAGATGCTCCCGGACGATGGCGACTTTTTCCGATCGGGGTTTGCCGGAATAGACAGAATCCACGGCTAGGTAAACGTTCTCGAAGGCAGTCAACCAGGGAAGCAGGCAATAGTTCTGAAACACCATCATCCGGTCTGGACCGGGTTCGCGGATTTTCAGGGTTTCTAGCCGCACTTCACCGTCAGTTGGCTTGTTGAAACCTGACACCATGTTTAACAGGGTAGATTTGCCGCAACCAGAGTGCCCGATCAGGCAGATAAATTCGCCTTCGTAGACGGTGAGGTTTACCCCATCCAGAACGGTATACGACCCGGTAGGCGTGGGATAAATTTTGGAAACGTCTTCAATTACCAAATACGGGTCGCGGTTGACGGTTTCTGGGGTTAGTTGGGTGACGACGCCTGTGTTGTTCAAAGTGTGCATGGGGAGGTTGAAGGTTGTTAATAGGAAATGGCTAATGACTGATAACTAACGACTCACAACTAATGGGTCGATGTTAATTTCTTCGATGTGAATTGGACGCTTAATTTCCAAGCTATTGAGGTATTGGATGGGATCGTCGGGATTGAAAATGGTGCCGTCAAACATCTGCATGGGTGCGCGATCGCGTCCAATATCCATTAAGCCTAGTTCCCGCGCCGCTTCCCCAAATACATCGATGCGCCGCACCCGTTCTTGAATTTCTAGCCAGTTTTTGGGAAACGAGACAATTCCCCACCGTGCTAGCTGAGTCATCACCCACAGTCCTTCCTCCCGTTCTGGGAAGTTCGCTTTATCTACAAAGAACTGGTTATAACGCAATATCTGTTCGGGTGCTGCGCCCGTCCCGCGAACGTAGGGATCGATAAAGCCGGGACGGGTGTATTCTGGGGCGGAGCCGACGTATTGCGGCTGACAAAGTAAGTTGAGAATTTCTTCCCGATTGCGTCGGTCATCGCAGTATTCGCAAGCTTCCAAAAGTGCTTTGATTAAGGCGATATGAGCTTGCGGATGCTTATTTGCCCATTCTTCCTTGCATCCGAGTACTTTCTCCGGATGTCCCGCCCACAACTCCATATCGGTCGCAATGACAAAACCGAGTTTTTCATGAACGGCGCGAGAGTTCCAAGGTTCGCCAACACAGTAGCCATCAATACTTCCAGATTTCAGATTGGCGACCATTTGGGCGGGTGGAATCACCGTCAAACTGACATCTCGATCGGGATCGATGCCGCCACTTGCCAGCCAGTAGCGCAGCATCATGTTGTGCATGGAGGCAGGATGCACCACTCCTAGGGTATGGATTTTGTCGGGAGTTTGGGCGATCGCTTCCTTGAAATCTGCCAAGGTGCGAACGCCGCGATCGTATAAATCCTTACTCAAAGTAATCGCATTGCCATTGCGCGATAAAGTCATCGCCGTACACACGGGCATTGGCGGCTGACCATCGGCTCCCAAAGTCATTGCCATCGGCATCCCAGCAACCATCTGGGCGGCGTCCAGGCGTCCTGTCGCCACCCCTTGCGCGATCGCTTTCCAACTGGGTTCGCGGTTCAGCGTCACATCTTCTAACCCGTGCTTGGCGAAGAAACCTTTTTCCTTTGCCACTACCAAAGGGGCGCAGTCAGTCAGGGGAATAAAACCAATTTCCAGATTGATTTTCTCCAACCCATTCCGGGCAACCACCACAGGTTGCGTTGCCTTGCGCTGCTTGGCTTTTTTCTGCTGGTTGAGGAAGTAAATTATCTCATTCCGCAAGCCGTAGTAGCTGGGATGATTAACGACCTCCATCCGCTTGCGCGGACGGGGGATGGGGACTTCCAGAATTTGCCCGATATGCGCGTCTGGACCATTGGTCAGCATCACAATTCGGTCAGACAGTAGCAGTGCTTCGTCCACATCGTGCGTCACCATGATCGCGGTGACTTTGCTTTCCTGGCAGATTTGCATCAACTTTTCTTGCAAGCCGCCCCGTGTCAAGGCGTCTAGTGCCCCGAACGGTTCATCGAGTAGCAGCAACTTAGGACGAAGGGCGAGGGCACGCGCGATCGCTACCCGCTGTCTCATTCCCCCCGATAGCTGACCGGGTCGTTTATCCGCAGCATTCCGCAACCCCACCAAATCGATGTGATGCTCCACAATCCCCTTGCGTTCACCCCTGGGCTTGTTTTGCAATACTTCATCTACCCCCAGAGCGATGTTTTCCCGCACGGTTAGCCAGGGAAGCAGCGAATAATTTTGGAACACCACCATTCGGTCTGGTCCTGGCGAAGTCACCTGTCGCCCTTCTAAAATCACACCCCCACTCGTGGGTCTATCTAGACCAGCGACCATATTCAGTAGGGTGGATTTGCCGCATCCAGAGTGTCCAATTAAAGAAACAAATTCACCTTGTTTGATTTTCAGGTCAATATTCTTGAGTGCCACATAAGTACCGCCATTGGCAAGCGAGTACACCCGGTCAACATGGTCGATTTCTACAAAGACAGACATAAAAGAGGATTGAGGTATGAGGACTGAGGACTGAGGGCTGAGGGCTGAGGACTGAGGGCTGAGGTATGAGGACTGAGGACTGAGGACTGAGGGCTGAGGTATGAGGGCTGAGGTATGAGGGCTGAGGTATGAGGGCTGAGGTATGAGGGCTGAGGTATGAGGGCTGAGGTATGAGGGCTGAGGGCTGAGGTATGAGGGCTGAGGGCTGAGGTATGAGGGCTGAGGTATGAGGGCTGAGGACTGAGGGCTGAGGTATGAGGGCTGAGGTATGAGGGCTGAGGACTGAGGACTGAGGGCTGAGGACTAAGTGAGGGAACTAAAAGAGGACTGAGGGATAAAGATTGAAGATGAGTTGAGAAGTTAAAAGCGAAGATTTTACTTATACTTCCTCCTCACTCCTCAGTCCTCAGTCCTCAGTCCTTACTCCTTACTTCTGTTCTTCTGGTACAACTTTGGAGGCGACGAAACCGACCACCCTGTCTAGCAGCAGACCCACAATGCCGACATACACAAGCGCGAGAATAATTTGGCTCAGTAAAGAGTTGTTGTAAGCATCCCAGATAAAGAAACCAATTCCCACACCGCCTACCAACATTTCAGCAGCAACAATTGCCAGCCAAGACAAACCAATCCCAATCCTAAGTCCAGTAAAGATATAAGGAACCGCTGCGGGAAAGAGAATCTTAAAGAAATACTTCTGCTTAGAAAGTCGCAACACTCTGGCGACGTTTCGGTAATCTTGAGGAATCTGCTGTACGCCCACCGTGGTGTTAATAATAATGGGCCAGATAGATGTAATAAAAATTACGAAAATAGCTGAGGGATTGCTTTGTTGAAATGCCGCCAGAGAAATCGGTAGCCATGCTAAGGGGGGAATGGTACGCAGAACCTGAAAGAGGGGGTCTAAAGCACGGTAAGTAAACTGATTGGTGCCAATCAAGATACCCAAGGCGATCCCAACTATGGTAGACAGAGAGAAGCCAATCGCCACCCTTTGTAAGCTGGCGAAAATTTGCAACGCCAAGCCTTTATCCGTACCGCCATTATCAAAAAAGGGATTGATGATATAAGGGTCCCAAGTTTCACTTAGCACTAGCAGTGGTCCTGGCAACCCTTTAGAACCGGGAGGGCAGAGGATTTGCCAAACGATCAAAAAGACTGCCAGTGCTAGCAGCGGTGGTACAATGTGTTTAAGTTTCTTCTGGAAGAAGTTGCCGATTAACTTCTGGGGATTGTTACTTAAAAAGCGATTCTCAGTCCTAGCGGCCATTTTTTCTCCTATTTGTTAATCATATTGATTAGTTATTGGCTAGGGAATAGCGAGTAGGCGATCGCTCTTGAACAATTAGCAATTAGCTACTCGCTATTCGCCATTTATGCCTTCTTAATCTTGAGACTCTTCAAGTATTCCTCTGGCTTTTCTGGGTCAAACTTGACGCCATCAAAGAACGTTTCCACACCTCTAGAGCTGCTGGTCGGAATTTCTGTATCTGCAACTCCCAACGCTTTTGCCGCTTCTTTCCAGAGGTCTTCCCGGTTCACTTTGTCAACAAGTTCTTTAACTTTGGTGTCAGCAGGAATATTACCCCAACGGATGTTTTCAGTCAGGAACCAGGTGTCGTGGCTCTTGTAGGGATAAGAAGCGTTATCTGACCAGAACTTCATCAGCAGCGGACTATTTTGCACGACTGGGCGACCATCGCCGTAGTCAATGTTGCCTTTGGCACGCTCTATAATATCTTTGGCTGGCACCTTGAACCACTTTGCTTGGGAGACAATTTGGCACATCTCCTCTTTGTTTTCTGCCTTGTCGCACCACTGCTGGGCTTCTTGGACTGCCATTAGCAGCGCTTTGGCAGAATTGGGATTTTTATCTACCCAATCAGCCCGCATGGCAAAAGCTTTTTCGGGATGGTCTTTCCACAGTTCTCCCGTCACCAAGGCGGTGTAACCCTGCCCTTGGTTCACCAGCTGGGCGTTCCACGGTTCGCCTACACAGAAGGTTTCCATGTTGCCCGTTTTCATATTCGCCACCATCTGGGGCGGTGGTACGGGGACTGTAGAAAGATCCTTGTTGGGATCGATGCCGCCTGCTGCTAACCAGTAGCGCATCCAGAGGTCGTGGGTACCACCGGGAAAGGTAATGGCTGCTTTGAGGTCATTCTTGCCTCCAGCTTTGGCTTTGGCAAAGGCTTCTTTGAGTCCTTTGCTGTCTAAGCCGACTTTTGCATCTTTGTAAGTATTGGCAACAGAAATTGCTTGACCGTTGGTATTCAACCGCGCCAGGATGTACATCGGCACTGGCTGCTTGTTCTTGGTTTGTCCCAAGGTCATAAAGTAAGGCATGGGGGATAAAATATGCGCCCCATCAATGCCACCGGCGTTACCGGCTGTACCTAGCTCCAAATTATCGCGGGTGACGGGCCAAGAAGCTTGCTTGACAACTTCGACATCTGTCATGCCGTATTTGGCAAACAACCCTTTTTCCTTCGCTACGATCAGGGGTGCAGAATCCGTCAGAGCAATAAATCCTAGCTTGGCGGTGGTTGTTTCTACTTTCGGTGCGTTGGCTGCCGTGCTGGTGGCAGCGGGGGAGGAACCCGAAGCGGATTTGGCGCTATTGGTGGGGCCGGAACTACAGCCATGAGCCAACAGGCTTCCTGCTGTGGCTACTCCTGCTGTAATAATGAATTGCCGTCTAGAAAATCTGCTCATATTTCTCATGCAAGTGGTAAGTCGGTGGTAGGGAGTCGGTAATTGGCGGTAGGGAGTCGGTAAAAGCTTCTCCGCTTAAAAGCGAGGTGTAGCCCCAAACTGTTCGATCAATAAGTTCCGCAATAAGGGTTTGAGGTCTTCGCAGGGAATGCTTTTCTGGACGCAGGTACCCAGATGGGCTTCTTTACCGACTTTGCCGCCCATGTAAAGATCGACACCTTCTAAGGTTTTGCCGTTTTTGCGAACTTTCGTCCCCATCAAACCGATGTCGGCGACTTGAGGCTGACCGCAGGAGTTGGGGCAACCAGTCCAGTGAATCCGCACGGATTTGGTTAGAAATAATTCGGCTCCCAGTTCCTCAATCGTTGCCAGGGCGCGGTTTTTGGTTTCTATCAAGGCAAAGTTGCAGAACTGTGACCCGGTGCAGGAGACTAGCGATCGCGATAAGGGATCGGGATTGATGGAGAATCGCTCTAGCAGGGGTTCGGCTAAGCAGGAGTCTAAGCGCGAGTCGGGAATATTGGGGATGATGACATTTTGCTCAACTGTGAACCGCATTTCGCCGCTGCCGTAGACTTCAGCCATTCGGGCGAGGTCTAGCATATCCTGGGCATAAAGACGCCCTACAGGAACGTGTAAGCCGATGTAGTTTAAGCCGGGTTGCTGCTGCGGGTACACGCCGATATGGTCGCGCTTTTCCCAGTCAATTTCGTCTTTTTCTGCGGCTAGTTGCAGTGGCTTATCCAGATATTCTTCTACCAATGCTCGGAACTGTTCTAACCCCAATTCATCGATCAGCCACATTAAGCGTGCCTTGTGCCGATTCGATCTAGGGCCGCGATCGCGAAAAACTTCTAAAACGGCTCGGCATACTTCTACAACATCGTCGGGATGCACCCAAGCATTGAGGGGAATGGCAGCATCGCACCGTTTGGCAGAGAAGAAGCCACCGACGAGGACATTGAAACCGAAGATGCCATCTTTGTAGGCGGGGACGAAGGCGAGGTCATTGATTTCAGCGTGAACTGAGTTGTCGCGACAACCCGCGATCGCAATATTGAATTTCCGGGGCAGATTGCTGAAAGCTTTGTTGCCTTCCCCATGATTCGTAATCATATCCTGAACTTGCTGAACTAGCGATCGCGTATCAAACAATTCATCCGCATCAATCCCCGCTACTGGCGAACCTGTGATGTTGCGGACGTTATCCATACCCGACTGAACGCTGGTCATCTCCACTCGCTCTAACCGTCGGAAGATTTCTGGCACATCCTCTATCCGGACTCCCCGCAGTTGGATATTTTGCCGGGTGGTGATGTCGCCACTGCCATCTTCGCCGTAGCGCTGCACAATCTCGGCGAACATTCGCATTTGAGCGCTGGTGAGGATACCGCTGGGCATCCGCATCCGCATCATAAATTTTCCGGGCGTAACGGGTCTGAAGAAAATCCCTACCCACTTGAGTCGGTGGTCGCGGTCTGTTTCGTCCATCGCCTCCCAGCCAACCTGGGCAAAATGTTCGATTTCTGCCTTTACCGCCAGACCATCTTTCTCTGCTTTGAATTTTTCAAATTTATTCAGACTTGCTGTGGGCGTGGCTGTGCTTGTCATGGGTATGTCCTCATTACGTGTCGCTCGAATGCCCCCAAACGGATAATCTTGTGTTTGTCAATTGCTCGTTGATGATAAGTTATGCAAACTGAACCGGGAAATTCGTATAAGAAATTACAAAATATTAATAGAAATGAAGTTTTTGCATCGGTTAGATGCAGTTTAGTCATGACATCCTCCTTAAGGAAGATTAATAATAAGCATAAGAAATTTTTATAGGGAGGGCTGGGGAAGCGATCGCTTCCTCTCAAAGCCCTATCAATGCAACCATTGAGTTTCCCTCAACTCACAGCCATCAAGTAGCAGAACTCACAGGAGCGTGACGCCGCCTCCCCTAGAACCTAGAGTTAAGCAATTGTGTGAGAATTTACGCTCCGTAAAACCGGATTAGCAGGAAATATTCAAAACGTTAAGAGGAACGCTGTTTTGTACGATAGGCATAGAACGGGTACAAAACTCGGCAAATTATTAAATGAGCATCCCGACTTCTGTACTGGCAGATTTGCTGCAAGTCCTGCCCCAGCTGCGACCTCAAATGTATTTCAAGTCTTCTTTAATCGCCTTATCCCATGCGATGGAAGACCAGGTTCTGGCATCTTTAGACCAGCATCTGGTGATTGCCAGCTTCCAGCGAGAGCGCTTCTATCGTCAGGAGGCTCACCGTTATCGACGGATTGGAGAACGGACAGAGCAGTTATATGTGCTGGCAGCACCAGAAACGGACTTTACCAGCTGTTCGGGAGCTTACGAAACGGTCGCGTTTGAGCCAACAGATGGTTTAAGTGAAGAGTGGCACTTAGTAGTGATTGGACAGAATTATGCCACCTGCTTAGTTTGTCGAGAACGAAAGATAACGGATGATATGCGATCGCGTCAGGGTGCAAAAGGTCATACAGCAGCAAGAATTGCAATCCCACCAGCGGTTTCCTCCACCCGCCTCCCTTCCGACCCCCCTCGAACGACCTCCCGATTGCGTATTTCATCGTTTGAAGGGATAGACCCCGCCCGCCGGTTTGAGGGAATCTGGACTTTCGATCGGCAAGTCAGTTGCGTCGTTGCTGAATTATTGCTGAATCGGATTTTGCAGTACCGTCCAGAATTGGCTCAAAAGCTCGCTCAAGCCCGGAATATTTACGGCATCCCTTCCACGGGTCAGTTTTTAGAAGCTTCCTTGGGAAAAACCAATCGGGAAGCAGCCGATAGGCAGAATTTTTTAGTTCAAAACTCCATACAGGCGGCGAAGGAATCCTCCGCCCAAACCCCAGAGTCTCTAACCGACAATCCCGATCCCTTTGTCCAGTGCCTGGTGACTTACTTGCAAGCGGGGCAATACAAGCTGCTCAAAGCTTATCGCTCGATTTCTGCCCAAGAACGCAAAGAGCGCCTGGTGAACTCAATTACCGCTGCCATCCGGCGGGGCAGCCACACCGGACAGCCCTTGCACCCGGATGAAATTCTGTCCGTTGCCGTGCAGGAATTAGGACAGGCACTCTCTCCTTGCCGGTGTCTGATTTATCGTGCCGGGGCAACGGATACATCTGCCACGATTAACCATGAATTTTTGAAAGTGACGGATAACGGGAATTTTCGACTTGTCTCTGCACTCGGTCAGGATTGGCCTCTACAGGAAAATCCTCTATTTCAGGAAGTTGTGCAGCACCGAGAGCGAGTTTATGTTGCCGATACTCATATAGACCCTCGCATTGTAGGAGTGTCGGAACTTCCTTCTAATCCCTCACTCCAGACTTTGGTGAGCGACTTTTCTATTCAGTCTTGGCTGCTGGTGCCAGTCCTGTATCAGGATCGGTTGCTGGGAATAGTAGAGTTGCATCATTGCGGTGCTACCCCCTATGAGTGGCAGGACGACGAATTGGAACTCGTAGAAGCCATTTCTATTCAAATCGCCGGGGCACTGATTCAAGCCGAAGCCTACGCGAACCTGGAAGACCTCAACCAACAGCTAGAAGCTCTCGACCGCACCCGCAGCAACTTAGTCGCGATTACGGGTCACGAACTCCGCACCCCCCTCTCCACTATCCAAGTCTGCCTGGAAAGTCTGGCAAGCGAACCTGATATGCCCCCGGAGATGCGGCAAGTGATGCTCAGCACCGCTCTCACCGACGCCGAGCGGATGCGTAAACTGGTGCAAGACTTCCTCACACTTTCTCGCCTGGAAAGTGGTCGGGTGCAATGGCATCCAGAAGCCTTAGCGCTGCCAGAGTGCATCGATCTTGCCCTCAGCAGTATCCGCGCCCGCAATTCGGATGGTCAGCTGCCAAAGATTATCACCAAAGTGCCAGATTCGCTGCCTTTAGTGCGAGCGGATGGGGAGTGGCTGGTCGAGGTTCTTGCCAAACTGCTGGACAACGCTTGCAAATTTACAACGCCTAAAGGAAAAATTACTATACTCGCTCAGTGTAACGACAGCTCGATGCTGGAAGTTACGGTTGCCGATACAGGTCGTGGCATTGAACCCAACGGGCTTGAGGTTGTCTTCGATCGGTTCTATCAGGAAGAAGGCGCTCTGCGGCGAACCACTGGCGGTACTGGTCTGGGACTGGCGATTTGTCGCCAAGTTGTCACGGGTTGGGGCGGTCAAATTTGGGCTGAATCTGCTGGTAAAGACCAAGGCAGTCAGTTTCACTTTACCGTCCCTATCGTGGCAAGGCAGCCAGCAGTCAGTAGTCCTTGATTAATCACCAGTCAGCAATTAGTAGTCAGCAGCCCTTGACTAATGACCCATGACCCATGACTAAATGACCAACGACCAATGACTAATGACAAACTGTTACAGTTCTTGACAGACTCGCAAGACAGGCGTTGCCTCGGTGATAGGATGCCCTAAAACGTTGGGAGAAAAATCTATGCCAGAAACTCTTACTGGACAAACCCCCATATTTGGTGGCGGTACCGGCGGCTTGCTCACCAAAGCTGAAGTAGAAGAAAAGTACGCCATCACTTGGACAAGCCCGAAACAGCAAGTATTTGAATTGCCCACTGGTGGCTCTGCCATCATGAATCAAGGTGAAAACTTGCTATACCTGGCACGTAAAGAATACTGCATCATGTTAGGCGGTCAGGTACTCCGAGCCAAGTTCAAAATCAACAACTACAAGATTTACCGTGTCTTTCCGAACGGTGAAACTGAGTACTTGCATCCTAAGGATGGCGTCTTCCCAGAGAAAGTCAATCAAGGTCGTCCTTATGTGAATAAGCTAGACCGTAACATTGGCAGCAACCCGGAACCTCCAACCGTTAAGTTTAGCGGTCGTCCGACTTACGAGGTTTAGCACCTTTTAAATTTTTTCTTCTTGAGTAGGGTGGGTACTATCCACCCTACTTTGTTCGTTAAAGATGATGGCATAGATGGGCGGAGAAATGGCAATACTGGTGGGTTAAAGGTTTGCATTCAGATATGTGAGCCGCCACGACTCCTCGATAAATTGGGGGGAACTCCCTGAAAAGTCAGTACATCTGAGGGCAACCACAGGGGGATTGAACCCGAAAAAACGCTATATGTATAAGCTTTGCGTAAGTCCTGCTCTGTCAAAACACGAGAGTCAAAATTTGAAGGATGAAGGATGAACTGAAGCGTCTGGTTCTTCCCTTTTCCCTTTTACGCCCGTTTCTGTTTTACCCTGGATGAATAATGGCGTCGCTAGGGCGAATCGCCTCGATCCAGAACGCAAGAAAATTATGATTTTTCCTGATTTTTCCCAATTTTCCGATCTGGCTAAACAGGGTAATTTTGTGCCGGTGTATCAGGAATGGGTGGCAGATCTAGATACACCCGTGTCGGCTTGGTACAAAGTCTGTGCTGGACAGCCTTATAGCTTTTTACTGGAATCCGTGGAAGGTGGGGAAAAAGTAGGACGCTACAGTTTTGTCGGCTGCGATCCTTTGTGGGTGTTGGAGGCTAGAGGAAGTAAAACGACGCAAACCCACCGTGACGGGAGGGCGATCGCTTTTGAAGGCGATCCGTTTAAAGCATTAGCTTATTGTCTAAAGCCGTTTCACCCGGTGAAGTTGCCCCAATTGCCGCCTGGAATCGGCGGATTATTTGGCTTCTGGGGTTATGAACTGATTAACTGGATAGAGCCGCGCGTGCCGATTTATCCCGCCTCAGAGGACGATTTGCCGGATGGATTGTGGATGCAGGTAGATAACCTGATTATTTTCGATCAGGTGAAGCGGAAGATTTGGGCGATCGCGTATGCGGATTTGCGCGACCTGGATGTGGATTATGCTCAGGCATATCAACAGGCGTGCGATCGCGTTACTCAACTGGTAAGCAAACTCCAGCTACCTCTGTCGGGAAAAGATACTTTGTTGCAATGGACGCCCCCAGAAAACCGAGAGAAAGAACTCACCTACACCAGCAACACCGGACGCGAACAATTCTGCGCTAACGTCGAAAAGGCAAAAGATTACATTCGCGCCGGAGATATTTTCCAAGTCGTCCTGTCTCAACAACTCTGTGCCGAGTATAGCGGCGACCCCTTTGCCTTATATCGCTCTTTGCGCCTAATTAATCCCTCGCCTTATATGGCTTATTTTAACTTCGGCGATTGGCAGATTATCGGTTCTAGTCCGGAAGTGATGGTCAAGGCGGTGCTGAGTTCCTACGCAGGCGATGCGCTAACTTCTGAGGGGGGGATGAGCGCTACCGTGCGCCCGATTGCTGGGACGCGCCCGCGAGGGAAGACGCCAAAAGAAGATGACGCTTTTGCCGAGGACTTACTTCAAGACCCTAAGGAAATTGCCGAACACGTGATGCTGGTTGACTTAGGTCGCAATGATTTGGGGCGCGTCTGCACTAGCGGTACGGTGAGAGTCGATGAATTGATGCTAATTGAGCGTTACTCTCATGTGATGCACATCGTCAGCAACGTGCTGGGAGAACTTGCGCCCGGTAAAACCGCCTGGGATTTACTCAAAGCCTGCTTCCCCGCAGGAACCGTCAGCGGTGCGCCGAAGATTCGAGCAATGGAGATTATTCACGAACTTGAACTCTGTCGTCGCGGTCCCTATTCGGGGGCTTATGGATGGTATGACTTTGAGGGGCAATTAAATACAGCGATCGCTATTCGCACGATGGTTGTTCGTTCTCAAGCCAGTGGTAAACATCAGGTGTCAGTCCAAGCGGGTGCGGGTCTGGTTGCCGATTCTCGCCCCGAAACTGAGTACCAAGAAACCCTCAACAAAGCCAAAGGCTTGCTAGAGGCTATCCGCTGTCTTGAATAGAGACTGAGGAGTCAGGAGTCAGGACTGAGGACTGAGGAGTGAGGGCTGAGGACTGAGGGCTGAGGACTGAGGGCTGAGGACTGAGGGCTGAGGGCTGAGGGCTGAGGACTGAGGAGTCAGGACTGAGGAGTGAGGGCTGAGGACTGAGGACTGAGGAGTCAGGACTGAGGAGTGAGGGCTGAGGACTGAGTAACTAATGGTTTAAAGCACCATTATTTAGTTATGGAGAAGAAGAAAGAATTGTTTCTCTTCTGGCGCAGCCCGAAGAAATCGCATCATTATTTCAATCCCCGACTTTTAAGTCTGGGGTATACTCAGTCCGTGCTTCGCACCGCTACGCTTGACAGTCCTCAGCCCTCAGTCCTCAGTCCTCAGCCCTCAGTCCTCAGCCCTCAGTCCTCAGCCCTCAGCCCTCAGTCCTCAGTCCTCAGCCCTCAGCCCTCAGCCCTCAGCCCTCAGCCCTCAGCCCTCAGCCCTCACTCCTCAGCCCTCAGTCCTCAGCCCTCACTCCTCAGTCTTTGAGCTTAGAGCGGTTTCATCACTACTGCTTCATACGGAATGACGCCCACCTCTTCACTCTTAACGCAGCGAGCGGCTCCCCGCGACAAATCCAGCGTTCTCGGCGCAATGTAGGGGCCACGGTCAGTCACCCGCACGATGACAGCATCCCCATTTTTCAAGTTTGTCACTTTTAGAAAGGTATTAAAAGGTAGAGAGGGATGAGCCGCCGTGAGTGCATCCTGGTTGTAGATTTCGCCGTTTGCCGTTTGGCGTCCGTGAAAATAGCCCCCATACCAAGAGGCTAAACCCTCCAGTTTGGTATCTGTCTGGATTAATCCGTGCATTTGGGCTTGAGCTTCCACCAAGCTTAAAGGCTTTTCCCCCAAGGCGATGCGGAGATTATTTACCCATTCGATTGCTAAGAGTTGGCGATCGCGATTGAAGTTGGTGGCGATCGCGTCGTCAATTACAAACAACTGGTCATTGCCCAGCTTACCCCCTGGCTTCCCTTCCACCAGCGTTGGTTTCAGTTGCGAAGCATCTAGATGGGAGTTTTGCAGGAGTTGCGCGACTCGCTTAGCAAATAGCTCAGCTTGGGTTTTTTCGGGTATTTGAGCAACCAAATGTCCCTTCACCCAGACTTGAAACTGCTCTTGTTCTCTGTCGGATGTGGCGACGCTCTTGCTTTTGCGCCCAGTCAACGACATCCAAAAACCTCGCCGTTTACCCATTTTTTCACCGATTGGGCGATCGCCCGATTCGCCCTTGTAGCGAGTCTGAACCACTGCAACCGGCGAAGGCGTTGTTTTGTCGCGAGATTCAGCCCAAGCAGGCAATTTCAATAAATTCTGCATCACCTGCATAATTCTGTCCGGAAAACTAGGCTTTGGCACTCGACTGGCAGGGACTTCAACCCATGAAGCCGACTGGGATAGGATGGTTGGCGCTACTGGCACTTCCTTCGTTGATGTCGATCCGGGGCGGCAAAGCACATTATCCACCGTATCTAGCTTCCGGCTAGCTTGTCCGGGCGCTTTGGCTTTGTTTGATGAAGACTGGCTCTGGTTTCCTCCTAGCTGGAAACCCCAGGAAGGCAAGAACGCACTGAAAGTCTGAGAATGTAAACCACTTAAATAAGAGTAAGGTTCCCCCGTTCCTACAGCCTGAACGAACAGAGGTTTATCGCTTTCGAGGGGATTATTGACAGCTGAAAAAACCTTGGCTGGAAGTGTTATCGAGAGGTAATCAGGTATACTCGACAACGCCTGGTTAGAGAAAAAACAGCTGACCCAAGAAGTTACCCAAACAAGTCCGAAAAATGGCATTGGCAAAAAAATCTTTAGTTACAATGCACGCTGGATTTGCAAACGTTCTCTAGTATACCAACCTCCCTATTTGGTATATCTGCCCTCCGGCTGAGTTGTGCATTTGGACGCGATCCCAGCCTCTTGCTAATAAACCATATAGCAGCGATTTTGACAAGTATGAAGCCACTTAACTTTTACATTGTTGATGTATTTGCCGTAGAAAAATATACTGGTAATCAGCTAGCAGTCTTTACGGATGCCGGTGAGCTTTCTGATGCTCAGATGCAACGAATTGCTAAGGAGACGAACTATTCAGAAACCACTTTTGTAACCTCTCTTGAGGTTCGAGAAGGAGGTTATGATGTGCGAATTTTTACGCCGGAGCAAGAATTACCGTTTGCGGGTCATCCTACCTTAGGAACTGCCTATATTTTGCAACAAGCAATTATTAATCAGCTGGTTGAAAACTTAATTTTAAATCTGAAGGTTGGGCAAATTCCCGTATCGCTGCATTACGCAGAGCAAGCAGTAGAATGGTTGTGGATGCAGCAAAAACCACCTATTTTTAGCCAAACCTTCGAGAGAGAGACACTCGCCCAAGTTTTGAATTTAGAACCAAGCGAGATAGATCGTCAATTCCCAATTCAAGAAGTTTCGACTGGGGTTCCCTTTATTATCGTTCCCTTGAAAACGCACCAATCCTTAAAGCGAATCAAGATAAATAAGGATAAATATTTTGATTTAGTTAGTCACACTCAAGGCAAATGTATATTGGTTTTCTGTCCTGAAACTTATAATCCAGAGAATGACTTGAGTGTGCGCGTGTTTGCAGAATATGCAGGGATTCCAGAAGATCCAGCTACAGGAAGTGCGAATGGTTGTTTAGCTGGTTATTTAGTTCAGCATTCCTATTTGGGAGTAGAGACAATTAATCTTAGAGTTGAGCAAGGATATGAAATTGGCAGACCTTCTTTGTTGTTGTTAAAAGCTCACAAAAATGCTGATTCCATTGAAGTATCGGTGGGTGGTAAGGTAATTTTAGTTGCAAAAGGGGAATTCGTCTAATCTGCGAGATTTGTTTCAACGCAATCGGGTTTGGTTAAGTATAATTCTAGTGATTGTAATGATTGTAGGTTGGGTTAAGCGCCTAAGCGAAACCCAACATTATAAAGCGTTTGTTGGGTAATGTTGCCTTAACCCAACCTCACGGGGTAAGGTTTTTAGCCTTAAGCGAACCAGATTGTGCCTCTATCCGTGGAAGTAAATAAAGGTCTACCTCTTACCAATTAGATCAGGACTTACGCAACATCACCACATCTGAGGGCAACCACAGGGGGATTGCCCCTACAAAACGCTATATGTATAAGCTTTGCGTAAGTCCTGAGATTTTAAAATAACAATTTTTGGAAAATTTCATGAGTATTATTTTGCACATCACGAAGCGCGAACAGTGGGAAGAAGCAAAATCAACTAAAAAATATTGCGGCGATACGTTGGAATCGGAGGGTTTTATCCACTGCTCAACTCCAGAGCAAGTTATCAAAGTAGCGAATAGCTTTTTTCATTCCCAAAGTGGCTTAGTTCTGCTGTGCCTTGAATCGGAGGAAATTGAGGCAGAAATCCGATATGAGGGATTAGACGAAGGAGAACGTTTTCCTCATATCTATGGGGCTTTAAATATCACTGCTGTGGTGCAAGTGCTGGACTTCTATCCGGGGGAAGATGGCTGCTTTGAATTGCCGCCAGAAATTGCTGATGGTGCTGACAAGGCTTGAAGAACGGGAGCGTCCTCGTGAGCAGCATCAGTTGCCCATTAGAGGCGACCTGAACCGCATCCCTGATTGATTTCAGACTTTCAAGCGATTTGATAGGAGCAAGTCCGTTTATCGATCGATCGATAAACGGACTTGAAATCGGGAATCGCTAATCCCAAACAGCATAGGGTTTCCAGACATGAGTTGATTTTCCTCTGGTTGTCGCTACCACAGAGTTATAGCACCTGCGCCCTCAACCAAGCGGCTGGCAAACTCAGCAGCTTGCGGGGAGTCGGGACGTAAGCTCTGGTGCTAAATACATCGTACTGATTGCGTTCAATCCGATCGAGAATCTGGCTGTAGAGGATTAAAGCCGCCGCGACGGGCCAACGAGCGTCGGAACTAAGGGCACCGATCCCCTGTTCGGCTTCAGCGTAGAATTTGCGTGCCCGTTGAATTTGGAAACGCATCAATTCGCACCATCGCTCATCGACCACGCCATTCATCAGATCCTGTTCGGTGTAGTTAAATAACGCTAATTCTTCGAGGGGCAGGTAAATGCGACCCCGACGGGCGTCTTCTCCGACATCTCGCAGGATATTGGTGAGTTGGTTGGCGATGCCGAGGGCGATCGCTTCCGAGGTGGGAACATAAATCTCTTGATGGCGCTTCCAGGGTGCTGTATACGGTTCCGTATCGACACCCATCACCGCAGTAGACATCAACCCCACCGTACCGGCAACCCGATAGCAGTAAAGATTGAGTTCCTCAAACGTCTCGTATCGGCTGCGGTATAGATCCATTCGCTGACCCGCAATCATATCCCGAAATGGTTGAATATCCATCGGGAAGCGTTTCAGCGTGTCTACCAAAGCCACATCCGGATCGTCTAGGGGTTCGCCAGCAAAGACAGATTCTAGCTGTTTTTCCCACCGATCCAAAGTTTCAGGAGTCGTAATCGCGGCTGTGGCACCGTCCACCAGTTCATCGGTGCGACGACACCAAGCGTAAATTGCCCAGATGGCACGACGCTTGGCTGCTGGCATCAGCAGCGTACCCAGATAAAACGTCTTTGCGTACTTAGCCGTAATCTGGCGACAGAGTTGGTAAGCGTCCTCTATTGAAGCCAGCGTTCTCATGCGCGGGAAATTAGACAGTTGCAGCATTCAGTACAGGCACCAGAGATTGTCAGTTGTCCGTTGTCAATTGTCAATTGTCCTGAGTCTGTTATTCTTCGGTAGCAGGTAATAGATAGTCAGAGATTTGGGAGTAGACTCTTTCCCCCTAACCATTACCCACTAACGACTAACGCCTGATCGATGACCGTTGACGATTGATCGGTGACTACTGACGACTGACTGCTCACAATTGCCTGCGCTGTCAGCTTACCAGAAAGTACGGCACCTTCCATACTCGCTAGATAACGCTGCATCGTGTAATCACCCGTCAAATAGAAATTTGCAATCGGTGATTCCTGGGAGGGACGGTATTGCTGACACCCTGGAGTTGCCTTGTAGACTGAACGAGGCGTTTTGACAACGTGATATTTCAGCAACTTGGCTGGGTTTTCTCCCCCAAAATGGTCGGGGAAAAGTTTTTCCAATTCGGCGACGGTGGCGTCTACAATTTCCCCATCAGATTTGCCAATCCAATCCTTTGCCGGTGCCAGCACCAGTTCCAGCATTGAGCGGTGGGGGTTAGCATATTCGCGACAGGTGTTGCTCATGTCCGCGTAGACACTAAGCAAGGGCGATCGCGAAAACAGCAGATGGTCGATCTGAGTTAATTTTCGGTCAAACCACAGATGCACGTTGATCACCGGCACACCCTCTAAGCCGTCTAGCTTTTGGAAATACTCCATCTGACGCCACTGTTGGGGTAACATCACCTTCAGGGGGTCAACGGGCATCGCCGAAACGTAAGCATCCGCCGTTATTATTTCATCCGCAGCACCATTCAACCCGCGAATCAGGAATCCCCGCACCGTGCCATCGGCGTTGAGCAAAAATTCCTTAATCGGCATATTCAACCGCACTTCCCCACCGCGCTCGGTGATGTAATCTACCATTGGCTGACACAACCGCTCGGTCGGGGAACCGTCCAAAAAGGCCATTTTTGAGCCATTCTTTTCCTGAAGGAAGCGATTGAGAGCGGTCAGCAATATCGTGGCAGAAATTTCATCCGGGTTAATGAAGTTCAGTGCCTTGGACATGGCAATGAAAACTTCTTTTTCTACCCGTGGGGGGATGTTTTGCTTTTTCATCCATTCCGACCACGAGTATTTATCCATCGCCTCAACGTATTTTTGCCCCTGAATCATCGCCGGAATTAAACCAATCCCGAAGCGAATTTTTTCAGGCCAAGTCAACATATCGTTGTTGCCCAGAATCGCTGTGACGCCATTAAATGGTGCCGGAATGTCCGGAAAGTCAAAGCGAGAATAAGTACCGGGGGCATCGGGTTGGTTGAAGATCATTGTGTGTTCTTTCCACTGCAACCGATCTTCAATGCCGAGTTCCTTAAATAGCTGCAACATATTGGGATAAGCCCCAAAAAAGATGTGCAGTCCGGTTTCGTACCAGTCGCCGTCTTCGTCTTTCCATGCTGCCACCTTACCGCCTAGAACGTCCTGACGTTCTAGAACGATGGGAGTGTGACCGGCATCTGTCAAATATTTGGCGCAGGAAAGCCCTGCTAACCCCGCCCCAGCGATCGCAACTCGCATCTGATGGTCTACCTTATAGCTGCTTGCGTGTTTGGTCGCTCTCATTATACGTTGCATTTCGTTACAGAAGATAGCGCTATACCATTGCAAATCTCTGCAAAGTTGTCACCCTCTCCCGCTCGGTGAATACTAGCTGCGATCAGATATCAGATAAGGGCAATTATTAGAAATCATCATGCTAGAGCTTACCTGGCAGGAAAGACCGATGCGTCACGACAACCCCAAGCGGGTTTTAAGAGTCCGCGCAGGCGGACTACCCTCCCTTGAAGGCTAAAGCCTACGTTTTTGTAGCCGCGATTACGAACATCGCCAAGTATTTTTGCAAGAGGTCTACTCTTTGTATTCATGCTCACTTATGAACTTCATACTGGACTCATTCCCCAGCTAGAAGATGGGTGAAACACTAGCAGTTACATTAGTTAGAAGCAAGCCAAAGCTTTGAAAATTCCACTGCCTTGCAAGCTTGACGGCGAAGGCAGAAAATAGCGATTCTCTCAAGAAGATGCTTGGCGGGTGAAGGATAGAGCTTCGCGCCAAGCATATTTTTCCTTGTAGGAATTAGCCAAAACCTATGTAGCTACAATCATCACTGATTGAGCAGAGTTTTCACCCCATTCCATCAATCGGATGGATTTTTCCGCATTGTTCCATGAGGAGAGGCAAATGCCTGGTCACGACATTATCGTTATCGGAGCTTCCGCAGGGGGAGTGGAAGCCTTGACTCAATTGGTCGCTGAATTACCGCCAAATCTTCCTGCTGCGATCTTCATCGTCGTTCACTTTCCAGCTTGGGGTAAGAGTATTCTGCCGCAGCTTTTAAACCGCGAAGGTCCGTTGCACGCAGACCATGCTAAAAACAATGAGAAGATTGAGCATGGGCGGATCTATGTGGCACCGCCAGATTACCACCTGCTGGTGAAACGCGGATACATCCGCCTGGTGCAGGGGCCAAAAGAGAACAACACTCGTCCGGCAGTCGATCCTCTGTTTCGCACCGCAGCGAGGGCGTACAAACGCCGGGTAGTCGGGGTGGTGCTGTCGGGCACTCTCGACGATGGCACGGCGGGACTCATCGATTTGAAGCGGCAAAAAGGTGTGGCTGTCGTTCAAGACCCAACGGACGCCTTTTTTTCGGGGATGCCAAAGAGCGCCATCGAACACGCAGACGTTGATTTTATCCTGACGCTGTCGTTAATTGCCCCTGCTTTAGTGCGTCTAGCCCATGAACCCGTGGCAGAGGAAGGAGCAAGCACCGTGCCTAGCGAAAGCGAATTTGAGATGGATCTCGACATTGTGGAAGTGGATGGAGCCGCTTTACGGCAACGGGGAAAGCCTGGGACTCGCTCAAACTTTACTTGTCCAGATTGTGGCGGTAGTTTGTTCCAACTGAATGAGAGAGGGTTGCTCCAGTACCGCTGTCGCGTCGGGCACGCCTATTCAGCAGAGACTTTGGTAGCGGGGCAGTCCCAGGCTCAGGAGGAGGCGTTGTGGGCTGCAATCCGTTCTCTAGAAGAGCGTGCGGAGCTGATGTATAAGATGGCAAAGTATGCGCGCGATCGCAACAACACCTTGTCAGCACAGCGTTATGAAGCGCAGGCTAAAGAGGCGGAACAACGCTCTGATTTCATCCGGCAAGGGCTTTTCCAAGGTCAACTGCCTGCTACAGTGCAGCTAGCCGCGACTGCGGAACCGAGGGAGAGTGCAGACAGAATTATTCGCACTCCCCTTTCAAAGTGGTGGTGCTGGCGGCATCTGAGGGGGGTTTGAGAGCCTTAGGTCACATTCTGCCTGCCTTCCGCCCGGATTTTCCGGCAGCCATCATTGTGGTGCAGAAACTCGACACTCAGTCTGCCTCCAGTTGGATAACCGACGCCCTAAGTCGCCCCACAACCTTGCCACTCAAGCAGGCACAAGCAGGAGAGCCATTACAACCGGGGATGGTCTACGTGGCTCCTCCAAATCAGCATCTGCTCGTCACCCCGGACGGGACCTTCTGCCTGTCTGGAGCGGTATTCGTGGACTTTGCACGCCCCTCTGCCGACCTGCTGTTGCAGTCACTGGCGGCGAGTTTTAAAGAGCGAGCGATCGCTGTCATTCTCTCTGGGATTGGCAGCGATGGTGCAATCGGGGCGCAGGCAATTCATAAAATGGGTGGATTAGCGATCGCCCAAGATGAAAGTACATCGGAATTTTTTGAGATGCCCCGCGCTGCCATTGCCACGGGAAGTGTAGATTTCGTCCTCCCCCTCAATGAGATCGGGTCTACTCTCGTGAATCTAGTAGTCTCTCAATGTTGACCAGGACTTACGCAAAGCTTATACATATAGCATTTTGTAGGGGCAATCCCCCTGTGGTTGCCCTCAGATGTCGCGCAAGTTGCGTAAGTCCTGGTTTTTTCGGGTTCAATCCCCTGTGGTTGCGGTGGCAAATCAGGACTTACGCAAAGCTTATACATATAGCATTTTGTAGGGGCAATCCCCTTGTGGTTGCCCTCAGATGTGGTGATGTTGCGTAAGTCCTGTTGACTTGAGAAGTAGGGGCGAAAATACCGAACCTAACCCCCAACCCCTTCCCTGGGAGGGAAGGGGAGCCATCTTCAAAGCTTGGGGAGAGGTCAGCTCAAGCAGTCACGATATAGGGCGAGTTGATGGCTGACACTCGCTTGGCATCCACCAAAGCTTGATAAACGATTGCCGCTACTTCCGCCCGCGTCGCATCGCGCGTGGGGTTAAGTTTCTTGAGCGTCGGATGATTGACAACCAGCTGCTTTTGGGCGGCTGTTGCTACCTCATCCTTGGCATAGTCAGGAATGCCCGTGCGGTCATCGAAGAAGTTTAACGCACTGAGAGCGCCCCCCGTTAACTTCAGTCCATTCACCAAAGAAACAATTACTTGGACGCGCTGGACATTCTGGTTCGGTTTGAAGGTTTTGTCGGGAAAACCAGAGAGAAATTCGCCGCGATAGGCTTGTTGAATCGCCTTGAAGCCCCAGAAACTGTCTGCCACATCTTTGAAAGCGATCGCCTCTCGTTTGGCAGTTGGGTTAAAGGCTTTTGTCAATAAGGCGGCATATTGCGCTCGCGTCAGACTGGCATCGGGTCTGAAAGTTTTGTCAGGAAAGCCGCTGATAATCTCTTGCTTCACTAATTCCTGAATAAAAGCCTCAGCCCAATGACCTTTAATATCGGTTAGCTCAACTACTGTAGATCCGCCGCCAGTACCGCCACCAGTACCTCCACCAGTACCTCCACCAGTACCTCCACCAGTACCTCCACCAGTACCTCCACCAGTACCTCCACCAGCCGTGTCAGTGGGAGGAAGCTGATTGTCGAGCAAGTTTATGCTTCCCTTTACTTTGTCGGGATTCATTTGATTTCCTGCCACAACCAGCTGGTTTGAGCTGCTATTTTGTAAATCAAATTTAGTGTTGTACCGCAGGATATTTTTTCCTGCCTCAGTGGTACTGCCCAGATCCGGCAAGGCATTCCCAATCACCGTCACCCCATCGTCAGAGTTTCGTTCGCTCAGATTATTCCGCAGCTTGGGACGAGCATTTCCAGAGATGACAATCCCCGATCGGTTGCCAGAAATTTGGTTATCTATTACCAATGGGGAAGCACTATCGGCAATGCTCATGCCATAACCTGTATTCTGGCAGGTATTGCCTCGAATTTCGCCTTTGGCATTTCCTGCTAGCGAGATGCCATTGCCCAAATTTTTAGTAAATACATTATTGGTAATAACCGGGTTGCCATCACCAGAAACAAAGACTCCCTCGCGCTTGCTATTGGTGAAGGTACAATTGGCAACCGTGGAGCTATTCGATTCAATCCAGACAGCAGTCCCGCGTGTAGCCAGATTGGTAACAGTTACGCCCCGGAGTTGAGCATCATTCGCTAAAGTTACCGTTACATTTTGACCGCCAGAAGAGTTAGGGCTGCTGTAGGTTCCACTTCCTTCAATCAAAATGCCACTGCCTTTATTGGCTTCATTCCCCATAACCTTGACCCCAGGCGGCACCTTGAGGGGAAAGATTTCACCGCTGGCTGCATTGTAGTTCCCGGCTGCCAGTTGAATTGTCGTATCGGATTGTGCTTGCTGGAGAGCTTTGGTAATCGTTTTGAACGGCGCTGACTGGCTGCCAGCAGCGCTATCATTTCCGGTCGCTGGATCGATCAAAAAAGTTTGAGCCATAGTGATATTGAAAGAGGGTAATCGGGATAGATTGCCACAAAAATCTGCAACCACATCAACCGCTTGCAACTTTACCTGTTTTATGCAAGTAATTCCAGCGGTTACATTCTCTATTAGAGCCTATCCGAAAAATTCAGCAATGATGTTTAAGAGAAAGACAAGCTTTTAAAAGGGCGAGTAGAAGTGCAGGCGTCCCACACCCAAATCTAAACCGTAAGCTTTCTCTCCGGCTGGGAAAGCTTTGATTTGGAACAGATAGACGCCGCTACTGAAGGGGTTACGTACCGGCTCAAGACCAATTGTAATGGTTTGACCCGGAGGTACTGGCGGATCGAACGTCACTGAGACGGTGCCTGTTTTGCTGTCTATGGTTACAGATCCTAGGGTTAGCTTCTCACCTTTTTTTCCTGGCTTCCCTTCAAATGCCTCGCTGTCGTCGAGTTTAAATCGAATTTTATCTAATCCCTCGCTCTGGGCGATCGCTACTCGCTGGAGCGGTTCACCAGCATTTTCTGGCAAGCTGACGGTGAAATAATAGGTAGCTCCCCAAACATTAATCCCGTCAAAGGTAGTCGTAGCATTGATTAAGCGAGGCGGTTTTTCAAAGGAAACCGTTCCATCTGCTAGCTGAATCGCTCTAGATGAAGGACTCAAGACTCCCCAAATGCTAGCCATTACCGCTAGGGTTGAGCTGAAAACTAAAAAATAACGCATAGCCAAGTACCAACGACAAGAAAAGATTCATTTACTCGGAACTATTTTGAATTCAATTTTGTCGTTATTTGTGGCAAAATCCCTCTACAGTGGGAGGTAATTCTCATCCATGATGTAGATGAACTACATTTTTGTTGGGCATTATCTTCAAAGTAGGAAGGCTAAAAATCGGTGATTCTAGGGCGGGGCAAAAACCGGGTGGCAACTATGCACAAGTTGGGTTCTGATAGTTTGAACGTTTTATCAGCAATCGAGTTTCAGGGGAGATGGTGGAGTCAGAGGACTGCTAATTTGATGAAGTCTTTTGCTTGCAAGCGAATTGCACCCATTAGTTTAGTGACATTGCTTGGTTGTGGAGGAGCAACTTGGCTGGCGACGGCGGCTTTTGCACCGCAGATTGCCCAAGCTTACACTGCTCGCGCTGAAGTTGCCCTGATCCGTCAGCCAGCAGAAACCTACGAAGGTTTTGTCCGCAGAGCAGAGGTGGTGGCTAGGGCGGCGGCGCAGCGTAGCTTTGACCGCGACATTTTAGTAACCGATGTTGCCGTGATGATTCTAGGGCAAAATCAGGGAGCGATCGCGCCGATTCTTTCTTTAAAAGTAACTCGCGGAGCCTGGAAAAGCCGCCCCGATACTCCTCGCTGGGCAACCTACTTTCCCAATACCAAGTCTTTACTCGGTTTTGTCGATGACGTGACGCCTTCGGATCAGCCCGTTCCCGCTACTGCCGAACCCCCAGCACCCGCAGCACCGGCGACAACTCCCCCACCGACCCTAGTGCCCGGTAACGTTAGGGATGTCACGCCCGGAGCGCCTACAAATACTCCTCAGAACCAGACGCCGGGAACAGCCACTCCCGCAGCTCCAGGTACTCCTCAGAACCAGGCACCCGGAACAGCTGCGCCAACTGCGCCAACTGCGCCAACTGCGCCAACGATTCCCTCTACACCAACGATTCCCTCTACACCAACGATTCCCTCTACACCAACGATTCCGGGCGGTAATGTAAATCCCACTGAGACGATTCCGAATCCTACACAGAACATTCCAAATCCTACACAGAACATTCCAAATCCTACACAGAACATTCCAAATCCCACTACGCCACCACCTGCTGGAACGGGAACCAATGGACAGGGGCTATAACCACCGCGATAACAACCGCGTGAACCTGTCCGCTCATTGCCTCATGGGGAACGAACAAACTTCAGACGGTCTAGGAATTTCGCCCGACTAGATTGAACTGGTCAAGGGATCTCTTAGAATAGGAAGGCTGTAAACGATTGCTGGAGTAACGATCATGGCGGTTCCTAAGAAGAAAACATCAAAATCCAAGCGCGATAAGCGCAAAGCTACCTGGAAGCACAAGGCGACAATTCAAGCTCAGAAAGCTCTCTCGTTGGGCAAATCAATTCTGACTGGGCGTTCTAAGTTTGTGTATCCGGTGCAACAAGAAGAAGAAGCCGAAGAAGAATAATCATCCTAGAGGTTGCTTTTCGTCTCAGCCTGCTAGAATTTCCGAGCGCCTTTGGGCGCTATTTTTGTGGATAAAAAAGTGCATATTAAGAATTAGAGTACACATAACGCCATCTTTACTAGACTCATGCTAGGAAAATTTTTCAAAAAACCAGAATCGGAGCAGAGCGATCGCGTTCCTCCCGGTCAATATCTGACGAAAGGCTTCCCGGTGCTGACCTACGGCAACACTCCCCAGATTGATACTGACAACTGGCAATTTCGCGTCTGGGGTTTGGCAACCGAAAAGACTTTTAGCTTGGCAGATTTCATGGCTCTGCCCCAACATGACTTTACTGCCGATTTCCACTGCGTCACCCGCTGGTCTAAACTCGATGTGCAGTGGACTGGCGTTAAGGTGACAGATTTTATGAAGCTGGTGGAAGTTGACCCGAAAGCCGTTCATGTTATGGAACACTGCTACGGCGACTACACCACGAATATTCCTTTAGAAGACTTTCTCCGGGAAGAAAACTTTTTTGCTCACACTCTATTTGGGGAACCGCTACCTGCAGAACATGGCGGACCGATGCGGCTAATTGTCCCTCACCTCTATGCCTGGAAAAGTGCCAAATGGATTAACGGTTTAGAATTTCTCCGGCAAGAGGAATCGGGTTTTTGGGAGCGCAATGGCTACCATCGGCGGGGAGAACCGTGGGCAGAAGAGCGATATAGCTATTAAGGGAGTGGGGAATGAGAGTTTTGAGTTAGGAGAGAATTCTGTAATTCAAAACTCACCCGTGATAAATCGCGTCTCTACAATTTAAAGCTTTTTCCTCATGACTAATTATTTCATCAGCCACTTCAGGATCTTGAGCTTGTCTTTATAGGGAGCGTATCTCAACTTCACATCAACTAGAAAAGATTTGTTGAGTACGCTTTTTTGATGGGAGAATGTCTCAAAACTTGCTTTGCCGTGATAGCGACCGATGCCGCTCTCTCCGACGCCGCCGAAGGGTAAATCTAGGACGCCAACTTGCATGACGGTATCGTTGATGCAAACACCCCCTGAAGAGGTTTGTTGCAAGACGGTTTGTTGCTTTTGTTTGTCTTTTGAGAAGAAGTAGAGAGCTAAGGGTTTCGGTTTGGCGTTGACAAGAGCGATCGCTTCGTTCAACTCTGTATATTCCAAGACTGGCAGAATCGGACCAAAGATTTCTTCTTGCATTACTGGATCTTCCCAGTCCACTCGATCGATGACGGTAGGAGCAATGTATCGCTCGGATGGATTAGTATCTCCACCAATCATAATTTCACCGCCATCTAAAAATTTACAGAGACGGTTAAAGTGTTTTTGATTAATAATTCTGCCATAATCAGGGCTTTTTTCCGGTTCATCTCCATAAAAATCGTGAATACAATTTTTGATTTGTGCTAACAAATCTCTTTTAATTCTTTTATCTACCAAAAGATAATCTGGGGCAATACAAGTTTGACCTGCATTCATGAATTTACCCCAAACAATTCTTTTGGCGGTGTATTCCAGATGAGTATCGGCATCAACAATACAAGGACTTTTGCCGCCCAATTCTAGGGTGACAGGCGTCAGATGTTTGGCTGCCGCCGCCATAACGATTTTTCCGACTTCGCTGCCGCCTGTAAAAAAGATATAGTCAAACTTTTCTTCGAGTAACTGCTGGCTGGTTTCGATACCGCCTTCTACAACAGCAACTACTTCTGGATTAAAGTATTTAGGGATAATCTCAGCTAACAAATGCGATGTATTTTCAGCAATTTCTGAAGGTTTTAAAATCGCACAGTTACCGGCGGCGATCGCACCCACTAGAGGCAAAATTAGTAGCTGCAAGGGATAGTTCCAAACTCCCACGATCAGAACTACACCCAACGGCTCAGAATAAACCTGAGCTGAGGATAAAAATTGGGTAATCGGTGGCTTTATTTTCTTAGGCTTTGTCCAGTTTTTTAGGTTTTTTAACGCATAATTAATTTCTTCTAAGCAAACTCCTATTTCTGATAAAGCAGCTTCAAATACTGATTTATTCAGATCGGTTTGCAGAGCCTTAAAAATAGCGACTTCATTCTCTAAAAGCGCTTGTTTTAAAAGCTTTAAATGTTGAAGTCTAAATGATATGTCTTTAGTTTTTCCGGTTGCAAAGAACTTTCGTTGCTGAGATACGATGTTACTAACTTTCAGTGGAACGAGCATTTTTTCTCCCATGTTGGATTTTAAATTTTAGATTTTATGCCCTTTAAAATCCAAAATCTAAAATCCAACGGTAAAATTTCATACTTGAGCAGGCAAACGGACTCTAAATAAACTCCCTTTACCGAACTCAGATTTGACCTCAATTGCACCTTGATGAGCTTCCACAATTCTACGCGATAGATGCAGCCCTAAACCACTGCCAGAGCGCTTGTGGTTCCCTTGGCGGAACCGCTCAAATAAAACATTCTGGTCTTCTAGGGTGATGCCAGGGCCTGTGTCGTTAACGTCAATAACGACGGCAGGATTAGCTGAGTTACTTGTATGGGGGGCTATCGACGCATGGACGGCTACGGAACCGCTATCTGTAAATTTGATAGCATTTCCGATTAAGTTAGTTAAAACCCGATGGATTTCCATGCGATCGCCGACTATTTTGCAATCAAGCGGATGATTGTCTGCGCTGTCTTCTAGATCCAGCTTCAAGGTCAGATTTTTTTCCTCTGCTAAGGGGGAAAGTTCTTGGATCACTTCCTGAAGTAGTTTTCGCAGGTCAATAGGCGAGAAGCTCAGGGTTTTACGACCGGCTTCATAGCGATAGACTTCTAACAAAGTATTCACCATCGCCAGCAAGTTGCGGTTGCTGCGATCCATCGTGGCGATCGCTTCTTGCATTCCTGGCGAGAGTTCTCCTAAGGCTCCTTGCCTAAATAGAGCCAGCATCCGCTCTGCGGCGACGATCGGCGTCCGTAAGTCATGGGTGAGCCAAGAAACGAAATCTTCTCGCTGACGGGCAATTTGATCGCGTTCGTCCACACTATGCTTCAGCCGCAGAAGCGATCGCACCCGCGCCAGCAATTCATCGACTTGTACTGGCTTGCGAATAAAATCATCCGCTCCTGTATCTAATCCCTCTACCACGCTGGCGTGATCGTGGGCTGTGATCAGCAAAATCGGGATAAACGGCAACTTAGTATTATCACGGACTCTCCTTGTGACTTCATATCCATCCATCCCCGGCATCATGACATCCAATAACACCAAGTCTGGTGGAGATTGTTCAATCTCGTTTAGGGCAGAACGACCATTTTCCGCCAAGGTAATTTGATATCCCTCTTCTTCTAGAATGGTTTGAACCAAAAACAAGTTATCGGGAGAATCATCCACAACGAGAATGCGGTCAGTTTCACAAGGTTGATTGAGACTCGAATGATTCTTCATGGAAGCGATAGGTTAACAACTCAAGTTTATTGAAATTAATTTTTGTAAATTAATCGGGCATCACGTAACATTCTTTACGCCTAAGGTATCATTTTGCCTCATTCTCCAGAAGGATTCTTGGGCATCTTCATCGAATCTTTGTTTCTTTGGCTTCTATCCAGTGTCTGTACTAGCCAAATGACCTTTGTAACAGAAAATTAATTATAAACCTTAAGTATGACGGTCATAGTTTTCCGTCCTCTGATACATCTGGCTGCTCATTGCTGGAAAGAAAAAGTCGCAGATATATAGTTTATTTACATCTATAAATTAAGTAAAACGGGAAAGATCCGAAGTAGCGAAGTCAATTTCCTACTGCTAATGGATGGGTAGGACAGGTCTTTTGGGCGATCGCGCTCCAGATATGAGTTTGAGTAGTTGGCAATCAGGACAGCTTTATCTACAGGATGACGTGCAGGCGATCGCTTGAAACTCTCCGCCGCTTAGCGATCTGCGCTCTATGTTGACTGCGTTGTTTCCGCAGTCTTTGAATCTTTACGTCTCAGGATAGATTGACCAAACAACTTAATTTCAGGCATCAATAGAAGCACAGATTTAAAGTCGGAAACTATGGCTCGCTTAGCGCCTGAATCTAGTCGAACCATTCGCAAACAACAACGCCCTGATTACCGTCCTTCACCCAAAGTTCCTGTAAAAGTTATAACGGGCATCTACTTTTCTATACTTCTATCTATCTTTCTGGGGGCAGTACTACTGAGCAGTGGCAGGATGACGGTGGGAGGCGTTCCGTTGTCAATTGTGATGAGCTTCTTGAGCGATGAGGCGGCGCGAAATGCTTATTTAGCAGGAGAACCCGCCGCACTTCACGATCGCCTGGAGGTGATGGGAATCGAGGAGCAAATCAAAGAATATTATCGACCTCAAATTTCTGATGAAGCAAAACTAGACCAATACATTCATCAAATTCTGTATGAGCGCACTGGTTACGTGGGGGCACAATACGAGGTGAATTCGCAAGGGGTGTTAGTTTTGAAAAATAGATAAGTAGAGACGCGATTAATCGCGCGTCTCTACAGGATTAATCGCGTCTCTACAGGATTAATCGCGTCTCTACAGGATTAATCGCGTCTCTACAGGATTAATCGCGTCTCTACAGGATTAATCGCGTCTCTACAGGATTAATCGCGTCTCTACAGGATTAATCGCGTCTCTCCCACCGATTCAATTAGAATAAAAAGTAGCGTTGCGCTAAGGGAAGAACGGTTGCCGGTTCGCAAGTCAGCAATTCCCCATCGGCTCTGACTTCGTAGGTTTCCGGATTTACTTCCATGTGAGGCAGGGCATCGTTTAATTTCATGTCTCGCTTACTTAGCTTCCGCATACCGCTGACAGCAACGGCGGGCTTTTGTAGCTTAAGCTGAGCGGGAATATTTTTTTCGAGTGCGGCTTGGGAAATAAAAGTTAGAGAAGTGGCAGCGATCGCTCCTCCAAAACTGCCAAACATGGGGCGCATATGTACTGGTTGCGGTGTGGGGATACTGGCGTTGGCATCGCCCATTTGAGCGTAAGCGATCGCCCCCCCTTTAATGACTATCTCTGGCTTGACGCCAAAAAATGCCGGACGCCAGAGGCACAAATCCGCCAGTTTCCCCACTTCCACAGAACCAACATACTGCGAAATGCCGTGAGTAATGGCTGGATTTATTGTATATTTTGCAACATAGCGCTTCGCCCGGAAATTATCTGCCCTTTCTTGCCCCTCTTCTGGTAGGAGAAGGGTTGGGGAGAGGTTCCCGCGCTGCACTTTCATTTTGTGTGCCGTTTGCCAGGTGCGAATGATTACCTCGCCTACACGCCCCATTGCCTGAGAATCAGAGGAAATCATGCTGAATGCGCCCAAGTCGTGCAGGATATCTTCAGCAGCAATTGTTTCCCGGCGAATCCGCGACTCGGCAAAGGCGACATCTTCGGGAATGCTGGGATCGAGGTGATGGCACACCATCAGCATATCCAGGTGTTCGTCTAGGGTATTGACGGTATAAGGGCGCGTCGGGTTGGTAGAAGAGGGCAGGACGTTCGCTTCGCCGCATACCTTGATGATGTCCGGTGCGTGACCTCCACCGGCTCCCTCGGTGTGGTAAGTGTGAATTACGCGATTCTTAAACGCGGCGATGGTAGTTTCTACAAAACCAGCTTCATTTAGGGTATCGGTATGAATGGCTACCTGCACATCATAGTTATCCGCAACGCTTAAGCAAGTATCAATCGTCGCGGGTGTGGTGCCCCAGTCTTCGTGCAGTTTTAAACCCATCGCCCCGGCTAACACTTGTTCTATAAGTCCTTCAGGCTGGCTGCTATTGCCTTTACCCAAGAAGCCTAGATTCACCGGGAAGGCGTCAGCGGCTTGCAGCATTCGGTAAATATTCCACGGACCGGGAGTGCAAGTGGTAGCATTTGTACCCGTAGCGGGGCCAGTACCGCCGCCGATCATGGTGGTGATGCCGGATGCGATCGCTACTTCTATCTGTTGCGGACAAATAAAGTGAATGTGGCTGTCAATCCCGCCAGCGGTGAGAATCATTCCTTCCCCGGCAACAACCTCGGTTCCAGGGCCAATAATAATATCTACGTTGTCTTGAATATAGGGATTTCCAGCTTTACCAATTTTGAAAATTTTGCCATCTTTAATGCCGATATCGGCTTTGACAATCCCCCACCAGTCGAGGATTAAGGCGTTGGTAATCACCAGATCAACGGCACCCTCAGCGTTAGAAATGGGGGATTGTCCCATGCCATCGCGGATGACTTTGCCGCCACCGAATTTCACTTCATCGCCGTAGGTAGTGAAGTCTTGTTCGACTTCGATGAATAATTCGGTGTCAGCAAGACGAACGCGATCGCCTACTGTCGGGCCATAGGTTTCGGCGTAAGCGCGGCGATCCATTCTGTAACTCATCCTTTATTCCTTTAGAGTGGTATATTTTTAACGCAAAGGTACGCAAAGGCTAGCGCCAAGGTACACAGAGTTTTGGGTTATTCTTGGGAAGTCTTTGTTCACTTGTTGATAAAAAAAATGACCGCTATCTGGAATGAACCCGTAGTGAGTCTCGCGCCAAAAATCAGTTTTTACACCGGAAGTGATAGAAATCGTGTCATTTTGGACGTTCCTAATAGGCGGTTCGTTGTCCCATTCCATTGCAGTGCGTTAACTCATATCTATCTAATGTTTATAGCTCAATCGAGCCATTAATTTTGCCATTGAAGCCGTAGACTTGACGGCTACCAACAAAAGGTATTAATTCCACTTCCCGTTCATCTCCAGGTTCAAAGCGGACGGCTGTACCGGCTGGAATATTTAGCCGCATTCCTTTTGCTTGTTCTCGGTCAAAATTGAGTGCTTCATTCACTTCATAGAAGTGATAGTGAGACCCAATTTGAATCGGGCGATCGCCTGTATTTGCTACTTGCAATTTTATCCTAGGACGATCCGCATTCAGTTCTATTTCCCCTGCTTGTACAATCATTTCACCTGGAATCATCTCAACTTCCTATATATATTGTTTTGGCTCTTCATTACTTGGTATGCTAAAAAGTTGATTCCAAAACTTGAAAGGCTTACCTAGCAAGGTATAACGATTTTGGACTGTATTTTCTATTTAATAAACGCTAAATTGGCTTAAATTCATGGCTAGTATAGCTTGTGGCGCTTCTTGACTATAAATTTAGCATACCAACTACGGAAGAGCCATTTTTTTTCTAAAATATCAAACAATAACTCCTAAACCTTTCACGTCTTTTTGATTCGTTAACTATAATTTAGTTAACGAATCGGATTGTGAACTGTAACCAATTTTGTACCATCAGGAAATGTAGCTTCTACCTGCACTTCATGCACCATTTCTGGCACACCTTCCATGACTTCTTCCCGTGACAGTAATGTTGTTCCATAACTCATTAAATCGGCAACGGTGCGTCCATCTCTAGCGCCTTCCAGAATGGCAGCAGAAATATAAGCGATCGCTTCTGGGTAATTCAGCTTTAAACCTCTTCCCTTGCGGCGTTCCGCTAACAGTGCCGCCGTGAAAATCAATAGCTTATCTTTTTCCTGTGGCGTCAGTTGCATTGATAACTTCTTAAACTCCTTTGTATTCTCCGTGTCCTCTGCGATTCGCTCAAATTTGCCAAACTCTCGGTGGACAAGCAGGGCGTTCTAAAAAGTGCAAACGCAGCAAATTCCAGATATCTATAAACCAGTTTCGCACCTCAGACGTAGAAGCACCACGATAGCGACACAATAACCCAGAAGGAAGACGAGTAATGCCTGCTTGGTGAAGATTCCCCCCTGTTCCCCTCTTAAAAAAGGGTGAATTATTGCCTAGGTTTCGCGCTTTTTCCACAATCTCCGGTGACACCGCTTGCCCAAGCCAAACTAAGCTTGCCACAACAGGTTGCCCAGCTAAGCCGTGAGGACTGTCGAGGATTTCTGACCCGCCGGGTAGCCATTGCCGATCGATCCACAGAGGGCGTCCTTGCTGCCAGATTTCGGTATGCGATCGCCACTCTCCCTGTAAGAATCTTTCCCCTCTGGCACTACGCCCAAAGCGTGTAATTTCCCAGCCCAGCCAACTTGCTTCTGGAGCTAATTCTACCCGCAAGTCTTGCCGATAAATCGCGCCGTCAAAAATAATTGTTTCCTGCGGTAGCCACTCCAAAGTAGCACCCGCGTTCACCTCGATTTCAATCGTTTGACTCGCTGGCAATCCATTACTGCGATAAACCTTACTGGCGGCAGCGGTAGTGATTAAGGCTTGCGCGTTGGGTTGGAGGTGAAAATTGAGAGATAAGCGATCGCCTCCCACAACACCCCCAGCTGTATGCAAGATTACACTATGACAAATCTCCGATCCTTCTGGATAAAATGGGCGCTGTACCTTCAGCGGTGCTTTTACGCGATCGCCAATCACCTGGGTTTTGCCTTGGGTTTTAGAAAACCCCAAGTTAAGAATGCCATGCCACCCAGAGGATGAGGGATTTGCTGCTGAAGCCCGATCGAGGTCATTCATTAGATTAGGCGCATAAATTGTTAATTTTTTACTACAGAAAATCACCTTAAACAAAAATACCATTAAACTCAATTTAAACGGATATTTTCATTTTTTTATACTGGAGACTCTCATGGCTGCCATCAGCTTTGCAAACTTAAAAGATGAATACCAGCAACTCTTTGATAGCTGCAAAATTTCTAAAAATAAACTTGGTCAAATAGATGATATTTTGGCTACCATTGATACAAATCGTCCTAGGTATGATGCGGTAGGGAAAAAACTGGCGATTCCCTGGTATGTGATAGCCATCATACACAACATGGAATCTTCCTTAAATTTCAATACCCACCTGCACAATGGAGATCCGCTGACAAGAAAAACCATACGCGAACCAAAAGATCGTCCCTCTAGTGGCAATCCACCCTTTACATGGGAAGAAAGTGCCATTGATGCTTTAACTTTTGATAAATTTGACCAATGGAAAGATTGGAGTCTTCCAAACATTCTTTTTAAGTTAGAAGGCTACAACGGTTGGGGTTATCGCTTCTACCATTCTGATGTTTTTTCGCCTTATTTGTGGAGTGCTTCAAACCACTATACTAAAGGAAAATACGTTGACGATGGCACCTGGTCAAATACAGCCGTATCGCAGCAATACGGTGCCGCTGTGCTTTTGCGCCGAATGACCGATAAAGGAACAATTACTTGGGATAATCCAGAAACCAGCAAGCTTGGAGAAAAAGGCGTAGATATCCAACCTGGTGAAAAGCAACCTTTGATATATTATTCGCCAGATTCTAAGATTGATAACGGCAAGGAACTGCAACAGTTTTTAAATCAATTTCCAGGAATTTATTTAAGTGTAGATGGTTGTCTTGGTGACCAAACTTCCGAGGCTTTTAAAAAAGTTACAGGTTACTATCTTTTTGGAGATCCTAGAAATCAAAATCCATTGTAAATGGGAAATAAAATATTGATTTACCAATTGGTAAGTATTGCTTATAAATTGCCAAAAAACCGATAAATTAAAATTTGCTAGCTTGCTTCTCGCCTTTCACTCAGCAATCGGCACTTTTTAAATATTACCAATTTGGTTGTTTAACTTGTTGGGGTAATTCAATGATAACTTCTGTTCCCTGTCCCGGTTCGGAAATAATATCAATACTTCCTTGATGATGTTCCAGAATTTGGTAACAGACAGTCAGCCCTAAACCCATGCCTCTACCGATCGGTTTAGTTGTAAAAAAAGGGTCGAATATTTTTGATTTAATCGCTGTAGAAATTCCGGAACCGTTATCTTGAATTTTGATGATAATTTGCTTAGACGCACTGAATTCAGTTTTAATATAAATCCGTTTTTCAGGTTGTTGTTTTATAGTTTGCAGCGCATCAATTGCATTGCTAAAAATATTCATAAATACCTGGTTAAGTTGCGCCGGATAGCATTCAACGGGTGGCAGAACGCCGTACTGCTTAACTACCTGAATTTCTGGATTTCCCTCCGCCTTCCAGTTTCCGCTTGATTGCAAGCGATGCTGCACAATTAGCAAACTGCTATCAATTCCTTCATGAATGTTGACCCGCTTCATTTCGGCTTCGTCGAGTCGGGAAAAGTTTCGCAGTAATAAAATAATTTGACGAATGCGATCGGTGCCAGCTCTCATTGAAGAGATAATTTTAGGCAGATCGCTGGTTAAAAAATCGAGATCGATGTCTTCAATATATTGTTGTATTTCAGCATCGGGATAACTTTTTTGATAGCGTTGTACGAGGTTCAGTAGATTTTTCGTGTAGTCGCTGATATGGGAAAGGTTAGCATAAATAAAATTAATCGGATTGTTAATTTCGTGGGCAATGCCAGCAACGAGTTGACCCAAACTGGACATTTTTTCAGTTTGAATGAGTTGCGCCTGCGCCCTTCCCAAATTGCGTAGTGCTTGACTTAACTGTTGAGCGTTAGTGGTTAATTCAGCATTCAGTTGCTGTAGTTGGTCGTGAGCTTGCTGTAATTGCTGATTTTTTTGCGAAAGCTCTTCAGTACGCTGTTGTACTCGTTCTTCAAGAGTCTGACGCGCCTGTTCTAGTTCCTCAGTGCGTCCTGCAACTCGTTGCTCTAGGTTGCCGATGAGGGCTTTAAGCGCCTGAGCCATTTCTTGATAAGCATGAGCGAGTTGACCGATTTCACCACCCGCGCCGATACCGGGAATGGGGGTACTCAAATCGCCTGCGGCTAAGGTTTTGCTGCGTTCGGAGAGCTGGATAATCGGTTTGCCGATTTGTTTGGCTAGCAGGTGCGCGATCGCAATCGATAACAAGGTTGCCAATCCCAGCCCTAGCCAAATCACGCGGTTTAGGTTGACGGAAGCTTGATTAAAATACTCTGAGACTATTTGAATTTTGGCAATGGCAACAGGCTGATTGTGGGAAGTAATGGGAGCATATATCGTATTCAAACCAGATGCCGGTTCAATCCGATAAACTGTTTTACCTTTTTGAATCTTGCGTAACACCCGCGACTTTAAATTCGCCTGTTCCCAAGGCTCAATGCTGGATTTGGCGTTGCTAGAAATGATAGGTTTGCCATCAAGAGAAATGACTTGCAGCTTGGTGGTAGGTTGAGAGAAATTAAGAAAGTTACGCAACCAAGTTTCATCTAAATTCTGCCCTAAAATTAAAGTTCCGGGTGACTTCCCCGTACCATCGCTGTTGTAGACAGGCGCTGTTGAAAAGAGCAACATCTGACGCGAGCCGGTATCAATCAACATAGTCGCTGGTTTGTTGGTAGCGATCGCAGCAGTTAACCGCTCAGCCACATTAGGAATTTGCCAAGCGTCACCCCGCTCTCCCAAAATCTCTCCACTACGACCCACCACTTTCACATGATCAACGTCGGTAGAGAGGAGAAGTTGAGCGGACACTTCCTTTTTGATCCAAGCCCAATTCCGCTTCTCAATTGCATTGTATAAATCCGTCCAGAGCGCATAGCCTGAGGATAAATTTTGCAATCCTTTCTCGGTAGCGGCAGTGTATCCTCGAAAAGCTAAAACTTGATCGTCGAGTCGAGTTTTTTCTAAGTCGATGAGTGGCTGCTGTACAAATCGCCACGCTACAGCACTTAGGAACATCACGGGTAGCAAAGATGCCCCAAAGGTAAAAATTAGCAGCTTGGGTTGAAGTTGTTGCAGCCGCTTGAACATCCCTGATTTAAGTAGGTGCGGTATTTACGTCCCCCAGACAGATAATCTGTCACAAGGCTCTCCACAGTTTAGCTGCTGTGACGGTAAAACGGTTGCTCTATTTTCTGAGGCGATCGCGCTAAAAACGCCTACCTTGAGAACTGCAAGTTATACGGGTTACTCGCAAAGATTTTTAGCTATCTGCGTCAGACAGCTAGAAACCTTTGAATTACATCCTGACTGAGTTCGCTAGTCGAGCCAGACGCGACAATACCGCCTTTTTGCATCGCGTAGTACCGATCTGCTTGTCGTACAAAATGCAGGTGTTGCTCGACTAATAAAACAGAAATGCCGGTAGATTCAACAATGCGCCGCACTGCTGCTTCAATTTCCAAAATAATGGAAGGTTGAATGCCTTCGGTGGGTTCATCGAGTACGAGTAACTGCGGCTTCCCCATCAAAGCGCGAGCGATCGCTAGTTGCTGTTGTTGTCCTCCACTTAAATCGCCACCCATTCGAGATAGCATCGATTTTAAGACTGGAAATAGGGAAAATATTTCCTCCGGGACTTCTTCCTTACCACTTCTACCGTCACGTCGCGCCTCCAAACCCAGCAACAAATTTTCCTTCACTGTCAAGCGCGGGATAATTTCCCGTCCTTGAGGAACATAACCAATTCCCAGCCGTGCCCTTCGATCTGGGGATTTATCTGTTATCATCTCATCGGCAAAAGTAATCGTACCGCTACGGGGTTTAAGTAACCCCATAATTGTTTTAAGCAGAGTAGTTTTGCCGACACCATTGCGTCCAATTAGACACACCATTTGTCCTAATGGGACGCTCAAATCCACATTGCGGAGGATATGACTTTCACCGTAATAGACATTTAAATTAGAAATTTGCAGCATTTTATTGTGCTTGGTTGAATAAGGCGCGATCGCTTCTAAAATTGCGTACTTGAGTCTTTAATTGCTTTAGCTTTAGTAAGCGAAAATTTTAAATTTTACAAACTCTACCAATCCTAAATGAGTTATGAATTATCGCTTCTCTTCTTCTCTTACTGCACGTTTTATAGCGAAGTAAGCGTTAATGGAGATAATTTTTACAAATCAAACATAATTGCTATAAGACAAGAAAAAAATATCATGGCAAAGCTGCTTTATTCTTTGTTATCTATATAATCATTGATATCATGCACCGCTCCTTTTTACTCCTCAAGTTCTTTAAGCGCTTCTCGCTGAGTATCTAACTGTTCTCCTAGATAAACTTCTATGACGCGAGGGTCATTTTGTACTTCCTCAATCGTGCCTTCACACAACACCGAGCCTTCATGTAACACCGTTACTTTACGAGCAATTTGGCGTACAAATTCCATGTCATGCTCAATCACCAAAATAGAATGACTTTGAGCTAACGCTATAAGTAGTTCCCCAATATTGTCAGTTTCTTCATCAGTTAGCCCCGCAACGGGTTCATCAACCAACAATAAATCGGGCGACTGGGCAACTAACATCCCAATTTCTAACCGTTGCTTTTCCCCGTGAGAAAGTAAACCAGCGCGGATATCTGCTTTTGTACTTAAGCCAACCGTTTCTAGCAAACTGATTACTTTGCTACGTTCGCCAGTAGGGGGACGCCCAAAAAGTGTTGCCAATACATTTTTATTGCGATTGCAGCTAAGTTCCATGTTTTCGCGGGGAGTCAGGTTGAGGTAAATGCGGGGAGTTTGAAACTTTCGACCAATTCCCAATCGAGCGATTTGATGTTCGGAGAGGGCTTTCACATTTCTCCCCTTAAATAATACCCGTCCCTCAGTGGGTTGCACCTTGCCGGTAATCACATCCAAAAAAGTCGTTTTACCCGCACCATTTGGACCGATTACGACCCGCAATTCCCCAACATCCATGCTGAAATTCAGATGGTTCAGTGCTTTAAAACCATCGAAATTAACCGTTAAATTTTCAGTTTCTAATATTTTCGCGTTCATGCTGTACCTCTGGGTCTTCTTCAAGGCTGGGATAGGTTGCTACCTGCTTGTTCCGCCCTAGAAGTGTCAGCAGGTGCTGGAAACCTTGATAGCGCAGCCAACCGACTACACCATCGGGAAGAACTGTTACCACAATTAAGAATAATGCTCCTTGGAAAAATACCCAAATACCCGGAAATTGCTCGCTCAAAAGACTCTTGGCAAAGTTGACTAATAGCGCCCCTAATATGGCTCCGATTAAGCTGGCACGACCTCCCACTGCTACCCAAATTACCATTTCAATAGAAAAGGCAATATCCATTGCTTTCGGTGAAATTAGACCTGATTGGAGGGTGAATAAGGCACCCCCGATTCCAGCCAGAGCAGCGGAAATCGCAAACACCACGACTTTAAATCCAGTGGGATTATAGCCAGAAAAGCGCATCCGACTCTCATCATCCCGAATCGCAATCAGAACTCGTCCAAAGCGATCGCTAGTCAGCCATCGGCACAAAGCATAAGCAGCTGCCAAAAACAAGACTGTCAGCGTGTAGAAAACAAATCGCGTCTGATTATTACTGACTGTTGCCCCTAATAATGTTTTGAAGTTTGTTAAACCATTGGTGCCGTTAAAGAATCCCTGCTGCCCGTTGAAGAAATTAAAAAATACAATCGTCGCAGCTTGGGTCAAAATTGAGAAGTAAACGCCCCGAATACGGTTGCGAAATACTAAATAACCTAATATTGCGGCTAATACAGCGGGAATTATCACGACAGCGGCGGCGGCAAAACCAAACGAATAAAACGGCTGCCAGAACCAAGGCAGTTTTAGAATGCCAGAGAGGCTCATAAATTCCGGTAAACCGTTCTTGAGAGGAGCTAATTGCAAGTGCATTGCCAAGGCATAGCCACCGAGGGCAAAAAATACACCATGCCCCAAACTCAGCATACCCGTGTAGCCCCAAATTAAATCAATGCCGAGGGCAGCGATCGCTAACGCCAAAAATCGCGCTAGCAAGCTGAGACGAAAGCCTGTCAGAACTGCTGGCATCACGAAGATGAGGAAAAGAGCGATCGCCAGCGTCACTCCTATTTCCATTAGCAGCAATCGTCTGCGTTGCCGCTTCATGCCTTTAACTTCAAGAACCGCATCCAAAATCATCGCCTTGAGCCTCTGCGCGATTGTCTTTGTTTAAGCATCAACGCTACGTCCCTTCTGTGGGAAAATTCCCCCTGGACGCACCTGAAGAAACGCAATAATTAAGGCGAATACCATCACCTTCGACATACTGGTTGTGCCGAAAAACTCAAAGAAATCCACTAAAGGCTTCATCGGTGCCACCATCGGCACCAAGACTTTAGAACTGATTAAGTAGTTAATCGTGCCAATTCCCATCGCTGCCACAATACTGCCTACCAGCTTGCCGACGCCACCGACAACAACCACCATAAACGTATCGACAATGTAGTTTTGACCTGTATTGGGGCCTACAGAACCCAGCAAACTAATTGCACAACCGGCAACTCCAGCCAATCCAGAACCCAAAGCAAATGTAATGGCATCAACTTTGGCAGTAGGAATTCCTAAACAAGCACTCATACTGCGATTCTGCATGACTGCGCGAATTCTTAATCCCCACGAAGAACGTTGCAAAAATATATAAATTCCGGCAACACAAACAATGGTTAGCCCAATAATAAATAGCCGCGTATAAGGCATCTGCAAAGTGCCCAGCCGCAGCCCTCCTCGTAACCAGTTCGGTGCCGTTACGTCCACATTTTGAGCGCCAAACCAAGGCTTGGTGACAGCAAGTTTATAAGTTTGTCCCAAAAATGCACCTGCGGCACTCGCAACTCCCACAGATATCGGCAACATTATTGCAATTACCCAGTTACGAACACGCTCAAAATCTGGGCGAAGAGACAGAATCCACAAAGCACCAAAAAACAAAAGGCAAAATATCGCAATGCCAATGACTAACACCCAGCTAACACTGCGAGCGAACTGCTGCAAAATTAGACTAACGCCCCAAGTTGCCAGCAGTGTTTCTAGAGGGCGTCCGTAAAGATAACGAATTACCCCCCGTTCCAAAACTAATCCCACAGCCGCTGTCACCAGGAAAGCCAAAATCAGGGCAAAAACGATATAGGTTTCAGACCAAGGCTTACCCAACATTTTGAAGCCATTTTGTACAACAAAAGTTGTGTAGGCTCCCAGCATCATCAACTCACCGTGAGCTAAGTTAATAACGCCCATTAGTCCAAAGACAATGGCTAGCCCCAGCGCTGCAATTAACAAAACCGCGCCGATGCTAATTCCATTAAAGATCCCATCCAGCAATCCTGCTATCACACGCTTCCTCAGCCATTAATCATTGGTCATTAGCTTTTAAAGCCCGTAGGTTGGGTTGAGCAATAGCGAAACCCAACGAATCTTCTGGAGTTGGGTTTCGTTACCTCAACCCAACCTACTATGTCTAAGGACTAATTACTAAGCTCTTAAATCTTGTACTGACCACCTTTTTTGGAATCTGACCAGTCACATCCCAAACCCTTAGTTGCGGCAACAAATTGGTTCCAAGGAACTGGCTTCACTGCTGCTTTCGTCTCGTAGACAATCTTAAAGAGACCGTCATCTCCGACTTCACCTAGTCGCACAAACTTAGAGATGTGATGGTTATTTTCCATCGTTACGGTGCCCTCTGGAGCCTCAAAAGTCTGACCTACCGCAGCCTTTCGCACTGACTCTAAATCGTCAGCCGTTTTTGCTTTCTCGACAGCTTGCTTCCAGAGATAAACGGCAATGTAAGCCGCTTCCATGGGGTCATTTGTTACCCGATCTTGACCGTATTTTGCCTTAAAAGCTTCGACAAATTTTTTATTCGTTGGGGTATCTACTGTTTGGAAGTAATTCCAGGCGGCATATTGACCTTTGAGATATTCTGTGCCAATTGCCTTGACTTCTTCTTCGGCAATACTGACAGACATTACGGGATACTTATCTGGCCCCAACCCCGCACCTTGCATCTGCTTGAAGAAAGCCACATTACTATCCCCATTCAGGGTATTAAAAATAACGCCGCCATCAGGCAGAGCCGCTTTAATTTTAGTGATGATGGGCGTGACTTCGGTATTGCCTAGAGGTAAGTAATCTTCACCGACGGTTTCGCCGCCTTTTGCCTTTAACTGCTCTTTAATAATCGTATTCGCGGTACGCGGAAAAACGTAATCGGAGCCAACTAGGAAGAATTTTTTGCCCTTATTCTGCAATAGCCAATCGACTGCTGGCTCGATTTGTTGGTTGGGGGCAGCACCCGTGTAGAAGATGTTATTGGAACACTCTTGACCCTCGTATTGTACGGGGTACCAAAGCATATGTTTTTTTTCTTCAAATACTGGCAGCACTGCTTTGCGACTGGCGGAAGTCCAGCAGCCGAAAACGGTGACAACTTTATCTTGATCGATTAGCTTTCTCGCCTTCTCGGCAAAAGTGGGCCAGTCGGATTGACCATCTTCTTCAATTGCTTGAATTTGCTTGCCGAGGACGCCACCGGCTTTATTAATTTCCTCAATTGCCAACAGTTCGGCATCGACGACACTGTTTTCGCTAATCGCCATCGTGCCGCTGCGAGAGTGCAGAATCCCCACTTTGATGGTGTTTCCTGCACCAGCAGCCGCAACGGTCGTCGCGCTGGGAGAGGGAGATGCCGCCGTTGGGCTGGCAGTCTCAGAGGTGGAAGGGGTGGGAGTGCTGCTACAAGCTTTGAGAAGAATACTGGTTCCCAGAGTAGCAGAACCGTATAGAAGAAATTTACGTCGCCCTAATCGCCTTGCCATACCGTTACCGTACTCCTGGCTGAATCAGCCTAATGATAGAGAACATACACAGTTAAGCAGTGATATTAGAGCGATGTTCTGGGAAGAAATTGTTATCAATGATACAAAGAATCGAACTTTTGGATCATTTCTAGGAAAGGTCAGCTTGCTGTTTCTGAAATTTCGCCCAGATTTAGGCGGATAAAGTCCACCACAGCGGTTAATCCTTGCTGAGTCTTTAAATTCGTAAAGATAAAGGGTTTTTCTCCCCGCATCCTCCGCGCATCGCGTTCCATGATGCCTAAATCTGCTCCGACTTGAGGGGCAAGGTCAATTTTGTTGATCGCTAAAAGATCGGATTTAGTAATTCCGGGGCCACCTTTGCGGGGAATTTTGTCACCGGCTGCAACATCAATGACGTAAATTGTCAAGTCTACAAGTTCTGGGCTGAAGGTTGCCGCCAGATTATCGCCACCACTTTCTAAAAACACTAAGTCTAAATCGGGAAATCGCTGTTCCATCTGTTCAATGGCAGCGATGTTGATAGAAGCGTCTTCGCGGATGGCGGTATGGGGACAGCCGCCAGTTTCGACACCAAGGATGCGATCGCTCTCCAATGCATGACTCCGCACTAGAAACTGGGCATCTTCCTGGGTATAAATATCATTCGTGACCACAGCAATTTGATATTTTTGCCGCATCGCCTTACATAAGGCTTCTACTAAGGCAGTTTTTCCCGAACCCACTGGGCCCGCTACTCCAACCCGAAAAGCATTCATAAAATTTGCGAATAGGGAATGGCTAATTGCTCATCGTAGCAAGGCAATTAGCCATTCGCAGCTTTCACCAGCGATGTGTCTATTGTGCCCATTTCTTTTAACTCCGAAATAAGCGCGTGTACTGAGTTTCGTGAGCTATACTCGCCAATGCTAATCCCCAGCCGCAACTACTGAGGGCGTCATCTTCTAACGCTAAAATTTCCTTGGCAGCATCAATGAGATTGAGTTGTAGTTCTAGGAGTAGCTGTTGTCCAGCCGTTTGTCCCAGGGGAACCAATTTGACTCCGGCTGCAATCAAATTGGTTGCCCAGCTGTGTAAGTAGCCCAAGAGGGCAGATGCAGCATCGATTTGCCAATGGGCGGCGGCAATGCCGAAAGCGATCGCATAATTACAAGGATTCCCAATCGCATCCGCCATTGACCGAACCTGCGGCTCTAATTCCAAAAACAATCGGATCAGCGATCGCCCCATCTGCCAACTTTGCGCTTGCAACTCTTGTGTTTCCTTAGCAGCAGATAACCAGACATTCCAGTAATTTAAAGCCTCTAAATCCCCGGCAATTGCCCCCCGATATCCCCGGATCATCACCGCTGCTTCTAACCGAATTGCCCCATAACCCAGTTCCTGTTTGAGCCAGTGTCCCAGATTTTGCGGGTTCTCAATTACACCAGCATCGACTAGCGTTTCCAGCCCTTCGGAATAGCTATAAGCACCCACCGGCAACGCCGGACTCGCTAGTTGCAAAAGACACAGCAGGTTAACTGGGGAATCGGGAATGGGTAATTGTTCGTTGGTCATTTTTCAGGACTTACGCAAAGCTTATACATATAGCATTTTGTAGGGGCAATCCCTCTGTGGTTGCCCTCAGATGTGGTGATGTTGCGTAAGTCCTATTTTGGTAGATATTAGGTAGTCGGGAAGAGTTAAAAATCAGACGCGATAACCGCAAGTCTTCTACAACTCAAAATCCCATTATTTACTACCCAATTAACTAACCGTGATGATGCTGTCCATAGGCACCCGTTTCTGGATAAAAAGGCGAGATTTCCTCTCGTACCTCCATCCCCAGATGTTCCAGCATTGACTTCAAAACTGGGTTGGGAGACAACCGCAAATGAGTGGGAGCGATTTCTATCGGTACATGGCGATTGCCTAGATGATAAGCCACCCGCAGCAAATCTAGGGGTTTCTGGGCAGTCGCGGTGAGAACGGGTTCCGGTTTAGCCACGATTCTCACGACGAGATCGCCCATTTCAGATTGCAGGAGATCGCGATCGCGCAACACCGTTCCTCTGGGTAAGCGCAGATACAAAGCTTGTCCATCAGCCGTTTCAAAACGATAGCGGCTGCGCGTGCGCTCCTGGGCAGTCAGAAAAAGAGTAAAGTTTACCGATGCATCCGAATTTGCGGGCAAGCGTTGCGTTATCGTTAGCATCGTTGGAATGTTTAGTCAGCACGTTATTGTGATGCTACTACAGCACAGATGACATAAAAATCCAAGTCAAGCCGGGTCAGCAAAAGTCCATTTTTTACTGAGCTTGCAGACGGATCATTTCATTTTTTATCTGTGTTGCTACCTCCGAATTCTTTTGCGCCTCCACCGTAATCTGGTTAAATAATTCAATTGACAGACCGTTGCTCTGCACAATCTTTTGAGACTGTTTGCAGTAATTTATGGCAATGGCTTGTGCATTTCCCGGAAGCGATCGCAAGCTATTTGGTTGGCTACAAGCAATGTTCGGAGGGCTTCCCACGATTTTTTTGATCTCGTTATAGGCAGCTTGGCGACCCGGTTCCATCGCCAAAACAGCCCTGGCGAAGTTGATTAAGTCCTTATTGCTGAAGGGTGATTGAGCGTATGCCTGAGAACTAAAGTCAAGGCTATGCGATCGCTCAGATAGACCCGGTGCAAAACCTAACAACAGACTGAGAGCAGCGAGAGTACCAACACTCAGGCATTGAGATAAGACTCGATTCAGAGAGCGACGTGAACTGTATAAAGTCATCATGATCTAGTGCGACCAAAAAAGAGAAAATCGAAACACACAAGGATTACTTTTTCTGAACTATTTTAAGGGTGAGAAGTTCCAGGTAGAGACAGGCATTCGTAGATTTAGATCCCGTGTTGGTACCTCAAAAAACAGAAGCCTTCTCCCTACGGAGCAGGTATCAAGTAGTAATATACAACTCACTACGGATATTAAGAGTGTGTGAATTTTACCACACTTTAGACTAAAAAGCAGAACGTTACGAAAGCTGTAACGATTGGGTGGTATAGGTAGCGCTTTCCTCCCTACCCCTACACATTGGGGTAGGGAGGAAAAAATTGCTTCTACGTATTTATGCCTTCATTGATACAATTGACACAGTTCTATAACTTTCATTTGTAGCGTAGAGATGGGGTCAGCTCCTCGCTTGAGGTTGACTTCTAATTCTAGGAGTAAGGGTAAGGTTAAGGTGAGTTGAGGCACAGAGAAGTCTTTGACTTCTTGGCGCAGAAAATAAATTCGTTTGGGGTTGCCGATTTCTGCCGCAGTGGCGATCGCCCGTTCGTCTCGCTCACCGCTCTCTACCATCAGTTTCACCCACAACCAGGTGCGAAATTGACCGATTAAGGTGGCGACAATCCGCAAAGCGGGTTCGTTATGACCGATCAAGTCTGCAACCAGCGAACAGGCGTGGGCAGTATTTCCCGATCCGATCGCCGATGCGAGCTGCAAGCTGTTTTGGGTGTTAGAGATAACTAGGGCAGCAACGACTTCGAGGGCGATCGCGCTCTCTTGGGATACGCCTGCTTGGTCAGGGGCGGTGGGGAGATTCTTCGGGATACCAGCGTAAACCTGCAACTTTTCCAGTTCGTTCCAGAGTTGTCTGGTATCATTTCCCACAGATTGGGCTAAAAGTTCGGCAGCTGCCGGGGTTAGTTTTACACCGACTTGCTGGGCAACCTGACGCACCCTTTTTAGCAGTTCTTCAGTTTTCCAGGGCGGGATGAGAGAAAATTCTCGAATATCGGCATGGTTTTGCAGCAGCTTCGTAGATCGGAGACGCCCATCGGGTTTAGAGCGAGTAGTCAGCAATAATATTGAAGACTCAGGAATCGCCGGTATAGTCCGCTCCAGTTCAGCTAGTAGTTCTTCCGAACAGTGCAGGCATATAGTGGTATCAACCAACCAGACCAAACGGTAGGCGCTGCCAAAAGGTGGTGTCATCGCCTGGTTTAAAGCAGTGATGACCGCATCGGGTAGCGCTTGAGAAATTTTGTCATAGTTAAAGTTAGTCCATTGGGGGTCGAGAATGCGATCGCGCAGGGAGTCAACAGCTTTTTCTAGGGCAAAATCATCCTCACCCCAGTAGAGGTAAATTGGCATTAAAGCATCTCTTAAAAGTACGAGGCTATCAAGATTGGACGAGACTTATCACACTTATTTAAATCGGGTAGCACGGCTAACACTACCTGCAACCTACGAGTCCCAAGTACAGCATATACAGGAGTCTCCGAAGTTTAAGCCCTCCCCGTCAGGGACAAGACAAGCGGTGCCTTTCCCTGGCTATACGGTGATCGCACCACCTTGGGGGGAAGAATCCGAGAATGCGACGTTTTACGAAAACTTGAAGGTGTGCCAAGAGCAACTGCTACAGCAGCTAGATCCTGGTTTTATTGTGCCAGTCCCCGCTGAGAGTTTTCATGTAACCTTAGCAGATTTGATTTGGGACAGTGCTTATCGACACGCCACGAGTGAAAATCCGGAGTTTGAAGAACAACTGCGCGATCGCATTGCTCAAATCTTCGAGCAGTCCCAGTCATCTATCACTGGCGGTAATCCGATGCTTTGGCAGTTGCTGGGATTGATGGTAATGCCCCGTGCAGTCGCGGTTTGTTTAGTCCCCAAGGATGAAGGAACCTACGAGCGAATGTTGAAGTTTCGCCGGTTTATTTATCAAAGTCGTAGTTTAATGGCTTTGGGGATTGAACAGCAATATCGTTTTACTGCCCATGTCACGCTGGGCTATTTTGGCGAGATTTCACCGGATTTGAAGCGCGATCGCCTCTGTGAAAAACTTTCCCAAATCAACGAACAATGGTTGGAAAATTCTCCCCAAATCTGCACACACCAGGCACAATTGCGAAAATTTGACGATATGACCCGGTATTATCGGGAACCTGATTGGCCTGTTTTAACTTTTTAACAATAATCGGCTAATAGCGGCTCACAAATCGCTATTAGCTGACTCCTGATTTATGAGCTTACCCATTCATCCCATCCTCCAGCAAAGTTTTGCTCTCATCGATCGAGAAATTGGCGAACACCGCTTTAGCCCCTCCGAGTACGCGATTGTACGTCGAACGATCCACAGCACCGCTGATTTTGAATTTGCCCAACTGATTCGGTTTAGTGAGGGGGCGATTCCCAGCGCGATCGCTGCCTTGCGGCGTCGCGTGCCGATTATTACAGACGTTGGCATGGTAAAACAGGGAGTGGCAGGAATGGTGGCGCAAACTTTTGGCAATCCCCTAATTGCTGCCGTGGAACAAGCGCGCGAAGCTCTCCCCGGCAAGACGCGCACGGAAACTGGCTTACTGCAATGTTGGCGAGAATTTCCAGAGGCAATTTATGCGATTGGCAATGCCCCCACGGCGCTGCTGGCTTTGTGTGCAGAGTTACCCTCGGCACCCGTTCAACCGGCTCTGGTAATTGGCGCACCCGTGGGATTTATTTCCGTAGTGGAGTCAAAAGCGGCACTAGAAAAGACGCCCGTACCCCAAATTCGCATTGAGGGACGCAAGGGCGGTTCACCCGTCACCGCCGCGATTGTCAATGCTTTACTCTTACTGGCTTGGGAGGCAGAGAAATGTTAGGAGTTCGCTGCCTATTTAGCGTCACGACAAATAGATTTGCAACCTGCGTAGGCAGGTTTAGTCTGTGTAGCGGCGACTTCCCGCCGCCCGGTGCATTCTGACAATGACACTCGTACACGTTGTCGGAATTGGCTTGGATGGCGCAGATGGGCTGAGTCATGCTGTGCGGGAGATTGTAGAGCAGGCGACGCTGTTAATTGGGAGCGATCGCCATCTCTCCTATTTTCCCGATTGCCCCGCTCAACGGCTGATTTTGGGTGATTTCACAAAGGCAATTGAGGAAATTCGCTACCGCCTGTCTGCGGGTTCTGGCGGCATTGTCGTATTGGTGAGTGGCGATCCCCTCTTTTTTGGATTGGGACGGCTGTTGGTGGCACAACTACCCTCAGCAGAATTAACGTTTCATCCGCATCTGAGTTCGGTTCAGCTGGCTTTTAACCGGATTAAGGTTCCCTGGCAGGATGCTCGTGTCATCAGTGCCCACGGGCGATCGCTCGAAGAGTTAACCCAAGCGCTGCAACAGGGGATTGAGAAGATTGCTGTATTAACAGATACTCAGAATACGCCGGACGCGATCGCTCGTCTATTACTCGCTTTAGATTTACCCAGCACTTATCAATTCTGGATTTGTGAAAATTTAGGCGGTACCGATGAGCGAGTTCGGTCTTTTCCCGCTGTAGGGAGACAATTAATTACGTCTCTACAAGAGCAAAATTTTGCTTCCTTGAATGTAGTTGTATTGCTACGCCAGTCTGATTCAGCGGGTAGGGGCGAGGAAACCCCACCGCTACAGGATTTGGAGGCGCTGCCGATGCTGGGAGTCCCGGATCGGAGTTTCTTGAGTTTTAGCGATCGCCCCGGCTTGATGACGAAGCGGGAAGTGCGGATTCTCGTACTAGGAGAATTGGCGCTACAGCCAGGACAAATTATTTGGGATATTGGGGCAGGTACCGGCTCAGTTTCGATTGAAATTGCCCGTTTATTCCCCACTTCTCGCGTGTATGCGATTGAGAAAACCTCTGCTGGCACCACGTTAATTCAGCAGAACTGCGATCGCTTCCAGGTAGAAAATGTGATTTCCATTCATGGCAGCGCCCCAGAAGCTTTGTACAATCTCCCCGCACCCAACCGCATCTTTATTGGCGGTAGCGGCGGCAATTTAACTGAAATTCTCGATACCTGCCATTCCCATTTAACCGCTTCAGGGCGCTTGGTACTAGCACTCGCCACCCTGGAACATCTGAATCAGGCTTTGGGTTGGTTATCGCGTCAGCAATGGGATTATCAGTTGTTGCAAGTGCAGCTATCGCGTTCTGTGCCGGTAGGACCGCTGACTCGGTTTTCTCCGCTCAATCCCGTCACGATTCTGGCAGCAAATCGCTCATCTTAAAGATAAAGTTGCCAGATTAAAATCCCAGTTCCCAGTAGACAAAGAATTCCCGCCGCACCCGCGAGAGGCTTTTCTCCCAAACCAGTCACCCACGCGGGAACAATGCCGGTATAGCAAATCACTCTCGTAGTATCCAGACTGGCGATCGCCCAAATCCATCCGGCGTGAAGTCCCCACGCCAAGCCTAGATTCCCATCATCACAGACACGAGCCAGCACTAATACCATCCCCATCAGCCATAATCCTGGCAGCTGAGGCAATGTTTCCTGCTGTTCCCAAACCAAATGAAGCAGCGCAAAAATTAAGCTAGAAACTGCCGCCGCCACCCAAGCTGAATAATCTTGCTGGAGTTCAGTAAGCAGAAATCCCCGAAAAATTAACTCTTCAATTCCACTAATCAATAATCCCAATAACAATGTCGGTAGTAAGATAGATCCGACTACCGACCCAAGATTTTGCGGCGGGTTCTGTGTATCTGCAATGAAGCGATTCTCTTCAGGTTGCCACTCGATCCAGCCCAAGGCTTTTTGAATGCCAAACACCACTAGCAGACTTAGCACCCCTAAAGCGAAGCCTTGTCCTAGTGAAATTAATATTGAAGCTTCCCAGTCCAACCCATAATCTGAAAAAAAAGCCCCCTCCACCCAAGCGGCACCCCACACAATCACAGGGGCAATTAAATAGAGCGAAGCTAATAAAGGTAGCTTTTGCTCTACAGCCAATGGGTTAGGGGGTCGCCATTTCAGCACGGCTGCCAAAGGAATCGCAACTGGCAACCAAAGAACTAGCCAGACCATGAAAAAAGCGATCGCTTTCAACACAGCAGGAGTTTGTGCAAGTGATGCCAGCCACCAATCGGCTCGATCAAAAATAGGCATTCTTAAAGACAGCTTTCATTGGCCCCAGCGTAACACCTCAAGTTTGTGAAAAAACTGTCTTATGTACCGCTGGGGGTAAGCATGAACCCCCGCAGCTTTTATGTCCAGTCCACAAAAGATGTATCCGCTTTCCCTAAGATGCTCCCTGGAAAGGAGAGGCAGTTGATTCTTTCAAATTGCCTGATGAATTTGTTAGAAGCAACGCCATATCAGAAAGCATTACCGCCTATGATGCAGTCGCCACCTCACTTTTGGTTTCATCACTGGTATCGTCGGCTGTCTTACTTTTATCGCCATCCACCTGAATTAGGTGAATATGCTTGTAACCCAGCTTAATTTCAAACTCATCACCAGACTTTAATCCCATTGCCTCAGTGTAAGTTGCACCAATAACAATTTGACCATTTTTGTGTACGCTTACACGATAGGTTGGCTCTCGACCCCGACCATCTTTTGTTCCTTCTGGATCGAGGGGAACACCTTTAGCGCCTAAAACTGCGTCATAAAAGTCTGTTAAGTTGACGCGCGTCTGGCTGTTCTTTGTCACGGTGTAATAGCCACAGCGTTTTGCTGTTTCTCGCCGTGGTAAGTGTGAAAGCTCTTTTACTTTTTGAAGCAGTGCTTTCCCTGTCAATGGAGCTGTTGCGGTTTCACTCATCGCTATATGCAAAATACACTTCAATCTACAGTATAGTAAAGAGAGTCTTATGCCAATATTTGGCTGACTAAAAAAAATATATCGTTAAATCACTCAACTTTGACAAGGATATTTACAAGGGTCGCCCTTAAATTCTTGGATTTCAGCAAAATTGCGTAATTCGGTAAAAGTTGAGGTTCTTACTACCAGATAGCAGACCGTTAAAGGAGCGATTAGAGAGTAGAGACTAGAGATTGTGTAAAGTTTAAAGTATAAAGTGTAAAGTATCTGCTTCTAAAAATCTATCTTTTGGAGGGTAAGGCAGGAGATATCTCTGTTTTGTCCTTCTAGCCTTGGGCATCCAAAAATCAGCCATACTCCCAAGTCAAGTCATTTCAAACAAAGCTGGGTTTGTCTACAGATCCCCAATTCAGCTTTAGACTAGAAGTTAAGAGAATGAAGAGCTTTAAAGCATGCAAGTCCTTTTTAAGGTCATCCGGCAGGAGCAAAATTACTCCCCTGTAGTGCAGACTTACACGCTGGATGTCGATCCTGGCAACACGATTCTGGATTGCCTAAATCTTATTAAGTGGGAGCAGGATGGAAGTTTAGCTTTTCGCAAGAATTGTCGCAACACAATTTGCGGCAGTTGTGGAATGCGAATCAACGGTCGTTCCGCTTTGGCTTGTAAGGAAAATGTCGGCAGTGAAGTACAAAGGCTGCAACAGATAGCAGCGAGTGCCAGCCCTTCAGATCCCCGGCAAAAATTCTTAGATGCTATCCCAGAAATTACTATCGCACCAATGGGCAATATGCCGGTCATTAAAGATTTGGTGGTGGATATGCGGAGTTTTTGGGATCATCTTGAAGCAGTTGAACCCTATGTGAGTACGGGTGCAAGTGGCGTACCGGAACGAGAGTTTTTGCAAACACCCGAAGAACGCGATCGCCTTAATCAAACAGGCAATTGTATACTGTGCGGTGCCTGCTATTCTGAATGCAACGCCCGTGAGGTCAATTCGGATTTTGTGGGTCCCCACGCCCTTGCAAAGGCTTATCGAATGGTAGCGGATTCTCGTGACGCCGACATAGAATCCCGTTTGGAAAATTACAACGAAGGAACCAAGGGCGTCTGGGGTTGCACCCGCTGTTTTATGTGCAATACGGTTTGTCCGATGGATGTGGCACCAATGGATCAAATCGGCAAAATTAAACAGCAAATTCTCGACCGTAAGGACGATCAAGCCAGTCGCTCAATCCGTCACCGGAAAGTATTAATTGATCTGGTGAAGGAAGGAGGTTGGATTGATGAACGTCGGTTTGGTTTGCAAGTAGTGGGGAATTCTTTTCGAGACATCAAGGGGATGATTAGCCTAGGACCACTCGGATTCAGAATGCTGGTTCGGGGTAAGTTTCCTTTGGGGTTTGAGCCGTCTGCTGGGGCTGAGGTAGTGCGATCGCTGATTGAATCTGTCCAAAGCCTTGAATCTTAACTCATATTGAATCACGATTGAAGTAAAAGCAATGAATCCTGAAACAACTTCTTCCCCAGAACAATCACCCACAGAAACACCCGCAGAAAATTATAATCAACCAGAACCTGCTTTTGGCTGGACACCCTACGCCGAGCAAATCAACGGACGATTTGCGATGGTGGGGTTTGTGGCTTTATTAGTGCTAGAATTTTTCACCCATCAGGATTTTTTTACCTGGCTGGGTTGGCGCTAATTCGCACACAGAAGCGTGGAATTGTTAACCTTCAATTCCATGCGTAGGAGCTTTTTCTGTGCCATGCCCCTACTCTGCATCCAGATTCTCGTTTTTAGGCTGATCCTGAGAACGAGAATCTGGAGGCGCTACCTTGATATCTACCCTAATTGACTAGCTAAACCTGAACCGGAGTGGTAAACCGGATTTTAAGATAGTCATCCTCCATCTTTGCTCCATCTGGTTGCAGCGCTGCCAATGCTTGTGGTAACACCAAATTGCGGCGGTGATTGCCTATCGTAATATTTAATTCATCGCCGGTTTTACTCAGTTGGATATTATCTTTGGCAATACCGGGCAAGTAAAGTTCTAAGCTGTACTGATTTTGGTCTTGCACAACTCTCAGAGTTGTTTCCTTGTAATATATCTGAGTCGGATCTTCATCTTTATAGAGCGTTTCCTTTAGCCGTTCTAAGGCATCCAACCCACACATTTCTTCTGAGTAAAGCGGAACTTCCTTGACTGGTAAGGGATGGAAGTTTGCGTGAATTTCCTGCCGATATTGCTGCTGGCTTTCTTTCCAACGTTGAAAGAAAGGGTCGGTCACTTGGTCGGGAATAATCCGATTTGCCACCACTAAATCCGTAGCAACGTTGTATAAACTTAAATAAGCATGAGCGCGGAGAGACTCTTTAATCACCATTTTTTCGGGATTGGTGACGAGGCGCACCGAAGTTTGGGTATTGTCAGTTAATACTTTTTCTAGAGCTTCAATCTGCTCGTAGAATTCATAGGGAGCGTCCATTACCTCTTTATCGGGCAAGGAAAAACCGGCAATCGGTCTGAAGATCGGTTCAACTAGAGGTCTGAGCGCCGCTGATATGCCCTGTAACGGCTTGTAAAAACGTCTCATATACCAGCCGCCGACTTCCGGTAAGCTGAGCAATCTGAGCGCCGTGCCCGTGGGAGCTGAATCAATAATTAAAACGTCAAACTCGCCTTCATCGTAGTGGCGCTTCATGCGTACCAGACCGAAAATCTCATCCATGCCTGGTAAAATTGCCAATTCTTCCGCTTGCACGCCTTCCAAGCCTCTTGCCTGCAAAACTTGGGTAATGTAACGCTTGACTGCGCCCCAGTTGTCTTCCAATTCCATCAGAGCGTCTAATTCAGCACCCCACAAGTTTGGGCGAACCAGTCGCGGAACGTGCCCCAGTTCTAAGTCAAAACTGTCGGCGAGAGAGTGAGCGGGATCGGTACTTAAAACGAGGGTTTTATAACCGAGTTCGGCACACCGCAAGCCAGTAGCGGCGGCTACAGAAGTTTTGCCAACGCCACCCTTGCCGGTCATCAAAATTACGCGCATGAATGCTTTTTTCCTATCTGAGAATTGTTTACGTTACTTATTATTTTTTCCCTGTTTTAAGGGTAACAAATGTTGTTTCAACACATCGAAACGCGAACATTTCCAGTAATCGATATGGGAAGCAATCATTCCATCAGTGTTGAGTCGTAACTCGCTCCAGCCGGGGATGGCGATGCGAGGTTTCCACGGCAGAGGGGTATTCCAGCTCAAAGTCCACTCAAGTTGAATTGTGTCTCCCGATTGGCGAATGTCATGTAAATCCATCTTGACGTTCATAAACCAGGTTTTGATAAAGCCAATCATGAGTTTGTAACGCTCAAGACCTTGAAACTTGTTCAGCGGATCTTTGAAAAAGACATCTTCTGCATAGATGCTGTAGGTTTGGTTTTCTGGAAATCTTTGGTAGTCGTCTTTGAGGATTTGAATGATGTCCATGAGACTTACGGGATTGACAACAAGCTACGGTTCGATTTCAGGCCAAAGGCGTTCTAACTGACGCCGCCATGCCGCCAGCACCTCCTCACGAGCCTCTGGAGGCAGATCCAGCTCGCCCATGAGACCTTCTTCGTAGAACCGATCGAGGGTTTGGAGTGTGGCTGTGAGGGATTGTCCTTGCTGTTTGGCAGCCAGGATAATTTGACTAATTCGACTTTCAACGAGCTGATTAAAGCAGTCCGATAAACCTGTCTGATGCAGAGAAATGAGTCGCGCGATCGCTCCTGAAAAATCCTCTACATTTAGAGTCTCAAGGTTGTGCTGAAATACACCCCATAGCACCCCTTGATTCAGGGCGTAACGAGTCTCCTGAGTGTCATCAAAGTTGGCTTCTAGCAGCTGTTCGACAAACGGTTGCGCTTCTTGAGCGGGTGCAATAGGTAAGAGAAGTCGCAGCCAAGAACCGTCATCGGAAAGCAGCACCAACAGACGCATCTGAGTCGTTTCTACTTGCCACAAGCCGGGTGCGGTCGCTTCAATCGCTGTGGCAGCAAATAGTTCTGTAAGGGTTTTGGTAATGTCTTCAGGTTTCATAATTTTCAAATAATAAACCCCCGACCTGAGCCGGGGGAAACTTCAAAAGACAGAAGATTGAGGAAAGGAGGAATTCATTGATTCCTCATCCTTTATCTTTTCAAGAGAGCCATTCCTCGACAGCTTCTTCTTTGGTGTTGGTATTGCGCGATGGAGTTTCGCGGTTAAACTTCATGTGAATTGAGCGGGTTTGCTCGCCATCAGTCGCCACCGCCATAATCGGGTAGTCAATCAGACCATCCTGGAAGGACATCTGGAAGCGGAAGGTGCCATCTGGATTCAGCTTGATGGGACGACCGCCAATTGTGACCGTAGCATCTGGCTCGGTGGCACCGTAAACAATCAGTTCAGCATCAGCAACCAACCAGAACTGGCGAGGACGCATCGGGACGGCGGAAGCCGAGAAGCCAGCTCCGGACATTCCCACACCAGACATGGTGAGACCAGATACGGTGGGAACTGCCCACATCCCAACGCCAGAGGGGAAGACGTAGGAACTAAGAGCTTGTTCGGCAAGGGACACTGACTGCATAGAACCGGGTACGTGCTGCATGGAGCCATACAGGGAACCGGCTACCCGTTGAGCTTCGACGGTCTGAGCCATGCCGAAGATTTCGTCGTAAATGGGGTTGCCACCTGCTACTACACTACCGTAGCTAGCCACTGCCATTTTCTTGGCAGGCGGAACCAGTTCTAGGAAAGTCTTGTCGCGCAGGTCTTCTTCCCAAGAAACGGTGATGAATTGGTCTTCAATCCAATCTGAGGGATAGACGGGAGGAACGCGGACGGGAGCGGAACGAGCTAAGACGAGCCAGCGACCATCGGCACAGCGGTAGCCGATATCTACAGCATAGTCGCGATCGCTCACGGGCATCGGCAAATACCATTCCCGCGCTAGCTCATCGCAAGGATATTCCTGAATGCTGTGAGGGCTTTGATATTCTAGATTAACGTCGGTGACATCGTAGAGCCGCAGCGCCAGTTGTTGTCCCCCCTGACGGCGCAACTCTTCTTTATGATCGTTGGGGATATCCCAGTAGGTGTATGCCCATTGTGGATCGCGGGGCATGAGGACAACGCGGCTTTCACCGTAGCCACCAGGAAGATCCCCTAGACCTTCGTCTACGGATGCCAGGGTTCCACCTGTACGATCTTCCTGACCCAGTTCAAATTTTGCTGCTTCCACTTCTTCTTGCGCCTCCACTATGCGAGTTGAACCGAGAGAAATCTTGGTGCGTTGGACTTCTTTAATTGCTGTTAGCAGTTGCTCTTTACGCATTCTGCTGTATCGAGAGATGCTGCATTCACTGGCAACTTTACGGAGTTGCCTCAATGTCATCTCTTCCAATGGTGGGCGTTCTTTTGCCATAACAGATAGTCTCCGATAGTTTGGGCGGCAGTTAGATTACTTCTCTAGAGACTGACTAGCAAAGCAGCACAAAATGCTATTTCGCATCTCTTCTACTTCGGAAAGCTGTGCAATATCATCCCCTTCCTGAAATCTGTAACGTCTCAATGGTTAGCTCCGGTCTTGAACGAGCTGGTGTCACCCTCGAATGGGGGCTGCTTTGGCGACGCCCAGAAGACTGACTGGCTTTCTTGGTTGGATTGAGAATCTAACTGAGCGCCCAGGATTTGAGAAATGTGCTGATTACAGCATTTCTTTGGGATCGGGGGATCGCTTTGTTAATATTCATGTTGCAGAAAAATGCCGGGTTAGGTCAAGGGGTGTTTCAGCCGATTATAGGTATATCTACGAAGTTATCAGGTGATTGGGGATCGTATTGTCATGATATCCTGACATTTGAGGACGAATTGGGATCGCCCTAATTTGTCAATTTGTTGGAGGCGTTCCCATGCAAATTCACAATGTCAAAAAATCATGACAAAAGAAGCGGCACCCATTCACTTTTTTGGGGCAATATTTAAAATCTCTCCTTGCCCCAATTATCAGAGGCAAAGGGAGATCGGTCTGATTCCTAAGCTCTTCTGGGTTGGGTGTGCTTTCTTCAGAGGCTCAACCTCCTCTAATAGGCAAGAAAGCTTACTAATGAGGCACAAAGGAGAACTCCTGTATTGGCGTTCTAGGATTAACCATATATAAGCAGCCAAAGCGGAATCATCAACAGCAGCAGTCCTATACTCACGACAATACTGCTGGCGGCTAAGTCTGGGTCGAGATCGTACTCCTCTGCCAGGATCAGACTGGCAAAGGCAGTGGGCACACCTGCCATGAGAATCATTGCCAATCGTGCGTCGCCCGATAAACCGACTAAAGTGGCGGCAATGCCCACCAATCCCGGCATCACCACGACTTTTACTAGGGCAGGGAGCAAGGCAACCTGAAAACTCTTCCATCCTTGCAGCTGAGCGAGTCGTATCCCCATCAGCACAAAGGAGCTAGCAATGACAAAATCTACGGAAGCTTGCAGTCCTGATTCCAGGAAAGTAGGCAGTTCAACCGAGCGAGTGAGGTATCCGAGGCTAAATGTCCACAGGGAAGGAACACTCAAGATATCTCGAATTTGAATCCACCAATGATTTCGCTTTGCGGGTCGCCCAAAGTAGCTGGCGATAAAGACGCCGATTCCATAGGTGCCAATGATGTTATTCGTGACGCTGTAGAAGACGGCTAGACTGAAAGCTTGAGTGCTAATCAAAGAAGGAGCGATCGCTAACCCCACAAAACCTGTATTGCCCAGCATGGCAGACAGGATGAAACTACCCTGGCGAGATCGGTCTAAAAAAGGCAGGAGAAAAGAATTTTTACTTTCGCCATTTTCACAACTGAAGCGTTTCCAAACCTGCAAACTTAGCCATGCAAAGGAAAAACCAATCGCTAAAGCTGTCATTGCAATCAGCGGCACCACTCCAGCATTTTCCGATAAGTTAGCTTGACGAGCCAGCGTCAGAATCTGTAGCGGTACCCCAACCCAATATAGGCTGCGACCCAGCAACCTCGGTAAGGAACTGGGGATAAACCTAAATAGTATGATACCGAGTCCCGTCCACAGGATGATGGGCGTATAGGCATGAAATAAGGTTTCGGTCATTCGTTATTAGCCACTGTGCTTAGCCACTGGTCATCAGTCACGGGTCATGGGTTAACAATCGGTCGCCTGATGACGAGCCGACTAATGACTAATGACCAATGACTACCTCAGAACCTTCATGTCCTGGATCAGCCACTGACCATCTTTGCGTACCAGGTCATAGCGCACGCGCAGGCTTTCATCGTAGGAAGAAGCTTGATTGAGCTTGCCTGCTTTATAGAAATCTGCGGTTTCATTCACCTGTGCATCCACTTTGGCGCGGTCGGGATGGCGATCGCTCGTTTCAACAGATTTTACCTCGACCTTATGCTTGTACTTCCAGTACGAGTTACTGTTCTTTGTGCTTTGAGAACGTTTCTGCCAACGAGACAAAGCGGGATCGGCAAGTATTTGCTGTAATTTTTCAACGGTATGCTCTTCACCCAAGGCATCTGCTTTACTGGCAAGCCAAATCTGAACCAATTGTCGAGCTATTTCTTGGGTTAGAGGGCCAGACGGACTGGTTAATTTACTGCCTGGTTCGGGAATCGGTACCGGAGGCGCAGCTAGCTGTACCATCGGTTGCTCTCCCTCCAAGAGCGGACCTGAGAAACTTCTTTGGAGCCAACCGAAAGTCGCGATCGCTAGCATTACAAAGACTCCCAAACCGAGAATCCCGGCAAGTCCCAGTAAAATGAGCCGCCCGGTTTTTGCCGAGCGCAAGGAAGCCGCAGAACGTTGAAGACGACCGCCTCGACGAGCTGATACATCTCCCCCTGTGGGCGATGCCTTGGGCACAGAATCCGTTCTCCGCAACCGGCTAGCGATCGTTGCCCGTGGTTGTTCATTTGGTTCCTGTGAATTCCCTCGGCGACGCTGACGCTTCGAGGAAGAATCCCCAGCCAAGCCCGGATCGTTGCCCTCTGGTTCTGGAGACCTAGAAATTCGTTCTGCTGCCGGTAAATTCGATCCTCCTGCTGTCTGTGGGCGATCGATTGTCGCGGTCATCGTCGCCGTTCGATAGGCAGCGTCAGGCTGCTGTTCCACCACTTGTTGAAGGCGATCGCGCGACGAACTTTCTTCAGCGTTGCGCGATCCCGTATCGCTCATCCTGCCCCCATTCTCTCCACTGCCGTTATGCGAACTGGAACGAGAAACCACACTCTCCGGTCTGCGAAATCCTGGCGAGTCGCTTGTCCCCCGCGAGGAGGGAGCAGCGGCATAGGATACTTGCTGAGTCGGCAACACCGCCCACTCATTTGTTGCGTCTTCCTCTACTGGCAATTCTTCTAAGTAAGCCTGAACCTGGTCATCGGCAAAGTAATCCTTCAAAGAAGCCCGCACTGATGCCAAATCTCGGAAGTGGGGAAACACTTCTGCTTGCAACCAACGCTCCCCATACAAACACAACCCAGGTAACAAGTCTGGGGCACCCTGAGAATGTTCCCGAATGAAGGCGAGGGGTTCGTACTCCTGGCTGAGTTCCAAGGCGCGACTGGCTTCTTCCGTCTGACCGAGCAGCAAGGCGCACACCGCTTGTTCCAAATGCACATCCTGACGCTTGCCTAAGCGCATCAGCATCTGCTTGGCTTGTCTAATTAGACCGGGCTGTCTTTGGGCAAATCCCCGCCCTAATAAAGCATAAACCGCTAAATAGGTAGCAACCGCCGAGGGACGACGCGCTTCTGCTTCAAAAAGGCTCTGCTGTTCGGTGGAGGTCAAGTAGCTACGCAGTTGCTGAATGAAGCGGAGAAAGTCATCAATGTTCAATCCAGATTGATCGTCTCCGGTGCCATCGATGCCGCCGCGTTCTTGCAGCATTTCTTGCAAATGCTGCAATCCTTTGCGGCGTTCCGTCACTTTGTCTTCACTACTCGCGAGTAATTCCAAAATGCGGTAGGGGCGAAGCTTGTAAAGATCCGCCTGAATTTCCCCCCGCAAGCTGGCAAATATACCTTCTCGCAACAGTAATTCTTGTCCCGTCTCCAGGGAGGTGGCGGCATTTTCATATTGACCTTGCTGCCATTGCTCTCGACCCAGTTCCAGACACGCCAGTGCCAGTGTCAACACAATATCTGGTTGCACTAGCTGAGGGTTCCCCAAACGACCCTTCTCGATACTGGTGCTGGCACGACTGAGGAAGGGACGCCCCAATTTCAGCACCAGTTCGTATTCTCCTAGCTCCTGTAAAATCAGCAATGCCCCAACGAATTGCTCGTCTTGAATTTCGATGCTGGGCGTATAAGGGTCAAGGTCAGCGTCTGCTGTGCCGTTTCCCTCCTGACGAGTTGCCGTTCCTGATTCTGAGTCCAAGTCGTAAGTTTTAGTCAGAAATGTAGCGTCGTAAGCGGAACGCTGTTCTGAATCGCAGAGAATCGCGTAAGCTTCGTCTAGCAGTTGTTTTCGGGCGGCGATCGTGATTTCTGAATACTCGCGTCGAGGAAGTTGCAGAGCGCGATCGCGATACGCTTGCTGCAACTGCTCAGCCGTAGCCTGAATCGGCAGGCCCAGAATCCGGTAGTAATCGAGCGGAATTCTCACAGTCTACTTCCTCAGCCCCAGGCAACTAAATTAATCTGTATCTGTACGAGCGAACATAAACGATAGAATAGGTGCGATAATTATACCCCCTAGCTTCTATAGTAGAAGCTTATCTTGGTACATAAAAACCGCCGTTCAACCAATCACGTCAAGTTTATCCCTAAAATCAATGGTTCAGGAACGCATTTTACCCGTCTTTGACACCGCTCAAACTCAAATCACCAAAGAGGAAGGATTGCTCCTTTACGAGGATATGGTCTTGGGGCGGTCGTTTGAGGACAAGTGCGCCGAGATGTACTACCGGGGCAAAATGTTTGGTTTTGTCCATCTATATAACGGTCAAGAGGCTGTGTCAACTGGCGTCATCCAGGCGATGCGTCCCGGTGAGGATTATGTTTCAAGCACCTACCGCGACCACGTTCATGCTCTGAGTGCTGGCGTTCCCGCAAAAGAGGTGATGGCTGAGTTATTTGGTAAAGCCACTGGTTGTAGCAAAGGACGCGGCGGCTCGATGCATATGTTCTCATCTGAGCATAAACTGCTGGGAGGTTATGCTTTTGTTGCCGAAGGAATTCCTGTTGCTACGGGTGCGGCTTTTGCCAGTAAGTATCGCCGCGAAGCCTTGGGAGATGCCGGTTCCGATCAAGTAACCGCCTGCTTTTTTGGAGATGGTGCTGCGAATAACGGTCAATTTTTTGAATGCTTGAACATGGCGGCGCTCTGGAAACTGCCGATTTTGTATGTTGTGGAAAACAACAAGTGGGCAATTGGCATGGCGCACGAACGGGCAACTTCTGTACCAGAGATTTTCAAGAAAGCCCATGCATTTGGCATGGCAGGTGTTGAGGTTGATGGGATGGACGTGTTAGCAGTACGAGCAGTCGCCCAGGAAGCGATCGCGCGTGCCCGTGCGGGTGAAGGACCAACCTTGATTGAAGCCTTAACCTACCGCTTTCGAGGTCACTCTCTGGCTGACCCCGACGAACTTCGTTCCAAAAATGAGAAGGAATATTGGTTCGCCCGCGATCCAATCAAAAAGTTGGCAGCTCATCTCTTAGAACACAATCTGGCAACTCAGGAAGAACTCAAAGAGATTGACCGGAAAATTCAAAGCGTCATCGACGATGCGGTGAAGTTTGCCGAGGAAAGTCCAGAACCCGATCCCAACGAATTGTACCGCTACATTTTTGCCGAAGATTAACACTTGAGTTAATAACTGTAATTTAAAGTAAGGTGAGCGTTGCTCACCTTACTTTTTTTATAACTTTTGCTTCTACCTGATAGGTAAAACTTATTAAATTGCCTTAATTAATGTAAAAATAAAGTTGGTAAAAAATGTAATTTTAAGCGAATACTGTGAGAACAGATACAATTTTCTATCAACTTTTTCAAACCTTACCTAGCCTTTTATTTGAACTTATCGGAGAGCCACCGACCCAAGCTCAAAACTACGAATTTTCTTCAAAAGAAATTAAAGAACTGTCTCGCACCTTCGATGGTGTATTTTTACCCCCCGAAGCTTCCACAAACCTACCAATCTACTTTGTTGAAGTCCAATTTAAATCAAAATCTGACTTTTACTGGCGCTTTTTTACCGAAATCTTCGTCTACCTTGGTCAATACAAACCAAAGAATGATTGGTATGCGGTGGCGGTATTTGAAAGCCGCACTATAGATCCAGGCTTACCAATGCAGTATCGGAGTTTGGTGACAAGTCAGCAAGTTAAGTTTGTATATCTCGATGAATTTGTGGAAGCAACAGATCCATCGCTTGGCTTAGGGATGGTGCAGCTGGTAGTCGGGGATGAGGAAACAGCAGTTGAACAAACTAATCGACTGCTACAGCAAGCACGACAGGAACTTGAGGATGTTGCCTTCAGGCAGAAAGTTCTAGAATTGGTTGAGACGATATTAATTTATAAGTTTACCAACTTGAGTCGGCAGGAGATAGAAGCGATGTTTGGACTAAGCGATCTAAAGCAGACGAGGTTTTATCAAGAAGCCAAGGAAGAAGGTAAGGAGGAAGGTAAACAGGAAGGTAAACAGGAAGGTAAACAGGAAGGTAAGTTAGAAACAGTGCCTTTGTTATTGCAGTTGGGGTTAAGTGTGGAACAAATATCCGAGAGGTTAGCCTTGGATATTGAGGCGGTGAGACAGGCGGCGCAAGCGTCTGCTGCTGATACCCCACAAGGAGAAAATTCGGGAAATTAGTTTAAGAGCGATCGCAATTCGACGATGAGTAGTAGATAAAGATGCGATCGCTCTTTTGTTACTTGAGGGAGAAGAATGCGCGATCGCTATCTTATCAAGTAGTAAATAAAGAAGCGATCGCTCTTTTGGTACTTGAGGGAGAAGAATGCGATCGCAATTCGACGATGAGTAGTAGATAAAGATGCGATCGCTCTTTCATTACTTGAGAAGAATGCGATCGCGTAACCTGACCGTGCGATAAGCTGTAATGCCAAAGAAAATCCGAGAGCTTAAACAAATGCTTCACAAAGCTGGTTTTACAGAACTCCCAGGTAAGGGAAGCCACACCAACTGGGTGCATCGCTTATATACTGGAAAAATTACGATTTCTGGTAAAGATGGAGCCGACGCTAAACGCTACCAAGAAAAGGAAGTTCAACTGGCAATTACTGAAGTTCAACTGGCAATTGAGGATTTAGATGGGAAGGAACAAGATGACTAAGTTCAAGTACCAAATGGTTATTCAGTGGTCTGAGGAAGATAACTGTTTCTTGGTAGGATTTCCTGATTTTATAGGACAACGTTGGCGGACTCATGGTGATACTTACGAGTCAGCGGTTGCAAATGGAATTGAAGCGTTAGAGTCTTTAATTATTGCTTATGAAGCTGCTGGAGATCCGCTTCCCGAACCAACCGTTTGTCACGCAGCGTAGTAAAATATTGGGTTGGAATGGCAGTTTCGCTCTTGTGATGATCGCTATCTTATCAAGGAGCTTCTAAAGATGCGATCGCTCTTTTGTTACTTGAGGAAGAAGAATGCGATCGCATTGTAACCATCCAAATTACCATTTTTTTGATTTGAGGCTACGATAAAAGAATTAAACGTTTAATCTGAAGCAGACTGTCATGCTACCTTTTAAGAAAAAAATTGTCACAGATGAAGCAATGCGTCCTGTTGCTGTGTTGATTGAGTATGAAGACTGGCAGAGAATTGAGAAAATATTAGAGGCATATCAATTGTCAGAAAAAGACGATGTTAATCTAACCCAGTATGCAGGTATTATTAAATTAACTATAGATCCTTTAGAGTATCAGCAGCAAATTAGGGATGAATGGCATTGACAGAACCTTTAATTTTATTAGACACAAATATAGTTTTGTATTACTTGGGTGGTCGCCTAACAGACCCTTTGCCATCAGGAAAATATTTTATTTCCGTGATTACTGAAATTGAATTACTATCTTATCCTAGTCTCAATCCAGATGAAGAAGTACAAATTCGCACTTTTTTGACTAAAATTATAATTGTTTGTATTGATGAAAATATTAAAGAATTAGCGATTGCATTCCGCAAAAATCACAATCTCAGGTTGCCTGATGCCATTATTACAGCAACAGCACAATTTCTAAATGCAACCTTGTTGACGAATGATGCGAGACTGGTTAAGTTAACAGAAATAAAAACTTGTTCAGTGAGAATTTTGTAATAGAGAGCGATCGCCATTCGACGATGAGTATCCAATAAAGATGCGATCACTCTTTTGGTACTTGAGAAGAGAGCGATCGCCATTCGACGATGAGTAGTAAATAAAGATGCGATCGCTATTTCGTTACTTTGAGAAAGAAGGCGACCGCACTCTAAGTTCCTCATAATGTAGCAGAGCAGTCACACTATTTAAGTGGAAACCTAGTAACACTCAAGTAGATACGGCTCGAACTTCTGTGTAGCCTTTTTGACGTGCAAGATAGACTCTATGCCTACCATCAGTAATTCTGTATGGGTTTCTTGACATATCTAGCGCAATTGGATCTGACTCGCTATTGAGAACCTTCTCAAATGGGTCATACCCGTTCAATAATGTATCTAATCGGCTTTGTTTAAGTTCATTGTAATCAACATTCTCGATATCAGACAGTTTGACTTTGACAAAATTCCAATGTGCCATAAGCGTGTATGCCTTTTGAATATTTCCAAATAAAATAGGGTAGCCCTATCTTAACTTCAGTAATCTAAAATTCTTCTTCACTTTTTGAACCACCCGATCCAAAAAATTGATCTGCCTCAATATTAGACTTAAAGTCTTTACACGCCTCCCTTACTTCGTCTTCAAAAGATGCCAACTTTCCCAATTTACTACCACTACCAACTTTTGCTGTAATACCAGCAACTAAGTCATTCATCGTTATCATGTATTTATTACAGAGCATATAAACTACTTTTCCTTCACCTTCGGGATCGCCTCCAACAAGTCCAGCCCCCATAATTTTTTGCTTACGTGCAACCTTTTCCTCTTCAGGTGTTAAAGTTACCTTGATGTATGTTTCGTAGTAAGCTCCACCAAGTGGTCCTTTCTTTTCTTGACGGTCGGCTGAAAACTTCATATTTGGCTCCGTTGTAATGGTGGAAGTTGCTGTGAGCAGTACAATACTGCTAATAATTTATTTATTTCTTAAAAAACTAATCTTCTAGCTCAGAACTATAAATATCTCCTTCCCTTAATCCTTCAGGGAGCCTAGCTTTTATTAAATTTCCAAGAGGTCGATCAGAAGCATCTATATAAGCTGCTTCAATCAACTTATGTTCCTTTGTTTCAAGATAAGCAAAGTATAAAGCTTGAGTTGGATCGCTAGGACGGTCTTTTTTGTTTTGCAGTATGCCAGCAATAACTTTGTTACCGCTTCCTGAAAGATGAGCTTTCAACCTTCCCCTAATACTTCTTCCAGACCTTCCAATGTAATGGGTATTATAATTGCTGCCAGTTTTGGTCGCGATCGCGTATACACCAGAAGAATTCGAGGCTTCCCATAGCCTAGAGGTGTCAAGTTTCCCTTGACTGTCAAACTTACACTCTATCCAGTTACTCCATGCCATGTACTGACCTCGCTTTGTAGCACTTGTGATTTAGGTTTTACAAGATTATCTTGTGTTTACACGATTATTTTAAGCTAACCAAATTATTCAATAGAGCATTCTTAACAAAAAATATAGGATTTTATTGTTCTTTACACGATTACCTGATATGGCGTTCTCCCTCGGCAAGCGCCTCAAGGCTACCCGTGAATCACTGGGATTGACTCAAGAGCAGGTCATCGAACAGCTAGAGATTGGCTATAACCTGAGCCTGAGCCAACAAGCCTTGTCGTACATTGAAAACGGGAAGCGCAAGGTAGATGCAGAGAGTGAGTTACCCGCATTTGCTGGAGTTTACGGAAAGCCAATTGATTACTTCTACGAAACCCTGGAGTTGCCCACTGCACCGCCAGCCGCACCTATGCTCAGAACTAGGTCTGTTGTCACAGTTGACCTGGAAGCCCTGACCCTGCGGGATAAGCTGGAACTAGCAGCAGAACTGATCCACAACGTCTTGCAAGAAACCTAGTTAAGGGCGGTAAAGATGGAAACTAGGCAAGAGGACATAGCCTTACTTGAGGAAGCAGAGCGTCGTTTACGCTTCTCCTACCAGCACTGCCTGAAATATCTGGTCATTAACCAATAGTTGGGTTGCTTGTTGGCTGTCTACAGGCTTAGAAAATAGGTATCCTTGCCCCGATTCGCATCCTAAATCTCGCAGTTTCTGTAGCTGAGGAAGCGTTTCTATCCCTTCTGCTACAACATCCATACCTCGGCTACGAGCTAGCGTCACAATTGTCTGAACAATTTCGATATCGCTGAAGTCTGGCTCGATGCGGCTCACAAAAGAGCGGTCAATCTTTAACGTATCAATAGGAAATTCATGCAAGCGACTTAAAGAAGAGTAGCCGGTGCCAAAGTCATCAATACATAACTGAATGCCTAGAGCTTTAAGCTGCTTCAACATTTTTTCTTCCCAGGCTACTGTTTCTAGAATGCAACTTTCAGTAATTTCTAGTTTCAAGCAGCCTCTTGATATCCCAGTTCGCTGCAAAATCTCTTCTATTCGATCCACTAGATCCACTTGCTTAAGCTGCACGGCAGAAAGATTCACATTGATCGTCAAAGGAGGTTTTTGAGGAAACTGTTGCTGCCAAATACTCAATTGGCGACAAGCCTCCTGCAAAACCAACCAGCCCAAATCGTTAATTAATCCAGTTTCTTCAGCCACAGGGATGAAGCGATCGGGCAATATCCAGCCCCTAGATGGGTGATGCCAGCGTATCAGTGCTTCAAAGCCGCTCACTTCACCCGTAGAGAGCGAGACAATGGGCTGGTAATAAAGAAAAAATTCTTTTAGCGCGATCGCCCGTCGTAGATCGTTCTCCATTTGCAAGCGTGCCATTGCCAGTGTTTGCATCGCTGGATCGAACACTTCGTAACGCCCTTTTCCTTGGGCTTTAGCATGATACATTGCTACATCCGCATCCCTCAGCACATCTTCTGGTCGCTCATAACCCGTTGTGCTGAGAATAATGCCAATGCTGACTTCAGTGAAGACTTGATAATCGTTAAAATTTAATGGTAGTCTTAATTGCTTTTGGATGCGTTCAGCCACAGCAGTTGCTTCGTTTACATCTTTAATTTCTTCCAGTAAAATGACGAATTCATCTCCTCCAAAACGCGCAACTGTATCTGTGTGTCTTAAAGAAGCTTGTAGTTGGCTAGAGACACTTTTGAGTAATTCATCTCCAACCAAATGTCCAAGGCTATCATTAACCACTTTGAAGCGATCTAGGTCAATAAATAGGACTGCATATAAATAATCTTGACGCTTTAAAGCTAATTCAAGCACAAATTGCAGCCGATTCATGAACCATGCTCGGTTAGGCAGACCCGTCAGCGTGTCATGAAAAGCATCATGCCCTAATTTTTCTTCTCTCTGCAACAGCTGAATTTGCGTTTGTTGAAGGTCATACAGGGCTTGTGTAAGTTCAAATGTGCGCTCTGTTACCCGTTGCTCTAACTCCTGAGAAATCCTCTGCAACGCTGCTTCTGTCTCTCTTCGGGCGTCGATTTCCTGTTTAAGAAGTACATTTTGCTCTGCGAGCGTTTTGCTTAAAGAATATAGTCTCAGGTGAAGCCGGACGCGGGCTAAAACCTCCTCTTGCTGAAAGGGCTTGGTAATATAATCTACTGCCCCTAGAGACAAACCTTTGACTTTATCCACCGAATCGGTAAGAGCAGTCATAAAAATCACAGGAATATCTTTCGTTGCTACTGATGATTTCAAGCGATCGCAAGTTTCAAACCCATCTATTCCCGGCATTATTACATCCAACAATATAAGATCGGGTGAGACTTCTTTTAGCTTCTCGATTGCACTTTCACCATCCTTAGCCACTAAAACTTTAAAGCCAGATTCTTTCAATAAACTGAACAACAGCTTGAGGTTATTGGGGAGATCGTCAACAATCAAAATAAGCTCGTTATTTAAATTATTCATTTCTTACACCTCTAAATAATATCGTTTGACAATATTTAGTATTTCTTTTTCTTCAAATAGTTCCGCTAGTTGCAGCAGTTGATTAGCAAAGAAAAAATATTTTTTATCCAATTGCTTTATTCTAGTCGCTTCCTGTTCAATACCTTCGATATCACCGATTCGAGCAGCATGATAAAGCGTGACAAGTTCTTCGGATGGCGGTGCTACAAATTCGGAATCTTGAAAATTATTAAAATCATCTTGCTGATTGTGATTTTCTAAATTGTCAGCTTCTTCATAAATCCATTCTAATTTTAAGTAAATTTGTAATTTCTCAAATAAATCTTCAAGTATAATTGGTTTTGCAATAAATCCGTTACAGCCAGCTTCCAGACTATTTTGCCGATCCAATTCAAATACACTAGCAGAGGAAGCAATCAAAATTACATTTCTTAATTCTGTTGACTCTCGGAGGCGTCGAGACATTTCAAAGCCATCCATAACTGGCATTAATAAGTCTGTAATAATCAGATCGGGTTTAAATTCAACAGCTTTCTCTAACCCTTCTTTTCCGTTTTCAGCCTGGATTACCTCAAATCCTATTGGCTCTAATAAATTAACTAGAAATGAGCGATTTTCCCATCGGTCATCTACGATCATAATTTTGCGCCTTTCACCTTTAAAGCAAATAATATTTTTTGCTGAAATAACAGAAGGTTTTTCAATAGATTGAGATGTTTTAAGCAAATCTAAGTCTATCCAAAAAATACTACCTTTACCTAAACTACTCTCGACTTTTAGTTCGCCTCCCATCATCTGAATAATTTCCTGACTAATCGATAATCCTAAGCCGGTGCCTTCTGGATGGCGATTTTTATCTCCCACTTGCTCAAATGGCAGAAATATCTTTTTTAACTGCTCTGAAGTCATCCCAACACCAGTATCTTCAATTTGGAAACGAATCTTGGTAAAGGCTAATTGGTTAGACTCCGATCCCTTATCTATTACCCCTATTTGGAAATTTACACTACCCTTATCTGTAAATTTGATAGCATTGCCCAAGAGGTTAATCAAAACTTGTCGGAGTCGTTTATCATCAGCATGAATAGCAGTAGGAAGTTGATTTAAAGCTTGATAAGTAAAAGAAATTTCTTTTTGTTCGGCGCGGATGCGGCAAATTTCTATAACGCCTAAAATAAAAGAAGGAAAATAAAAATCTTTCGGATAGAGTTCCATTTTCCTAGCTTCAATTTTGGAAAAGTCTAAAATATCGTTAATTAATGTCAGTAGGTGGGAGCCACACTGATAAATAATACTGACGCCATCGAGTTGTTTGAAGCTGGCATCTTTATCGCGTTTCAAGATTTGAGCATACCCCAGAATGCCGTTGAGGGGAGTGCGGAGTTCGTGACTCATATTGGCAAGAAATTCACTTTTAGCTCGGTTGGCAATCTCAGCGGCTTCTTTTGCTTCTTTGAGTTCGGCTGTCCTTTCTTCGACTCGGATTTCTAGCTTCTCGTTTGTTTTTTCTAAAGCTATAAAGGATTCTCGCAACTGCTGTGCCATTTGGTTGAAAGAGTGAGCCAGAGTTTCCAGTTCACCCAAGCCTTTGACTTCCACTTTTTGCTCTAATTGACTGCTGGCAAAATTCGCTGTTACAGCCTGCATTGCTAAAGTCTTAGAAGCCTCGCTTAAACGAAGAATGGGACGAGTAATCCAACGAGAGGTGAAGATTCCCAGAAGGGTAGCTAGTATCAATGCCCCCAGACACAGCAGGATAGTAGTACGAGTGTTGGCATTGATTTGCTCCATGAAGTCGGCTTCTGGAACAACCACCACAATTAGCCAATCCAGACCTCGACCATCTTGGAAGGGCATAACTTGCACGAATTCTCGCTGACCATTCAGCTTAAAGTCAAATTGCTGGTTGCTGCTAATTTTGTTAAGGTTGCCGAAGCGTTTTGTTAAATGTTGTGCTGTAAAGCGAATCAAGGGTACAGAACTTTCAATTGCGTTAAGCCGTTTCGCTTCTTTGCCATCCGAGCTGTTTAGAAATGGCTTCTCGGAGGTAGAAGAAGCTACTATCAGTCCAGAGCGTTCTATTATGAATGTCTTTCCTGTCCGACCGATTTTTAAAGTTTGCAGGAAACTACTGATTTTTGACAGAAATAAATCGGTAACTACAACTCCCCGGAAAGTGCCTGTTTTGTCGTATACGGGCTTGCTTGCGGAGATTCCTAGGCTCGGTTGAATATAATATTGGTAAATTTTATTCCAATGGGGTTTGTTTGCAACCCGTGCGGCTTTATACCAAGGTCTGTTTCGAGGGTCGTAGTTTGGGTGGGTTTCCTTGAGCTGAGTCGGCTTGCCTTCGCTATCTACGGTAACGATTGTATTGACGAAGTTAGTAGATTTATCAGTAATTTCAATAACTGTGGAACCATCATCCTTATATCCAGCACCGGCATATTCTTTTTTCTCTCCTCCGAAGCTAATGTAATTTACTGTGGGAAATTGCTTAAGCTGCCAAAAGAAGTAGCTTCTCATAGGACTCATGTCGTTTGGATTCCACATTTGGAAGCGACGAATGGCATCGACACTGATGGCATTGACGATATGAGGTGTTTCTAAGTAGGTATCTAGGTGCTGTTTGATACGGGCAGTAATTTCACTCCGTAGTTGGGTGGTGACATCGTTGACGGCTTTTTGCCCGTTGCGTAGCGAGAGCCACCCCGTTAGACCCACAGCGGTAAAGATTTGGAAGACAAATGGCACTACTAAGACGAGGCGTAGCGGGATTTTTCGCTTATTTTTTGAAATTTGGCGATCGCTTGTTACTCGCGTCATAGTAAATTCGTTTTAATGCCTATATAGTTTTGATACCAACAGCCGTTCGCCTTTAGGTAATACAAGGCAAGAAATAAAAAAACTTTCTATTTCCTTATCTTGTACGTTAGCTGGGTTGATTGCGTAGCTATTCAACCAAACTTAATCTTAGGAAATTTATAGGTTGTAACCAAAGATACAGCAGAATGGAAGAAAATACTGACTTGTAGGGTGGTTTAGAACTTTTTTATTATTTCTAATTTATTGGGATGGAACTGGCAATTTATCTTCGCTAATTATATTTACTCAAAAATAATATCAATGATTACCGTTTTATTTACACGTTAAGAGCCAAGATTTTTCATAAAATACAAGTCAAAAGATAAGATAATTTGATGAACAAAAAAACTTTATTAGAGAGTATTATTATCAGTTTTTTATTTTAAAAATCCTATTATAAACATTAATTATTTCGGCAAGTTAAAGATAGTTAATTCAAAAATTCACGATCGCTGCTGAAGCAAGTTTTCAGAGAAGGCGATCGCGTCTTTCCATCTGCCAGAATTGGCGAGTCACTTGAGCAATGTCAAACTCTAGGCGTGACGGCATCAGCGCGGGAATTTCGGGAATAAAATAAATAGGTGAGAAATCAGCTGCTGCAACCCGAAACAGGACAATCATAGATAAAATGAACTCCTGTGCCGTTCGTGCAAGGGTTCTATGTCTACAAGTTCATCCGCCCCGTTTACCCCTGAAGAAATTGCTGCTGAAGGTCTAAAGCCAGAAGAATACGTAGAAATTGTCCAACGGCTAGGGCGTCATCCTAATAAAGCTGAGTTGGGAATGTTTGGCGTCATGTGGTCGGAGCATTGCTGCTATAAGAACTCACGACCATTGCTGAAGCAGTTTCCGACACAGGGCGATCGCATTCTCGTCGGGCCAGGAGAAAATGCTGGTGTTGTAGACTTGGGCGACGGACTGCAACTAGCATTTAAAATTGAATCTCACAATCACCCCTCAGCTGTCGAACCATTTCAAGGAGCTGCGACGGGAGTAGGCGGTATTCTCCGGGATATCTTTACAATGGGTGCGCGTCCCATCGCCTTGTTAAACTCCCTCCGCTTTGGTTCTCTGGAAGATGCCAAGACGCGGCGATTGTTCAGTGGCGTGGTATCGGGAATCTCACATTATGGTAATTGTGTGGGAGTACCCACAGTGGGCGGTGAGGTCTATTTTGATCCAGCTTATTCGGAGAATCCCTTAGTAAATGTAATGGCACTGGGATTGATGGAAACTCCGGAAATTGTCACATCTGGAGCAGTAGGGATTGGCAATCCAGTGCTGTATGTGGGTTCTACGACTGGGCGAGATGGCATGGGCGGGGCGAGTTTTGCCAGTGCGGAACTCAGCGATCAGTCGATGGATGACCGTCCAGCGGTACAAGTTGGCGACCCTTTTTTAGAAAAATCCCTCATTGAAGCTTGCCTAGAAGCGTTTAAAACTGGTGCAGTGGTAGCAGCACAGGATATGGGCGCAGCTGGCATTACCTGTTCCACGTCAGAAATGGCGGCTAAAGGCGGCGTCGGGATTGAACTGGATTTAGACAAAATTCCAGTGCGGGAAACGGGGATGGTGCCTTATGAATATTTACTATCTGAATCTCAGGAACGGATGCTGTTTGTTGCTTACAAGGGGCGCGAACAGGAGTTGATTGATATTTTCCACCGCTGGGGTTTGCACGCTGTCGTTGCAGGCACAGTTATTGAAGAGCCGATTGTACGGATTCTGTTCCAAGGCGGCGTGGCGGCAGAAATTCCAGCAACGGCTTTGGCGGATAATACGCCAATTTATCACCGGGAATTGTTGACCCAAGCGCCAGAGTATGCGCGTCTAGCTTGGGAGTGGACAAGCGATCGCCTTCCAAGTTTTACCAGCGCTGGCATTGAAATTCAAGATCGTTCTCTCACCTGGAATGAGATTCTCTTGACTTTATTAGATACTCCCACAATTGCCTCTAAGCGTTGGGTTTATCGTCAGTACGACCATCAGGTGCAAAACAATACTGTCATTGTTCCAGGTGGCGCAGATGCAGCAGTAGTGAGGGTGCGTCCGCTGGAACCCTCCCCAAATCACCCGGTTAACGAGGGGAACAATAAGGGGGTTGCTGCCACAGTCGATTGCAATGCTCGCTACGTCTATCTTGACCCCTATGAGGGAGCCAAGGCAGTCGTCGCAGAAGCGGCTCGTAATCTCAGTTGTGTGGGAGCCGAACCTCTAGCGGTAACGGATAACCTAAATTTCGGGAGTCCAGAAAAGCCGGTGGGTTACTGGCAACTGGCAAATGCTTGTCGGGGAATCGCGGAAGCCTGCCGGGAATTGGGAACGCCTGTGACTGGCGGCAACGTGTCTCTCTACAACGAAACAGTGGACGCCGACGGGAATCCCCAGCCAATTTATCCGACGCCCGTGGTGGGGATGGTGGGGTTAATTCCTGACATTACGCGAGTTTGCAGCCAAGCTTGGCAAGCTGAGGGAGATTTAATTTATTTACTGGGACGACGGTTGGATTCACCAGAGGGAGTCACGTTAGGTGCCTCCGAGTATTTGTCAGCAATTCATGGCATTGTCGCCGGTAAACCGCCCATCGTAGATTTTGATTTGGAACGTCGGGTACAAGCTGCTTGTCGGGAAGGAATTCGTCAAGGCTGGATTCGCTCAGCTCACGATTGTGCTGAGGGAGGAGTAGCGATCGCTCTCTCGGAAGCTTGCATCACTAGCAACTTAGGAGCCGAAATTTACTTGGAACTTCCCCCAAAACCCTCTTTACGTTGGGATTCCATCTTTTTTGGCGAGGGAGGAGCGCGAATTTTAGTTTCTGTAGTGCAAGAACACCAAGCAATTTGGGAATCCTATTTAAAGGAGCAACTGGAGGATTGCTGGGAAAAAATGGGTCGCGTCGGAAAACCGGACAGCGAGTTACGGGTTTTTACGGCTCAAAGCCAAGCTTTAATTGACGTTAGCATAAAGAAAATGGGCGACGCTTATCACTATGCTATCCAACGCCGTTTAACCATTTAGCCAATCTCCCCCAATTTCCTTCCCTAAATCGCTCACCCAGACAGACCCTAAATTCCTGGTCTATGTCTTCGGTTAGCGACATTAATGCTTTGTTATGAGATTATTAAGAATTACTAAGCCCAGTTAGTTTTCTCTGCCTCAATAAGTAGGAGCCAAGTTCGCACATGATTCCCAACCATCCCTTTGCTAGTGATGAGTCTTCAGATGAGTCTAACAACTTGAATGTCCAGCGACCTGATAAGCCAGAGGAAGCTTGTGGCGTTTTTGGCGTTTATGCACCAGGTGAAGATGTGGCAAAACTGACCTATTTTGGTTTGTATGCCTTACAGCACCGGGGTCAGGAATCTGCTGGTATTGCCACTTTTGAAGGCAAGCAGGTTCATCTACACAAAGAGATGGGCTTGGTTTCCCAAGTCTTCAATGAATCCATCTTGAACCAGCTACCAGGTGACATGGCAGTTGGTCATACCCGTTACTCCACGACGGGTTCCAGCCGCGTTGTCAATGCTCAGCCAGCACTTGTTGAGACTCGGTTGGGAACCCTTGCGCTTACACACAATGGTAATTTAGTCAATACTGGGAAACTGCGGGAAGAGTTGCTGCGACGCGACTGTAACCTAATCACTACGACGGATTCTGAGATGATTGCCTTTGCGATCGCCGAAGAAATTAACGCAGGCAAAGACTGGTTAGAAGGAGCTATCCGAGCCTTTCGGCAATGCGAAGGAGCCTTTAGTCTGGCAATTGGAACACCAGACGGCTTGATGGGTGCCCGCGACCCCAATGGCATTCGTCCCTTAGTGATTGGCACTTTAAACACTAACCCCCAGCGCTATGTCCTCGCATCAGAAACTTGTGGCTTAGATATTATTGGTGCTGAGTACCTGCGGGATGTTGAACCGGGCGAGTTAGTTTGGATTACCGAAGAAGGTATGGCTTCCTTCTTCTGGGCAGAACAACCCAAACGGAAACTATGCATCTTTGAAATGATTTACTTTGCTCGTCCGGATAGCGTCATGCATGACGAGAGTCTCTATAGCTACCGGCTGCGCTTAGGACGGCAACTCGCCCACGAATCTCCAGCGGATGCCGATGTAGTTATTGGTGTACCCGATTCCGGCATTCCCGCCGCAATTGGGTTTTCCCAAGCATCCAGCATTCCTTACGCCGAGGGATTGATTAAAAATCGCTATGTCGGTCGCACTTTCATCCAGCCGACTCAGACAATGCGAGAGTCTGGCATCAAGATGAAACTCAATCCTCTTAAAGATGTGCTGACTGGGAAACGAGTGATCATTGTTGATGACTCCATCGTGCGAGGAACGACCAGCCGCAAACTTGTCAAAGCCCTCCGAGATGCCGGTGCCACCGAGGTTCATATGCGAATTTCCTCTCCGCCGGTAACTCATCCCTGCTTTTATGGCATTGACACTGACAGCCAGGATCAGTTGATTGCGGCAACAAACTCAGTCGAAGAAATTGCCGAGCAAATTGGTGTAGACTCGCTAGCTTATCTCAGTCGCGATGGAATGTTGAAAACTACCGGCGAAGACCCTAACAATTTTTGTTCTGCTTGCTTTACTGGCGACTACCCCATCCCAGTTCCAGAGCAAGTTAAGCGTTCTAAGCTGATGTTGGAAAAAGCAGCTAGCTGTTAACTTTTTGTCAGTGGTTAAATGAATTTGAAAAACTTACACGGGAAAGATGTCTAGACATCTTTCCCGTGTAATACTATTTCACTTTATGTCTGCAACAGCTCTGTCTATTTCCCCTTTTTTTAAGGGGGTTAGGGGATAGTATCGCTCTTATGTTACTCTGAGAAGCGAAAAATAGGGCATTCAAAAGACTGAATTGTATAAGGAAAGAAAATTAGGGGTTAGATTTACCAGAATTTTTCCAATTCTAATTGATTAGGCGATCCCACATTTGTGACAACCCAAAATTGTAGGAATTATTAAGGGATTTATTTGTTATAAACATAAAGCTAAATGATATAGCAGTCCTAAATGATTCGTGAAGGCAAGATCCTAGGGCAACTCTTACGAAGTCGGGGAGCTGAACCGCTGGCATCTCACAACTAAAATAGGATTGCTATATTAAAGTATTTAAATCCTCAATAAAATAAGAAATAGAAGCAAATTTGCAGTTCATAGCAACTTGTACTATTTTATACCTATACCTATAGACTGAAAATAATTTAACTTTAGATAACCCTTTAGGTGGACGAACCAAAAAATTAAGAAAGCTACTCTTAACCGATGAGATTTAACTAAGAAACTCCATGACTCTTGGGTAAAACGGAAGGATAAAAATGTCTCTGGCTTTACTCAGTCTCAGTTCGATTTCTAAGTGAAGCCTCTCAACTTTGAATTGAGCTAACAGAGCCGAGTCTGACAAAATAAAACACTGAATTAACCAAGAAACTGAAACTCTTTTCGCTAAAAAACAAGGAGATACTGATGAACGCACACTCGTCAAAAAACTCAATTAAAAAGCTGATTAGTCTGATGGGAGTTGTTAGCGCTAGTGTTTTTATGAATTTTCCCGCCTGGGCACAAATTAACTCTAGTAGTAGTGACTCTAATCAATTTTTCAGTAATGCCACTGGCTCGATTGTAAACAGCCAAAAAGTATACGCTCAGATGCCGTCAGTAAATGAGCAGTCTCCCACAGATGGAACGACTACTCCATCGTCTCCTACAGATGGAATGACTACTCCATCGTCTCCTACAGATGGAATGACTACTCCATCGTCTCCTACAGATGGAATGACTACCCCATCGTCTCCTATGGAAAGAAACACTACCCCATCGTCTCCTAGTACAGGTAGCAATAGTCAGTCGTCTTCTGCTGAAATGATCAGGGCTGCCAAAGGAACTTGGCTATGTTTAAATAATCCTAATCCGGGGTGTAGTAACTAACTCCAAAATTCTCTAGTATTAAGAGAAACAGCAAAGTTCCAATTGCTTACCATAATTGGAACTTTGCTGTTTGACTTTGCTATGCAAATTTGTAACTTCTTGCTAAGTAGAACAACTGAATTAAACCCTGTCATTTTGTAGGTTGGGCGATTGGTACTCAACCCAACATTGACAAGGGTTTGATGAGTTTCGCTCCTACCCATCCTACAAAATATATTAAGTCCGTCTACTTAATTCCCCGGATTCACAGGCTGCATTGGCCCCAAGTAGTTTGTCAAATAGGGTGAAAAAACTTCATAAATCAGCGTCAGGGGACGCCCATGATGCCAAAATAGGTAATGACGCCCCCAGAATGGTCCTGTTTGTCCAAAAGCAGATTCTAAAGCATCTGACTGACCATAGTAAATTCCCTGGACATCCCGATACAACTCGGTACGCAGGCGAGCCAAACTTGCCCAAATTGGCAAAGAACGGTTTTGTAAATACTCATCTACATGGCTGGCTTCCCACCAGGAAGTCGCGTAAGCCAGCCGCTGACCGGAGGTGGTACGCAGCCATACCTGTCGTCGCAACCTGGGTCCCGGTACAGCCTGGATTTGATTGGGTGCCGCATCAGCATCCATGCCAACAGGCGACATATCAATTACATCTACTTCGGTTGGTTCACCCGTCAAAAGCTGTAGATGACGGGTAGGGGAGCCATCTCCCAGTAAAAGCATCTGCCATGCTGGTGCTAGTTGTGTGTGAGGCAGTCCTTGCTGCACCACTTCTTCGCCTCCCTGCCAAAGCGGACTGAGAGCATACCAAGCTCTTGGTAGGGTAATGCTGTTTGTAGGTATAACAGTTGAAGTCAACGCTCTTTACAAAACTTCATTTTCTTATATAAAATCATAAACAATTTCTTGCCGGAAACCTATTCCAGCAAAAAAATTGAGTGGTGAGTTAAGTTTTTGTGCCATTTCAGAAATCAGGGCGTACTACGCACTGATGCGCTTACAGCACTGAGAACTGAGAAAATAAGAGAAAATAATGCGGATGGCGAGACTCGAACTCGCAAGGCAAAGCCACACGCCCCTCAAACGTGCGCGTATACCAATTCCGCCACATCCGCTTGCAGATATACCTATCGTAGCATCTTTTGGGCAATTTCGTTCTTTTTTGAAGAAACAAGACTTTTAATCAGCATCGACAACTGTGCCGATACGAGGTGATGCGATCTATATACTGTACTGATACTGAAGGCAACATCCTGAAATAATAATGATTGTTCCTTGCGCTACCCCATTTCTCTAAAAACTAGAAGATGCGTTTTTCAAAGATTTTAATTGCTAACCGAGGGGAAATTGCTCTCCGCATTCTCCGTACCTGTGAAGAAATGGGGATTGCGACTGTTGCAGTTCACTCGACGATCGATCGACACGCCCTTCATGTGCAACTGGCTGACGAAGCCGTTTGCATTGGTGAACCCCCCAGTATCAAAAGTTATCTGAATATTCCCAATATTATTGCGGCAGCTTTGACGCGCAACGCGATCGCTATTCATCCGGGCTATGGTTTTTTGGCAGAAAATGCCAGATTTGCGGAAATCTGCGCGGCTCACCAGATTTCTTTCATTGGTCCGACGCCGGAAGCGATTCGGGCAATGGGGGACAAATCCACCGCTAAAGAAACTATGCAACGGGCGGGTGTGCCTACAGTGCCGGGAAGTGATGGGATATTAATGTCCGATCGGGAAGCATTAGCGATCGCTGATGAAATCGGCTATCCCGTCATGATCAAAGCCACCGCTGGAGGTGGAGGGCGAGGAATGCGTTTGGTGCGGGAAGAAAGCGAACTCGGCAAGCTCTTCCAAGCTGCACAGGGAGAAGCTGAAGCCGCATTTGGCAATCCTGGCGTCTATCTAGAAAAATTTATCGAGCGTCCTCGCCACATCGAGTTTCAAATCTTAGCCGATAACTACGGCAACGTGATTCACCTGGGTGAACGCGATTGCTCTATCCAACGGCGTCATCAAAAGTTACTGGAAGAAGCCCCCAGTCCAGTTCTCAGTTCAGAACTGCGCCAAAAAATGGGCACTGCTGCTGTCATGGCTGCTAAGTCTATCAACTACACGGGTGCCGGGACTGTGGAGTTTCTGCTTGCACCCTCTGGGCAATTTTACTTCATGGAAATGAACACTCGGATTCAAGTCGAACACCCGGTGACAGAAATGATCACTGGCTTAGACTTGATTGCCGAACAAATCCGCATTGCTCAAGGTGAGAAATTGTCGCTGACTCAAGATGGGGTAGTTCTCCGAGGTCATGCCATTGAATGTCGAATCAATGCGGAAGATCCCGACCACAACTTCCGCCCTCATCCGGGGCGGATCAGCGGCTATCTGCCCCCCGGTGGCTTTGGTGTGCGTATGGATTCCCATGTCTACACGGATTACGAAATTCCGGCCTACTACGACTCTTTGATTGGCAAATTAATTGTCTGGGGTAGCGATCGCCCTACCGCAATTAAGCGGATGAAACGGGCACTGCGGGAATGCGCCATCACGGGTTTACCCACGACCATTGGTTTACATCAAAAAATTATGGAGACACCGGAGTTTTTACAAGGCGAGGTTTATACCAATTTTGTTGAGCAGTTAATGCAGTCGCAGCAATAAGTAAGGAGTGGGGAATCGGTAATTTTTTTCCGCTACCCGCTCCTACTAACCTCCAAAGCGCTTTAATGAGTATGAGCAAACATCGTCAGCAGTCCTTGCTGACCCAAGAGGATCTCTCGCAGTAGGCTAAAGATCCCCACCCAAATGATTGGCGTAATGTCCACACCACCGATAGGCGGCACAATTTTCCGCAATGGCACTAAAAAGGGTTCTGTAGGCCAAGCAATCAAGTTAAAGGGAAGGCGATTTAGGTCTATCTGGGGATACCAGGTAAGGACAATCCGAAAGATAAACAACAAAGTCATCAAGCCCACAAGCGGGCCAAGAATCCAGCTAGCAAGCGAAACAGCGTCCATTGGTTCTCAATCAAGAAATTTCCAGTGTCATGCAACTGGCGTGGCAAGGCACAATAGTTAAAGTTTTGTAACCAAATCTCTCATTATTCTAACGCAGCATGGCGCTGAATCCTATTCAGCCAGACTGCTACAGAGGTATAAAGAGACTAGCAACAAAATGAAGCGAGGAATAGGCTTCTCAAGTTCATAACATATCGTTAAAATTGATCAAAAGAAATCGTTGTCAAAGAGAGCCAAAAAAAATGACGCCTTCATTAGCGAATTTTCTCTATAGTCTGCTCTGGGGTGCTGTAATTGTTGTCATCCCAGCCACAGTGGCGCTGATCTTTATTAGTCAAAAGGATAAAATCCAACGTTCCTAGATTGCCGGAATAGCCGGAAACCTCAGTTTATCGAGAGAGTAATTATTAAATTAGTTGCTCGATCTAAAAAAACTGAGGTTTTATATGTTAGAGGGAGAAGAGCTGATGCGAATCGCAGCCGCGCCAGTTTCTGCCCGCTCATTCTCCTGCTGACCCAGGATACTTAGAATTAAAATTCCCAACCTGCGTACCAATTTCTGCGGTTAACTCGTTAACATAGATTTGTCTTGGGAAAACAGCAATGGTAAACTTCGGGCTTAACTCAGCCAGTCTTCTGGGTATTTTTCTGGCAGTGGCAGGGGCAGCACTGTACTTTTTGCGTACCGTGCGTCCAGAGCTAGCGCGAGACCACGATATCTTTTTTGCAGCGGTTGGTCTCTTGTGCGGCTTCATTCTTTTATTTCAGGGATGGCGACTCGATCCGATTTTGCAATTCGGTCAGTTTCTGTTGACCGGCTCTGCTATCTTTTTTGCATTTGAAAGTATTCGGATGCGGGGAGTGGCGACGGAGGTAGCAAAGCGGAATACGCAAATTGTGGACGAAGAGCGCCCCGTAAGCCGCGTGTATCGAGCCGAGTTGGATCAACTCGAACCGATGGATGAGGAACCGCCGAGACGCCGGATTCGGGGAACGCAAGAATCTCGCAATAGCCGGACGGTAGAAACTTACGAGGATGAACCGCGTCGCCGTCCATCCAGTCGCAGTAATAGTAATTCTGAAAAACTGGGGCAAGGAGATCGCCCTCGCAAGCCTCGTCCCCGTCCAACAGAAACTCGCCCAACCGAACAGCCTGACAATTGGGAAGTCTCAGACACATGGGAGGAAAAACCGCCTCGCAGTAGCCGTCCCAGCTCGACTCGTCCACCCAGCCGAGATCCAGAGACTGCCGCCAAGCCAAGAAGAAGTCGTCCACCTAGAGGAGAATCGTCGGAGCGATCGCCCAATCGGGAGAATCGGGAGGATGTAGAAGCAACCCCAACCGACTATGTGGACTACAAACCGATAGACTACCCGGAAGACGAAGGGGACAACTCCAGCAATTTTGACCAAGAATGAGTCTGGTAAGGGCGTTGTCTTCGTGTCCGCCCCGCGTTTTATGAGACGCGGCTGGTTCATTGGGTCGGGTTACTTTTGCAAGCAACAATGCAACTTTGATGTGAAAAGATTGACGTGCGGTCTGGGAATCCATACCTGGGTCAAATGGGGAATCTGGTTTAGCATGGCTGGGTTAGTCGTCGCCTGTACCCCAGTCAATCGCTCAACAGGGCCAGTTGCCCTCAACAGTCGTTATACAGATGAGCAACCGGCTTTGAGTGGCAATGGTCGGTTGCTTGCCTTTGTTTCTAACCGCAATGGCAGCCGACAGATTTGGCTGTATGACTTGCAACAGCGGCAGTTTGTAGATGTACCGCGCTTGAACCGACAAGACGCGATCGCCGAAAATCCCAGTCTCAGTCAGAACGGTCGTTACATTGTCTACATTGCCAGCGACCAAGGACGCCCGGAAGTGGAACTTTACGACCGCAGCACCAAATCTTCGCAAATTCTCACGATGGGCTATCGCGGTTGGGTGCGAAATCCTAGTATTAGTCCAGATGGTCGCTATATTGCCTTTGAAAGCGGCAGTCGCGGTCAGTGGGACATAGAGGTGCTAGACCGGGGGTCTAATATTGAGTTAGATATCCCCGATGGCAGCCCATCTGCCTCTCCCTGAGCGTGAAACGTAACCTTGTTCTATCAGTATTTGTTGCTTTAGCCAGTTTATTGAGTAGTTGTACTGGCTCAGGTCGTCTCGTGAGTTTTCCCTTTGATTCAGGAGGGCGAAGTTTAAATAGCCCAGCCTCTGACATCAATCCTCAAATTGCCAGTCGGTACATCGTCCTGATTTCTGACCGGCGCAGCAGTCAGGATGTTTATCTTTTCGACACGGTGGATCGGCGTTTAATTGATTTGCCAGGATTAAATTCCCTGGATGCGATCGCATCTCACCCGGCTGTTTCCGCTGATGGTCGTTACATTGTCTTTGCTGCAAGTCGTCAGGGTCGGTCGGGAATCTACCTCTATGACCGCGAAACTCGCCAGTTAAGGAATCTCGCGGAAAACGTGCAAGCAGAAGTGCGAAATCCAACGATTAGCGCCGATGGCAGGATGATTGCCTTTGAATCTAGTGAAAATGGTCAGTGGGATATTGTGGTTATCGACCGCTCTGGACAACCGCTGAATCTTCCAGCACCTCCTTGAGGATAAAAGTGCTAAGTAGTGTGTAACAAGTACTGAGAAAAAATAAATAAGTAGGTAGACATAATTAAACTCGCACATCTGATGTAGGGAATGGTTGAGGCAACGTTACCCAACGCATGACAGGGGTTTGATGGGTAACGCTTACAGGACTTACGCAAATATCACCACATCTCTTGGGCAACCACAAGGGGATTGAACCGACAAGAACGCTATATGTATAAGCTTTGCGTAAGTCCTGGCTTAGTCGCTCTACCCATCCTACAAATAGTTATATCCATCTACTTACTCGCTTATTCTAATCCGCAACTTTGGCGAATCAGGTGATATTTTTAGCTTGTACAGGCGGGCTTGGTTCGTGTAGTCGCGCTTCGCAGTTACAGTCATCAGGTATTTAGGCGCAAGTGATATGAAATGGCTAATTAACTGGCGCTGGCTGACAATTTTATTAACAATGGGGATGACTGGTTGTCTTGACACCCAGCTATTCAACCCGCCGCAAATACTCACTGGCGGTATCAACAGCCAGACGCCCGACGAACATCCCGCCTACAGCAGTGACGGTCGCTATCTCGCCTTTGCTTCTGACCGCAATAACAATCGAGACATTTTCCTCTACGACTTGCAGCAACGCCGTCTCGTCGATCTCCCCAATATCAATCGTCGCGACTCCAGACAGGATCAACCTGCTTTGAGTGCGGATGGTCGATTTATTGCTTATGTTTCTAGCGAGCGAGGCAAGACGGATATCTTTGTCTACGACCGTCAAACTCAACGCTCCGAACTGCTCACCAGCAGCATCCGAGGCTCGGTACGCCATCCTACTATTTCCGGCGATGGTCGCTACGTCGCGTTTGAAACTAGCCAGCTAGGGCAATGGCATATTGCAACTGTAGAAAGAGGAACTTCAGCGACAAATTCAGGCTCTTTACAACAGTAGAAGATCAATGAAATTAGCGAGATCCCGCACGAGCGCGGCATCCGCTTCTTCTATAGAAACAGCTTCGCCTAAGAGCGATCGCTGCTAAATATGCTAGACCAGTCAAAAAAGCTTAAAAAAATTAACATAATGAGTACCAAAGTTCTGCGTATTGCCACTTCGGGCATCATCGCAGCCACAGCTGCCATTGGTGCTAATGCCATCGACGCGATCGCTCCCTTTAACTGGCAACAGCCAAATATCGCTGTTGCCCAAGACGCTGAAGAACAAACAAATATTCAGGTTTATAAACGCGCCAGTCCAGCGGTGGTATCCATCCAGGCTGGTGACGGCAGTGGCAGCGGTAGCATCATTAGCCGAGACGGTCTGGTGTTGACTAATGCTCACGTTGTGGCAAACGGTCGCCAAACTGTCACCGTTATTCTCTCAGATGGCAGAAGACTTCCAGCCGATATTGTTGCTTTTGCTAACAATAGTCTCGACTTAGCAGTTGTGAAAATCCGAGGACAGAACAATCTACCTACCGTAGCGATCGCTCCTGCAAACTCCGTACAAGTCGGTCAGCGGGCGTTTGCGATTGGGAACCCTTTCGGTCGATTTCAGGGAACTTTCACCGTTGGCATTGTCAGTCGGATTGACCAACAGCGCGGCTTGATCCAAACCGATGCAGCCATCAACCCAGGCAATTCCGGCGGTCCCCTTCTCAATAGCCAGGGAGAATTGATTGGCGTCAATACTGCCATTTTTACCAGCGGTCAGAGTGCGGGAAACATTGGCATCGGATTTGCGATTTCTGTAGACCGGGTGCAGCCGTTCCTGACCGCAGTGCGCCAAGGACGCGCCCCTACAACCGCTCAACGGCAACAACCCGCTTCTGGAAGACAACCACCTAAATCCATCGCCCTAAATGGTGCCGTTATCAATGCCACCCTTAGCAGTGGTGACAATGTTTTACAAGCTGATAACAGCTATTTTGACCTTTACACCTTTCAGGGGAGAGCCGGTCAGCGAGTCAAAGTTGATATGGCTAGTCAGCAGATTGACTCCTACTTAATTCTGCTTGGTCCCAATGGCAATGAAGTTGCCCAAGACGATGATGGGGGCGGTAGGGGAAACGCCAGCCTTGTGGCGACACTGCCTGCAAGTGGCACTTATTTAATCATTGCCAATTCCTCTGAGGGAAGACAAGCGGGTGCTTACCGTCTTCGAGCAATGGCAACCGCTGCGAGCGATCGCTATCAAACTTCCCAAAATCGCTTGCTTATGCGGCAAGCTGGCATTCTGGGTCGGGGTGCCAAGGTGCTTTCTGATGGTAGTTTGTTCCAGGAATATTCCTTTCAAGGTCGTGCCGGTCAGCCTGTGACAATCGCCCTTGCCAGTCCTGATTTTGATACTTATCTGATTTTGGTCGATCAAAATGACCGGAAGATTGCTGAGAATGATAACATCAGCCGCAGCAATCCCAATTCTCAGCTGAGTGTGACTTTACCCCGAACAGGCGTTTATCGTGCGATCGCCACCGCCTCAAATCCGCGCGGTCGAGGTCGCTATCTCTTAACAATTCGTTAAGCGCGAATCTGCACTGGCATCACTAAGTAAGTCATTTTTAGACCTCCAAGCGGTGTCAGAATCACCGGACTATTCCCTGTATTCATCTGTATTTGAATCTCGGAGGATTGCAGCGCCTTCAGTCCATCCCTGAGATAGGTGATGTTGAAGGCAATCTCTAGATCCTTTCCTGATATTTGTGCAGGTAGAGATTCGCGTCCGCTACCGACATCCTGTGCTTCCACTGATAAGGCAACCTGCTGGTTGGTGCTGTCTATCGTGAATTTGACAAGATTATTTTTTTGGTCAGCTAGCACGGCAATTCGTTCTAATGCATTGAGCAGCTGACGCCGATCGATTGTCACCTGCCGCTCAAATTGTTGCGGAATCAACTGACGATATGCGGGATATTGCCCTTCTAGGGTGCGGCTAGTCAAACGTTGATCTGCTAACTCAAATACGACCTGCCCTTGGTCAAGATGGAGAGCGATCGCTTCCGCCGACTGGCGCATCCCTAAGATTCGTTCCAGTTCTCGCAGTGCCCGCGCTGGAATCGTGACTTCTAACGGAGCTGTCTGACTAATCGCCTCAGAGGGTTCTTCATCCGTTTGACTTTGGTTAGTCGTTTCGACAACCGATAAACGATGACCATCGGTAGCGGCAAATTCTAAGTATTCTGGCTTGACTGTTAAATGGATGCCCGTGAGAACCTGCTTCGTTTCGTCCGGACTGGTGGCAAATAAGGAACCCCGCAAGCCCTCAATTAATGCGGCGGCAGGCAATTGAGCAGCTTCGCCATTTTCAATGACTGGCAGTTCTGGAAATTCTTCGGCTCCCATTCCCCGGACTTTATAACGCCCAGAGGCAGAAGTCAGCGTGGCAATAATCCCTTCGCTCGTGGCTTCCTCCCCTTTATCCTCTAAAGTAATTTCTCCCTCTGCTAGACGGGAAACAATATCGTTTAACAGCTTCGCGGGTAACGTGAGAAAACCTTCCTCTTCCACTTGTGCGGGAAAGCTGGTCTGAATGCCAAGGCTGAGATCGAATGCCGTCAAACTGACAAGCTGAGTTTTTTTGTTAGCTTCCAGCTTGACATTTGCGAGGACAGGATGTGTCGGGCGCGATGGCACTGCTCGGCTGACCAGAGAAAGGTTGGTACTGAGATCGTTTTGGGTGCAAACCAGTTTCATAGAAGTTCAACCTTGGAGTTGTTCAGCCAACCGAACGCGAGAGAGCGCGGTACTTTTGGCACAGAAAGAGATCGTAGCACCCTTGTCCTCAGCAATCCAGATTCCCCTGCTTACCTACCTTGGCGAAAACTACTACTGTTTTAATTAATTTTAAAAGAATCGTAGTAGGGGCTGTGGAAAATGTGGAAAAAGTTGTCAAATGAATTTCCTGTATATGTTTTAGAGCTTAATGAATTGTGGAAACTTTGTGGAAAAAAGGAGTTATTTTCCTACAAGGTATTTATACTTGCGATCGTTTTCCCCTGAAGACACAAAGTTTTTCACGGCTTTACCACAAGCTTTTCCACAGAAAATTAGGAGTTTTCCACAACCTTTCCGGACGTTAATCATTCTTTACAATTAGTTTCAGAAAACTTAAGTTAAAGGGTACTGGCTGGCTGTTAGAGAAGGATCAGGATTTATTTTGGCTTCTTGCACAGCATATTAATGCGATCGCTGAGTTGGCGTAGCGTTCTAGCCACATCGGGATTGCTATCCTTCAACTGAGTAATTTTCTCGCAGCTATACATTACTGTGGTGTGATCTTTACCCCCAAATTCCTCACCAATCCTGGGTAAACTCAGATCCGTGTGCTGACGCATTAAATACATACCAATTTGTCGCGCCCAGCTAATTTCCCGACGGCGAGAATTACTTTTTAAATCTTCAATTGGAACATCAAAGGTTTCTGCGATCGCCATCATTACCGCCTCTGGAGAAGCCGCTACTTTTTCCGCAGGCGGATTCAAAACTGGGGCAATATTCCCGACAGTCATCGGTAAACCAGAAATCGAAATATAAGCCACAGCCCGAATTAAAGCGCCCTCCAATTCCCGAATATTTGAAGTATAATTAGTCGCTATATATTCAATAACATCTCGCGGTAATCGCATATTTTCATATTCTGCCTTTTTTTGCAAAATTGCCATCCGTGTTTCTAAATCTGGGCGCTGGATATCGGCAATTAACCCCATAGAAAAGCGGGAACAAAGGCGTTCTTGCAGCCGGGGAATCTGATTAGGAGGGCGATCGGAAGCTATTACTACTTGCTTTCCAGCTTCGTGTAAAGTATTAAAAGTATGAAAAAATTCTTCTTGAGTGTATTCCTTTCCTTCAAGAAATTGAATGTCATCCACTAACAGTACATCGGCAGCTCGATAATGTTCTCGAAACCGTTGCATACTGTCTTTACGAATCGCTGCAATCAAGTCATTTGTAAACTGTTCGGTAGAAACGTAAAATATTTTAGAATCCGGGTGAATTTCTAAACGGTAATGCCCGATTGCTTGCATTAAGTGAGTCTTTCCTAGCCCAACACCCCCACACAAAAACAATGGATTAAACTCACGTCCCGGAGATTCTGCCACAGCTAAAGAAGCTGCATGAGCCATCCGATTATTAGAACCGACAACAAAGCGTGAAAAAACGTATTTAAGATTTAATTCGGTCGGTCTGGGACGCTGGTTCGGCGTAATTTCTGCAATACTGGTTTCTATCGGCAGCGACCAGGAGATTTCGGCATCACCAGCGCTAGAGACTTCATTTCCTTTGGCAACCGTGATGTGAATTTCCACCGGCTGTCCCAGAATATCTTGTACGACATCAGCAATTGTTTTGATGTAATATTTCTGCAACCAATTCCGGGCAAACGGGTTGGGTGTGCAAATCACCAAGCAGTTATTTTCCAGCTCTTGAGCGCTGGCAGTTTTGATCCAAGTTTCAAAGGTGGGACGGCTCAGTTGTAGCTGTAGACGCTCCAGCACCTGACTCCAGAGCTGTTCAAGAGTAATATCCACGGCTCACCTCTACCGCTTTGTGCATGCATAGTATTATCCATTCTTGTGAAGAGCGATCGCTTCTTTCAACTTCTCCCAACTATGACTGAAATCCTGCCAATCACTCAACTCGGCAATCCCATCCTGCGCCAATCGGCTCAGACTATCGAAAATGTGCGCTCTGAACAGATCCAAAAACTGATTAATGACCTAATTACAACCGTTGCTCAAGCAAGCGGCGTTGGCATTGCAGCACCCCAGGTAGCTCAATCTTATCGCTTGTTCATCATGGCATCTCGTCCTAATCCCCGGTATCCCACCGCCCCTGAGATGGAACCAACCGCCATAATAAATCCTCGCATCATTGCCCACTCTGAGGAGGTGGTGAAAGGCTGGGAAGGTTGCCTCAGCATTCCAGGGATTCGAGGGTTGGTTCCCAGGTATCAGGCGATTGAAGTTGAATACACCAGTCGGGATGGCAAATTGCATCGCCAACAATTAACAGATTTTGTCGCCCGGATCTTTCAACATGAATCCGATCATCTAGATGGCATCGTGTTTGTAGATCGTTTACAGAGTACGCACGATATGATGACCGAACAGGAATATCAGAACCGAATTATTCAAAAAGCTCCAGATGCCCTTTGATTACAGTAAACACGACAAGCGTTCCTCACTTAAAGAACAGAAATTGTGTTTACTGTAAAAATGACGTGCCTGGTTGTTTTGAAAATGAACGCTGGTATCAATGCGCCGAACACCCAACTGGCGTAATTCCTTCTTGAGGGAAGCGAGCAGTATCGAGCCAATTCCCTGATTTTGCCTACCTGTTGCCACAAATACATCATCTAGCTTGGCAACTACTGCCCCTATCGAAGTAGAAATAGCGAAGCAGACTACACAGATGCCCACGGGTTTATTGCTATCATAAGCCATCCATACAAGTCCAAGCTCTGGGCGCTGCAAAAATAGCTCAAGGGCATTTTGTAGAGCTATACTCCCACCATCACCATAGGTTCGGCTACTGTCAAGATAATATTCGTCTTGAGTAACATCTCCTACACTCATCGGAGTACCGATAGAGTGTAGGCTGCTCAGAGACTCTTCATTGAAGACATTGACTGAGCTTTAAGACCGTGTGCCCCACGGTTCTTTATGTTTATAGCCGCGTTTAAATCCCGACACAAACTGATTTGACATACAGGACAGTTGTGCATTCTTTGAGATAGCGGCTTTTTGACCTTGTGACCACAGCTTGAGCATTCAAGGCTTGTGCCGAATGGAAGTACTTCTACTACACACAACCCAGCATTTTCGGCTTTGGCTGTTAGTATTGACATGAATTGTCCCCATCCAGCATCATTCACACTTTTTGCCAATCTTGATTTAGCGAGTCCTTTTATATTCAACTTTTCAACAGATATCACATCGTATTCGTCAAGTAGTGATTTAACCGTTTTAAAGTGGAAGTCTTTCCTAGTATCAGCAACTTTTTTATGTTGAATTCCTAGCTTTTTAATTGCTTTTTTGCGGCGATTAGAACCTTTTTTTCTACGAGAAACACGGCGCTGTGCTGACTTTAACTTGCATTCAGCTTTGCGTAAATATTTTGGTGCTGCAATTCGGGTATTGTCAGAAGCGACATAAAAATCTATCAACCCTACATCAATACCAACAATATTATCAGCATCAAAATCATGCTTGATAGTTGGAACTGTTTGATCGTCAAGGCTTAGAGTAACATAATAACCATCTGCTTTTTTGGTAACAGATACAGTCTTAATATCAAAGCCGTCAGGTATTTGACGATGAACAATTACTTTTACGTCCCCTATTTTTGAGAGAGTAATTTTATTATTGGCAAAATGATGTTTTTTAAATTGTGGATACGTAAAAGTCTTGTATTGTCCAGCGCCTTTGAATCTAGGTCTACCTGATTTTTTACCGTTAGCATCACCTTTCAACCATCTATCGAAAGTTATCTCAACCTTTTTAGGTACTTCTTGAAGCACTTGAGAATGAATATCTTTATACCAAGGGCGGTCTGCTTTCAGTTGAGTTAGGGATGATTTTTGGTTGTAATAATTGGGTTGGTCTTTTAGTTCGGGTAAATGACAGATTAACGAACATCTATCAATCGAACAGCGATTCATCTCATACCAATCAAATCTTTGAGCTAGCAAATAATTATACTGATACCGTAGCATTTCGAGCGTTTTATCAATTTTGTCAGATTGTTCTTTATTAGGCTTGATTTTGTACTGGTATGAGATTCGCATTTATTTTGGCTCTTCCGTAGTTGGTATGCTAAATTATAGTCAAGAAGCGCCACAAGCTATACTAGCCATAAATTTAAGCCAATTTAGCGTTTATTAAATAGAAAATACAGTCCAAAATTGTTATACCTTGCTAGGTAAGCCTTTCAAGTTTTGGGATCAACTTTTTAGCATACCAAGTAATGAAGAGCCTTTATTTTTTTTGATTCGACCTCCTTATATAGTAACATAAACGTACTGGCGCTGTAGTTACTTAATGAAAACAAAAACATTGAATTTGCGGATTTCTGAACGTAGGTTAAATAAGCTACGGTTATACTCAGCACAAAAAGATAAAACTATGACTCAGATACTAGAAGACTTTATTGATTCCCTTAAACTTGAGGCTGGCAATTCGTCACCGACCAACATTTCTGATTGAACTGCGTTCAATATCGCTCGTTGGTCACTTCCTCATTGCCCAGAATTCATCTCACACCTCACCCTGTACTCAGGGGAGTGTGAGATGAATTCTGTTTGAAGCTAAGGAATTCACCTAATAACGCAAAGGCATCGCGCAACAACTCCTTTGTCATTTTTTGACACTCGATCATGGTTCCTAAACCTCTAGACCTGGTTGACTGACAAAACTGCAAGAAAAGGGAGGTTCAACCCTTGGTAGAAGGGCATTTCCGGTTTATTGTGAAAGTTACCACACAACCACAGGAACCGATGAAAACCTCCCAACTCTATCATCAACTACACACCTTGTTAGGTCAATCCATGACTTGGGCAGACCAGCGACATTTACAAACGCTGATTTGGATGGTGATTGGCTTAGTCTGTAGCGAATGTATTAACTTAACCAAATGGACGATTTATGTGAAAACTCGCGCCGTTTTTGCTCAAAGTCATCAACGACGCTTCAGTCGGTGGTTTCATAATCCTCGCATCAACGTGCAACGACTCTATAGTGGTCTGATTCAAACTGCCTTGAGTGGATGGGGAGTTTCAGAGATCACCCTGATTGAAGATACGTCCATGCTCTAGAATGAGTACTGTCTGATTCGCCTCTCGGTACAATACCGAGGACGGGCAGTGCCCCTGGCGCAGGCGCGTAATACGACATGGCAGTAGCAGTGTGCGCTTTGAGATGTATCAGGCGATGTTGAAACGAGCCGCTCGTATAGTGCCTCCTGGGAGTTCAGTGTGTTTTCTGGCAGACCGAGGCTTTGCGGACACAACATTAATGAAGTATTTGCGAGATGAATTGCACTGGCATTTTCGGATTCGAGTCAAGAGTAATAGTTGGATTCACTCGTGTCGCAATGGGTGGATACAACTCAACCAATATCACCTGGCGTTGGGTGAAGTCGTGCTTCTCCAAAACGTCAGTTTGACTAAAACCCATTCCCTCGAACACCTCCATCTGGCTTTGGCACGCGACCCTCTGAGTCGGCAATTGTGGATGGTTGTCTCCGACCAAACCACGACACTACAAACCTTTTTTGAGTATGGCGAACGCTTTCAAATTGAAGAAGAACTGCTTGACGAAAAATCGAATGGCTTTCAACTCGAACGTTCTGAACTTCGCTCTGCCCCTGCCCTGTCCCGTCTATGCTTGGTGATGGCAGTGGCAACCTTGCTTTTGACGGTACAAGGTATTGAGGTGGTTGCGGCGGGAAAACGTCGTTGGGTAGATGCTCACTGGCAACGGGGCAATAGCTACCTGAGAATCGGTTGGAATTGGCTCAAGGGTGTTTTGCATCAGGAATGGCAATTATTTCCAACCATTTTCTTGTCTGGCAGAATTGATCCAGAGCCTGCATCTGCGTCAAAAAACAAACACAAAAGCAATTGGATCGAGAATTTACCATCAAATCTTACAGCTTTGATTCTTGAGTTTTGTCAGTCAACCAGCCTCTAGACCGAACCGCTTACATCCGCTCTAGTACGGAAATCCCAAGCAACGATAATCCCAGCTTCAGAGTTCGCGCAGTCAAATCGCATAGAACTAATCGAGATGTTCGCTGAGGTTCATCGGCTTTAAGCACCTGACACTGGTCGTAGAATTGATTAAACTTCTGACTCAGTTCAAATAGATATTGACAAAGGCGATTGGGCAGCAAATCTTGTTCAACGTCACTAACAATTTCGCTCAGTTGTAATAAATGCTTTGCTAGCACAAGTTCTGTTTCTTCCTGCAACAGAGTTTTGGCATTTGCTCCCAATTTCTCAAAGTCAATATCACCTTTGCGGCTAATTCCCTGAATCCGGACATAGGCATAGAGTAAGTAAGTTGCTGTGTTGCCCTCTCGAGCTACCATCTTCTTGGAGTTGAAGATATAGTTGCTGTTCCGGTTTTGGCTCAGGTCGGCATACTTGACACAACTAATGCCAACTATCTCAGCAACGTGGGCAATGAATTCTTCTGTTTCCTTGCGCCCTTCTTCTTTGAGTCTTGCTTCCAAGTCTTCACAGGCAGACGCGATCGCTTCATCCAGCAAATCCCGCAACCGTACCGCCTCTCCAAAGCGAGTTTTTATCCTCTTTCCATCTTCCCCCAACACCAAACCAAAGGGAACGTGTACCAACTCTAAATTATCCGGAATCCAGCCAGCCCGTTGCGCTACCTGAAACACCTGAGTAAAGTGATTTGCCTGTCCAGCATCTGTAACGTAGATAATTCGATCGGCTCGATCTTGTTCAATCCGGTAGCGTAAGGCTGCCAAATCAGTAGTGGCGTAGTTATAGCCTCCATCAGACTTTTGGACAATCATGGGCAAAGGTTCACCCTCTTTGTTGGTAAACCCTTCCAGAAATACGCATTTAGCCCCATTGTCTTCCACTAACAAGCCCGACTGGGCAAGGTCTTTCACCACTCCTGCTAACAAGGGGTTATAGAAAGATTCTCCTCGTTCTGTTAGATGGACATCAAGCCGATCGTAGATCATCTGAAACTCCCGTCGGGACTGTTCGCACAGCAGCTGCCATGCCCGCCGAGACTCTTCGTCACCCGCTTGCAACTTGACTACTTCTTGTCGGGCAGTTTCTTGAAACTTCTCATCCTCATCAAACCGCTGTTTTGCTTTGCGGTATAAAGCCACTAAATCGCCCAAATCTATAGCATTAGCAGTCGTCAAAGCTTCTGGGCAAACTTCCCGTAAGTAAGCAATAAGCATTCCGAACTGCGTTCCCCAGTCGCCCACATGATTCAGCCGCAAGACATCGTGACCCCGAAATTCTAAAGTTCGGGAAATACAATCTCCTATGATCGTTGAACGCAAGTGCCCAACGTGCATCTCTTTAGCAATATTAGGGCTAGAAAAATCCACGACTACCCGCTGAGCATTTTTTGCCTTGCTGACACCCAACTGGGAATCTACCTGAATAGCACCTAGCTGCGCTTCCAAATATTCTGGTTTCAGGGTGAAATTAATAAAACCAGGACCAGCGATTTCCATTGGTTGGCAGATATTGGTTACATCTATATGCTCAACGATTTTTTGTGCGATCGCTCGTGGCGGCTGACCCAACTGTTTAGTTAGGGACATTGCCGCATTCGACTGATAATCACCAAACTTGGGATTGCTAGCAGGCACTAGCATTGGGTCTACCCCAGCATAGTCACTGCCAAAAGCGGCAACTAAAGCCTGCTCAAATCTATTTTTAAGTTGTTCAAGGGTAGAATTCATTGGGTTTTCCCGAAACCTCAGGCAGCATACTTCTCTCCTCCATCGTACTAACGTCTATGTTCATACTCAAATCGAGCCATGTTGAGCGAGTAATCGGGGCGCTACTGGAGATGTAATCTACGCCAGTTTCAGCCACGGCACGAATAGTTTCTATAGTAATGTTGCCCGATGCTTCAATCTTGATCCGCTCATTGCTGTGGCGAATTATCTGCACTGCCTGCCGCATCATCTCCACCGGCATATTATCCAGCATGATGATATCGGCTCTATGTTGTAAGGCTTCTTCCACTTGAGCCAGCGTTTCGGTTTCTACTTCTATAGTCAGGGGATAAGGCATATGCAAGCGGATACGAGCGATCGCTTCTCCAATCCCTCCAGCCACAGCAATGTGATTATCCTTAATCATCACTGCATCATCTAACCCCATACGGTGGTTAATCGCTCCTCCCACCTGCGTTGCATACTTTTCTAATATTCTCAGCCCTGGAGTAGTTTTGCGGGTATCCACCAGTTGAGCTGGCAAATCCGAAATTTGGTTAACGTACTTGCGGGTGAGTGTAGCAATGCCACTCAGACGCATAGCTAGGTTTAAGGCAACTCGTTCTCCAAGCAGCAGGGCATCTAGCGAACCGTGAATTTGAGCAACCAACTGCCCCCGCTGGCACTGTTCCCCTTCAGCGACAACAGGAACAAAATTAACACTATCGCTCAAAAGCTGGAATATCCGGGTAGCCATCGGCAATCCAGCAATTACTCCTGCCTCTTTAGCAGTCCAATCTGCTTGCCCAACACGTACTTCGCCGCTTAACAAGCCTTGAGTCGTGCGATCGCCCCGCCCAACATCCTCTAACAACCAGCTGCGTAACAGCGGGTCTAACACGATTAAGAGGGGTAGAACAGCGCTTGGACTCACCACTTCTCTTTTTTCCTTACCTTTGTAGAACCTTCCAAAAACAACTTAGCCCAAATAGCTCTCTGGCAGCGGTTTTTGAGCTGCACAAATTTTTTTTTTCAAAACAGTTGACAGAGTTGGTAAGAGGTTGCTACATTAATAAAGCGGTCGGGAGAGCAAGCGAAAGTGAAGCGACACCGAAGCGCACCGAACCTAGAAAAAATAATAGTTTGAAAGCCAAG